>NZ_JBQQBQ010000036.1:0-104027 GCF_052245915.1 Nonomuraea sp. 10N515B
CCCTGGTCCGCGCCGGGGCCACGTTCGTCAAGGGCAAGCTCGTCGAGCGGCCCGAGGAATCACCGACGATCGGGGGTAAGTCGAAAGCTGCTTAAGAAACTTGATCCACAGGTCTTGACGATTGCTCTGTCCGGCCCCGGGAGCTCGTGAGGATGACGAGTTGCCGAGTCGCTCGGGTCATCGTGACATAGCGGTCGACTACTCTTTCGATGCCGTTGCCGAACGCCTCTCGGTCGATGAGGAGTTGCTCACAGCTCCTTCACATAGGTGTCCTGATAAGCCGCCCGACCGTCGAAGACGTTCAGTCCGACATGTCCGCGCGTGTACGTCGTGTCCGTCACGTCCATGATCCGGGTGTCAGACAGGAACACCTGGATCCGGTTTCCCTCGGCGAGGATGCGGATCGGGTACGTCGTGCCGTGCCGGACCAGTGCCGGGACCCGGGCCAGGGCGGCCGCATCGTCGAACATCCCATCGGCCTTCGCGACCAGGCGGATCACGCGTAGGTTGGGGTCGATGTTTAGGCAGTAGGCGTCGTTGCCGTCGGCCGAGGCGCGCCACAGGAGGGAGAGTGCTCCGCTGGTCGTGGCGTCGGGGCTCCCCAGCCGGATCAGGGTGGTGAAGTCCAGGTTCGTGGCCGTGCGGGACGACATCGCGTTGCTGTCCTTGTCGAAGGTTCCGGAACGGCCCGCGCTGTCGGTCGACCAATGGCCGGCGGGGGTAACGGTCAACTCGCCCAGATTCGAGCGGAATTCCGCGCCGGTGGTCCGTGGGGTCTCTCGCTGCGTCGTACGGTCCACCAAGCGGTACGCGCTCCGCAGCCGGTGTACCTTGAGCGACTCGACGTGTGCGGTCCCGCCCTTTGTGTAGAAGGACATGCCTTGCGCGTCAGGGTCGGGGAAGATCAGGCTGGTGATCGTCGCCCGGCCGTCGGCTCCGAAGGCCTCGACCGACGAGGAATCCACGAAGACACGCAATGTCACACGGCCGTCGACGGGCCTCATCGGGGCAGTGGTGCGGCCCTTGAAGTACTGCGTGAAGTCGCTCAGGCCGGATGCCGTACGGTCGACGAACAGCCGGCCCGCCTGCGCGTCAAAGCCCACTGTCGTGTGCTGGTCGTCCTTTTCACGCAGCCGGAAGCCGACCTCCGTCGCCGTCCCGAGGGTGATCTCGGCCTCGACCTCGTACGCTACCGCTCTGACCCCGTCCAGCGGGTTGGCGGAGTCCGGCCCGACGGACAGGTCGGTACGGGTGGTCGTCGTGGCACGGAGGGCGGTCAGTTCCGGCACCGGACGCTGCACCAGACGTACACCGTCGTCGGTGTTGGTGAGGGTGAGCTCGCGCGGAATGCTCAACTGGCCGTTCCAGGCACCTGTCGGGGCGCTGAACGGGTAGTCCCAGTTGCTCGTCCAGGCCAGCCACACGCGTCGCCCGCCGGGCAGCCCGTAGAAGGACATGGCGGCGTAGTAGTCGCGCCCGGAGTCGGGGCGCAGCACCGTGCCCGCCGTCTGGTCCGGGGTGAAGGAGGTGCCGTTCCAGTCACCGGTGAAGTACTGGGCGGCCGAGCCGTCCGTCGCGCGCACGGCTCCCGTGCTCAGAGTGAGGATCCACTTGACGCGCGCCGTGTCCCCGTCGACCGGGAGTGGGAACAGGTCGGGGCACTCCCACACCCCGCCCGTCACCCAGCCGCCGTATCCGAAGGAACTGGTGTGCGTCCAGGTGAGCAGGTCGGTGGAGGTGAAGAAGCGGATGTGGTCGCCGCCGGAGACCACCATCACCCACTGCGCGTGTGCGTCGTCGCGGACGACCTTCGGGTCTCGGAAGGTCCAGCCGGCGTCGGGGCCTCCCGGGTTCTGCACGGCGGGTGCCGGGCCGCCGTGCCACTGCCAGGAGCGGCCCTTGTCCTTGCTGTAGGCGATGCGAACGCTCGCGTTGCCGCCGGGCTTGTCCGGGTGATAGCTGGTGTAGTACGCGATGAGGCCGGAGCCGCCGTCGAAGAGGCCTGACGAGTCGTCCTCGTCGACGACTGCCGAACCCGACCAGCAGTGGCCGTACTCGTTCCAGGGCAGGGCGATGGGCAGGGGCTGCCAGTGGACCAGATCCGTGCTCACGGCGTGCGCCCACCGGCCCCGGTCCTGGTGGAAGAGGTGGTATTCGCCGTCGTAGTGGACCAGGCCGTTGGGGTCGCTGGTGGAGCCGGTGAGCTGGGTGTAGTGGTATGTGGGGCGGTAGGGCTCCGTGAAGTAGCCGGCCGTGCTCCTGGCCTGCACGTTCTGGAAGTACGCCGTGCCGTACGCGGCCGCGACGCCGATGGAGGCGCCCGTGGTCGCGGAGACGCGTGCCATGAGCGCGCGTACGCCATCCACGTGCATCTCGATGGTCCTACCGGTCGCGCGGACCTCTACCCGGTAGGTGCCGCCTGCGGCGATGCGCCGGATCGGCGCGGCGGCGGTCGCGACGCGGGCGCCGGAGGCCCGGTCGATCAGGCTGACGGTGTTGCGGGCGGCGTCGAGGCGGGCCTCGTAGCCGCCGGAGCCGTTCGCGGACGCGCGCACGACGAGGCCGGCGGAGGCCGACGGGCCACTCGGCGTGATGTCGGCCCTCGCGACCAGGTCGCCGTGCGCGAATGAGTCCGTACGCAGGCCGCTGCCGCCTCGGATACCGCGCAGGTCGGGAGTCCAGGTACCGGACCTGGTCGTCCATCCCATGACGTCGGTGACGAGGTCGGCGGCGGCGATGTTGTCGAAAGACGCCGCGCCGCCGGACACCAGGACGCCGAGCCGCCCCAAGGCGTGTCCGGTGTCCCGAGCCGTGATGGCGGGGGCGTAGCCGTCGGGCGAGAGGAAGTTCGTCTGCCAGTGCACGCGCAGTTCGTCGCCTTCGGCCTCGATCCGCAGCCGGTAGACGGTTCCCGTTCTAATGGTGGTGTTGTAGGTGCCGAGGGTGACGTCCCCGTCGATGCGGCACAGCCGCAGCCGGCCCTGTCCGGGGTCGACCTGGACGCCGTAGCCCTGAGTACCCGTGGCGCCGGCCCGCACCAGCAGGGTGGCCACGGCGGAGGTGTCGTGGAGCATGAGGTCGGTCTGGAGGGCGGTGTCGTACGCCTGGGTGGCGGCGATGGCGCGGGCGGTGCCGCCGTCGGGTGCTTCGGCTCGCCAGCCGAGCGGGGTCGCCGTCCACGTGCCGCCGCCGGTGGTCCAGCCGGTGAGATTAGTGGTGACCTCGGACAGGGTGGGCGGGCCGAAGACCACGGTGCCGTTCTGGGCGAGCAGGCCCACGGCGCCGGAGTCGTAGCGGTGATCCTCTGCGCGGATGCGCCTCTTGCCGTCGACGGAGACGGTCAGCTCGGCTCCGTCCACGGTGACTTCGAGCTCGTACGTTCCTCCGGTCCGCGCTCCTGCCAGCCGCGCTGTGGCGATGGCTTGGCCGCTCGCCAGGTCGAAGAGCCGTACGCGCTCGTGGTCCAGGGCGGCCGCGTATCCGGCGGAGCCGTCCTCGGCGGCCCGGAACACCAGCGCGCCCACTCCGTTCTGGGATGTGGGGGCCACCTGGACGGTGTACGTGGCCTTGGCGGCGATCTGCTGCTCGGAGAGGGCGAGGGCGCCTTCTCCGGTGGCGCCGGTCGCCTTCCAACCGCCGTCGGCGGTGCGGTTCCACTTGCCGGTGAGGGGGAGGGGGTCGGGGATCGGGTTTCGTGCGGAGGTGTTCTCGGCAAGGGCGGATGCCGGGACGGCAGCTGGGAGGGGCAGCAGGGTGAGACCTCCGGCGAGCAGGAGGGTACGACGGGACACGCGCATGGCGGGCTCCTGAGGGGGTGCTGGGAGGGTGCTGAGAGGGTGGTGGGCTCAGACCGTCACGGCCACAGCGGCCGGGGGCCGTCGGTGAACGCCGGCGCCATCCGCCAAGCGTCGAAACTCTCCACGGTGACGTCGCCGTCGGCACTGATGCCGACGCCGACGGCCTCGTCGCAGCGGGTGGGGTAGATGCGGGCGGCGAGCGGCCGGCCGTTGGCGAAGATCTCCAGTGCGGAGTGGTCGACGAGGACACGCAGGTCCACCAGGCCGTCGCCACTCAGCGGCAGTTCCCCGTGACGCGGTTCGGCGTCCAGGGACGGGTCGAGGCTGGACGCCTCGCGGTGCAGCCGGAGGATGCCGCCCGTGGGCAGGCGGCTCACCTCGACGACCGTGCGTTCCGCACCGTCCGGCGTCTCGCGCACGACCAGCCGGGCGGTGGCGCCGGGCGCGAGCCGCAGGGTGATCTCGATGTCGAGCTGGTCTCCCCGCACGGAGTGCAGCCGGGTGTACGTGTTGTCCAGCGGGCCGGCGGGGACCCGTACGTGATCTCGCCGGAGCCGGGCCAGCTCGGGTACGGGGGCCTGAACCAGCTGCCCGTCCGCGCCGAGGGTGACGACGCGTGGCAGCGACATGACACCGCACCACCCCGCCTGCGCCGTCACCGCTTCCGATCGCCCCTCCTGGAGCCAGCCGAACATGATCCGCCGGCCGTGGGCGTCACGTGTGGACTGCGGAGCGTAGAAGTAGCGTTCGCCGTAGTCGAGCCGGTGGAGGGAGGTCGGAGTGAAGGTGTCGCCCTGGTAGCGGCCCGTCCAGTACAGAGGGTGGTGGGTGGTGCCCTCGTCCCAGGCGGAGAAGATCAGGACGTCGGTGTCGTCGTCTGTGCCGAACAGGTCGACGCACTCCCACATCGTGCCGGTCCAGTCGAGTTCGCCCCGGTTTTGCGAGGCGTCGCCGATCAGCAGGGGGCCGACGTACCGCCACGTGCGCAGGTCGTCGGATTCGTACAGGAAGGCCGTTCCGCCGACGCCCCGAATGCCCGAGCCCACCAGTTGCCGCCACACCTGGCCCTCCCGCCAGACGCAGTGGTCGCGGAAGGCGGTGGCGTCGATGTCGCGGGGCGGGGCGCTGATGACCGGATTGGCCGGGTCCTTGGTCCAGCGCCTCAGGTCGGCGGACCCGGTGGCCACGCACGGCAGTTCGCGGTTCCCGTGACGGCCGGAGTAGACGAGCGTGGGCACTCCCCCGTCGTCGACGAGGACGCCGGACCAGCAGCCGTCACGGTCGGGGCCGTCGGAGCCCGGGACGAGGGCGATCGGCTCGTCGGTCCAGTGGACGAGGTCGTTGCTGGTGGCGTGGCCCCAGTGGATGCGGTGGTGGACGGGAGCAAGCGGGTTGTACTGGTAGAAGAGGTGGTAGACGCCGTTCCAGTGGGTTAGCCCGTTGGGATCGTTGAGCCAGCCACCGGGCGAGGTGAAGTGGAAGCGGGGACGGTGGGGGTCGCGTTCGGCGCGCTCGGCCAGCCCCTCGGCGCCGGAGATGTCGGAGGGGAGGGTGAGGTCGTGGGTCATGCGGCGGCGGTCTCAGCTTCCTCGGTGTCGTCGGTGGCCTCGCCGGTCGGCCTGTCGGTGGTCTTGAGCACCCGGCGGGCGATGTCGGAGATCGGTGCGCGCAGGTGGCAGCGCACCCAGTGGGGATGTCCGTCGTCCTCGCCGACGACGTGGCGGACGGGCTCGGTGCGGCTGCACGTGCCGTCGTCGCCGTACGGGCAGGACGTGGGGTTGAGGATCGCCTCGCGCAGTCGAGCGCGCTCGACCGGGTCGTAGCTCCCGGCCCGCTCGGGGTCGGGTACGGCGGACAGCAGCAGGCGGGTGTAGGGGTGGGCCGGGGCGTCCATGACGGCAAGTGCGTCGCCGCCCTCGACGAGCTCGCCGGCGAACATCACCATCGTGGTGTCCGCGAGATAGCGGGCGGAGCCCAGGTCGTGGGTGATGTACAGCATGGCGGTGTCCCGTTCGTCGCGCAGACGCCGCATCAGATTGAGCACGCCGACGCGTACGGAGACGTCCAGCATCGAGGTCGGTTCGTCGGCGAGGATCAGCCGGGGTTCGACCGCGAGGGCGCGGGCGACGGCGACGCGCTGGCGCTGGCCGCCGGAGAGCTCGTGCGGGTAGGACTGCAGCATGTCCTCGGTCAGACCCACGGTCGTCATCAGTTCGCGCAGCGCCTCTCGTGTGGCGGGGCGGCCGTGCACGACGAGGGATCGAGTGAGGAAATGCTCGATGCGGTGAACGGGGTTGAGCGAGCCGAAGGGGTCCTGGAACACCATCTGGACCTTGCGGCGGTACGCCCGAGACGCCCGCCGCCGTTCGGTGCGCAGGACGTCCTCGCCGTCCAGGAGTACCTGTCCGGCGGAGGGCTGTTCAAGGCGGGCCAGACAGCGGGCGATGGTGGACTTGCCACTGCCGGACTCGCCGACCAGGGCGGTGATCCGGCCAGCCGGCAGGTCGAAGGACACGTCGTTGACGGCACGGACACGGCGCCGTGAGAAGACGGTGCCGACTTGGAAGTCCTTGCTCAGGCCGCGTACGGAGAGCAGGGGCTGGGTCATCGCGGGACTCCCTGAGGGCTCTGGGCCACCCACCGGCCGGGGGCGACCTCACGCAGGTTGGGGATGTTCACGGAGCAGTCCGAGCGGTCCTCGGGACAACGGACGTGGAAGCCGCAACTGCCGGCGGTACGGGGGGCGTCGAAGAGGCCGGTGAGCTCCCGGCGCGGGCCGGTCAGCGGCGGGAAGGCGTTCATCAGCGCCTCGGTGTACGGGTGGAGCGGCTGGGTGAACAGATCCTTGGCGTCGGCGAGTTCGACGATCCGTCCCCCGTACATCACGCCCATGCGGTCGGACAGCTCGACCATCAGGGACATGTCGTGGGTGATGAAGAGGATGGAGAAGCTCAGCTCGTGCTGGAGGTCGCGGATCTGGGCCATGATCTCCTGCTGGACGACGACGTCGAGTGCGGTGGTCGGCTCGTCCATGATCAGCAGTCGGGGCCGGAGCGCGACGGCCATGGCGATGACCACGCGCTGCCGCATACCGCCGGAGAGCTGGTGCGGGTAGGCCCTGAGTCGGCCGGGGTCGATGCCCACCAGGTGGAGCAGCTCGCCCGCTCTCTCCCGCGCCAGTCGTTTCTTCAGCTTCTCGTGAGTGGTGAAGATGTCGCCGATCTGCTCGCCGATGGTGAGGACGGGATTGAGCGAGTTCATCGCCGATTGGAAGACCATGGCGATCTCCCGCCACCGGAAGGCGCGCAGCTCCCGCTCGTCCAGGGCCAGGACGTCCCGGCCCTGGAAGTGGACACTTCCCGCGGTGATCTCCGCCGGGGGCTTCAGCAGTCGCATCACCGCGTTGGCGATGGTCGACTTGCCGCAGCCCGACTCCCCGGCCAGCCCGAAGACCTCTCCGGGGCCGATGGAGAAGGAGACGTCGTCGGCGCCCAGGACGGTGCGTCCGTCACTGCGGTATTCGACGCGGAGGCCGCGGACGTCGAGGACGGGTGCGTCGTGTACGGAATCCATGGCTCAGCCCTTCCTCTCGGCGGAGCGCCGCTTGGCGGGCTGGGCCCGCAGCCTCGGGTTGGTGATCTCGTCGACCGCGTAGTTGACCAATGCCAGCGCGAAGGCGACGAGCGCGATGCACAGCCCGGAGGGGACGAAGGCCCACCACGCGCCGGTCATCAAGGCGCCGTCGGTGCCGGCCCAGTACAGGTTCGTGCCCCAGCTGACGACGCTGCTGTCCCCGAGACCGAGGAACTCCAAGCCCGCCTGACCGCCGATGCCGAAGATCACGCAGCCGAGCAGCGTAGTCATCACCACGGACGCCATGTTGGGCAGGATCTCGCGGAACATGATGCGCAGCGGGCGCTCTCCCGTGACGACGGCCGCGGCCACGAAGTCCTTGCCGCGGATCGACTTGGCCTGAGCGCGCAGCACCCGGGCCGATCCCGCCCAGCCGGTGACGACGAGTACCAGGATCACGGTGGAGGTCCCGGGGGGCAGGAACGCGGCCAGGATGATGAGCAGCGGCAGGCCGGGGAGCAGCAGGAAGATGTTGGTGATCAGAGTGAGCACGTCGTCCGCGATTCGGCCGAAGTACGCGGAGGCCAGGCCGATGACGGTGGCAACCGCGCATGCGGCAAGCCCGACCGCGAACCCGACGAAGAGCGAACTGCGGGCACCCCACAGGGTGAGGGCGAGGACGTCCTGTCCCTTCGCCGTCGTACCGAGCCAGTGAGCGGCCGAGGGGGGCTGACTTCCCGTCGCGTTGATGAGCGACGGGTCGCCGGGGGCGATGACGGGGGCGAGCAGGGCGAGGAGCGCGAACAGAGCCAGCAGGGCCAGTCCGATCAGCGCTTTCTTGACGCCGGCGAGTTGGCGCAGCAGTCCACGTCGGCGGCCGGGCGGTGCCTGTGCCTTTGCCGCGGAGGTCCCCGCGATGTCGATGTCTACGGCGGTCATGTCGGCGGCTCCCCTCAGCGGACGCGGACGCGCGGGTCGAGGCGGACATAGACGAGGTCGACGAGGAAGTTCGCGAGCAGCACCGCCGCCGTGATGGTCAGGAAGATGCCCTGCATCAGCGGGTAGTCCAGGCCCTGGACGGCCATCAGGAGCTGGTAGCCGATGCCGGGGTAGGCGAACACGACCTCGGTGAGCAGGGCGCCGCCGACCACGAAGCCGAGCGCCATGCCGAAGTTGGTGACGGACGGGAGCATCGCGTTGCGGGCGGCGTAGCGGAACATGATCCGGGCGGGACTCAGGCCCTTGGCCTCGGCCATCGTGATGTAATCCTCCGCCGCCGTGGCGATCATGGTGTTGCGCATGCCGAGCATCCAGCCGCCGATGGAGACCAGCACGATGGTCAGCGCGGGCAGAACCAGGTGGGTGGCGACGTTCGAGACGAACTCGCCGGTGAAGCCGGGGGTCAGGCCGACGTCGTAGGCGTGCCGCAGCGGGAACCAGCCCAGGCTCACTCCGAACAGGTACAGCGCCCCCATGGCCAGCCAGAAGTACGGGAACGAGCCGACGAAGATCAGCAGGGGTGGGAAGGCGGAGTCGAGGACGCCGCCGCGCCGCCAGGCGGCGACGATGCCGAGCAGGTTGCCGACGACGGCGGCGATGACGAGCGCGATGCCGCCGAGCAGCAGGGTCCAGCCGATCTGCGAGCCGATCACCTCGGTGACCGGGGTCGGGAAGCGGGTGATGGAGATGCCGAGGTCGCCGGTGAAGACGCTCTTGACGTAGGTG
The DNA here is from genome assembly GCF_052245915.1 of Nonomuraea sp. 10N515B. Classification (NCBI taxonomy): domain Bacteria; kingdom Bacillati; phylum Actinomycetota; class Actinomycetes; order Streptosporangiales; family Streptosporangiaceae; genus Nonomuraea; species Nonomuraea sp. 10N515B. Next base: position 9,096 of record NZ_JBQQBQ010000036.1, read on the forward strand.
ACGTACTGCTCCCAGAGGGGGCGGTTGTCCAGGCCGAGGAGTTTCCGCAGCTGGGCTATCTGGTCGGGCTGCATCGTGCCCTGGGCCTGCGCGAACATCCGGGAAACCGGGTCGCCCGGCATGAAGCGCGGGAGTACGAAGTTCAGGGTGATGGAAGCCCAGAAGGCGAGCAGATAGAACCCCAGGTTGCGCAGGATCAGACGCACGGGTCGTGCTCCCTGTCAGTGGCGGTGGGGGCGGGGCGCGGGGGCGGCCGTCCGGGGAGGAGGACGGCCGCCGGTCCGCTCGGGCGTCAGCCCTTGACGGGCTGCAGTGAGGTGAGCACGAGGATCGTGCTGGAGTTGCGGTTGCCGAGGGTGGCGTACGGGTTCTCCTCGGTGGGCCAGCCGGTGAAGCGGGCGTCGGTGTACGCGCCCCATTCGGGGCCGGTGAACAGCGGGACCAGGGGCGCCTGCTCGTCGTACAGCTTCTGCAGGCCGTTCATCTGCTCGCGCTGCTTGGTCTCGTCCGTGGCGGCGGCGAAGGCGGCGATGAGCTCGTCGGCCTTCTTGTCGCCGAAGCGGTGGTAGTTCTCAGTGGCCTGCTTGCCGACGGGCTTGAGCATCTTGGTCGACATCACGCCTCGGTAGTACTCGTACGGGGTGGCGCCATTGTTGCTCCACACGATGCCGGTGTCGAAGGTGCCCTGGTCGTACGACGACTGGACGGCCGACCAGTCGGGCGTCTTCACGGTGGCGGTGATGCCGACCTTCGCGAGATCCTGCTTGATGATGTTGGCGACCGAGATCCAGTCGGAGGAGGCGGAGCCGACGGAGATGTCCAGCGTGAATGGCTTGCCGTCCTTCAGCAGCCGCTTGCCGCCGCTGTCCCGATAGCCGGCCGCGTCCAGGGCCTGCGCCGCCGCGCCGGTGTCGTACTTCGTCCAGGTGCACGAGGCGGCCAGGGACGTGTCGCGCCACTTGTCGTACGTCCGGGCCAGACCCGTGCAGTCGGCGGGTTCGGCGTAGCCGTTCATCGCGACCTTGGTGACCTTGTCGCGGTCGACGGCCATGCTGAGCGCCTTGCGGACGGCCGGGTCGTCGAAGGGGGCCTTGGTCGTGTTCAGCTGCCAGTTGATCATGGCGCCGACGGGTGGGAACCAGTAGTGGTTGTGCTGCTTGTCCTTGGCGACGAAGGACTTCTCGATGTCCGGGATGAAGGACTGCGTCCAGTCCACCTCGCCGTTGACGAAGGCGATATTGGCGCTGTCGTTGCCGGAGAAGGCGACCATCCTGATGCCGGCGATCTGCTGCTTGTCCGGCTGCCAGTAGTGCGGGTTCTTGCGCAGTTCGTACGACTGGCTCTGGAAGTTCTCGACCTTGGTGTACGGGCCGGTGCCGACCGGGTCCGGATTGGTGTGCTTCGCCGGGTCTTTCACCTGGGACCAGATGTGCTTCGGCAGGATGTAGTGGCCGCTGATCTCGAAGAAGGCAGGCGAGAAGGGCTTGTTGAAGGAGAACTTCACCGTTTGGGCGTCGACCGCGGTGACCTCGTCGAGGTAGTCGAAGCCGCCCAGCACGTCCTTCTGAAGCTGGAAGGTGTAGACGACGTCGTCGGCGGTGAGCGGCTGGCCGTCCGACCACTTGACGCCCTCGCGCAGCGTGAACGTGAGCGAGCGGGCGTCCTCGGCCTGCTCCCACTTGGTGGCGAGCCACGGCGTGTCCTTGGCGTCCGCCATGCTGTGCACCACCAGCGGCTCGTAGACCGCCTGATGGGTCATGGGAGCGGCCTGCATGCCCGCGAGCGGGTTGAAGTTGCGCGTGAACGTCGCCAGGTCCTCGCGCGGGATCGTGAGGAGCTGGCTACCGGAGGCGGCACCGGCCTTGGCGGCCCCGCCGGAGGCGCCGGAGCCGCCACTGCAGCCCGACAGCACCAGAGCCACTGCGGCGGAGGCGGACAGCGCCGTCATGAGGGGCCGCAGCCGCCGCCGTGAAGGTGTGGGGGGTGTCATAATGAAGATTCCTTTCCTCTTCAACACACAGGACGAAGACGGGACGGGATTCCTCGGCGGGCTGATTCGCAGTCAGACCGACGAGCGTTCGAGCAGCGGGCAGTCGAGCGTCACCCGGAGGGTGTCGAGCGGCTGCCCCGCTGCGAGGACGGCCAGCATGTCGACGCCCGTGGTGCCCATGGCTTCGAAGGGCAGGGCGAGCGTCGTCAGCTTCGGCCGCAGATAGGCGGCGATGAGTTCCTGGTTGTCGAACCCCACCACGGCCACGTCGTGCGGGATACGTAGTCCGCGTTCCTTGATCGCGTCGTACGCGCCCATCGCCATCCGGTCGTTGCCGCAGAACAGCGCGGTCGGCCGGTCGGCGCCCGTACGGTCGAGCAGTTCACACGCGGCGGTGTAGGCGCCGTCGGCGGTGGCGTAGCCCGGTATGACGAGGGAGGGATCGAGGGCGATCCCGGCCTCATGCAGGGCACGCTCGTATCCCTCGCGCCTCCCGATGGCGGCCGGTATCACTGGATCGAGATTGATGAACCCGATGCGGGTGTGCCCGGCGTCGAGGAGCCGGCGGGTCGCGCGGTAGCCGCCCGTAACCTCGTCGGGAACGACGCACGGTAGCTCCCCTTCCTCGTCATAGCAGTTGACGAGCACCGTCGGCACCTCGAGGGCGGCCTTGGGGAGCGTGACGGCCCGATGCCAGGTCGTGGCATACAGAAGCCCTTCTACGCGGTGCTCCAGCATCTGGTCGATCGCGGCGGCCTCCTGGGCGGGGTCGCTCTCGCTCGCGGCGATCAACAGGAACTTCCGGTCGCGCCAGGCGCGATTCTGCGCGCCTTTGATGACGTCAGCGGCGAAGGGCGCGGTGACGATCTCGGTGATCAGCCCGTACCAATCACTGCGCTTCGCGGCGAGGGCCCGCGCTCCGGCGTTGGGCCGGTAGCCGAGCTCGTCGATCGCCTCGAGGATCCGCTGACGGGTCTCGTCGGGGATCGTGGCGCCGGGCCGGCCGTTCAAGACAAAGGAGACGGTGGTCTGCGAGACGCCCGCGTGACGCGCGACGTCTTTCATGGTCACGCGACGCGGCTTGTTCGTGGCCACTTCCAGTCTCCTTCGATCGGCGCAGAGCAGACCAGACTCTGATCGCTTCTCGATAATGCGCTTTAGTAAAGCGTATTACCTCGGCGTTGCACGGAAGTTACGCCAGTTTCGCGCGGTATGTCAACACCCAGCATGGGCTGCATCAGGCCACCGGCCCGCACCCTTCGCCAGGACGGACGCGCGGGACGACCCACACCAGTCGGAACCTTCGCGACCTTCATGAGGGCCAGATAGGCGGTCAGGTAGTTGACCGCAGCACCGATCCTTGCGCCCAGTCGGGGGTATCGGGCAGCTCCAGCAGACGATCATCCCTGACCAATGATCGCCGAGGACGGCCGGACACAACGCGAGAGGCCCGTCACCGCGTTTCCGCTGGTGACGGGCCTCTTCCCGCTGGTGTGGCAGGTGCAAGGTTCGAACTTGCGTAGGCTGAGCCGACGGTTTTACAGACCGCTCCCTTTGGCCACTCGGGCAACCTGCCTTGTCTTCCGCTCTCGCGGCGACACACAGAAGGATAGCGGACTTCAGAGGTGTACGTGACACCGGTTTGTCCCGTGCCGGATTGTGGCGTCATGCTCGACCGGAACCAGCCCAGGCGCCCCATCCACCTACCTGACCAAGCGGTGCGGTTCTGGGCAAGAGATCATGAAGGGTGATCATCGGTGTACGGGGGACGGTGTCCTGCACGGCGGGCCGATGCTGGCTAGGCTCGTTCGCTGGGTCCGTTCGTTCGCTATTCGTGCGTTCGCGACGCCGGTGCAGGCGGGATCCGCGTAGTGCTTCGCAGCTGAGAGGGTGGGTGTTTTGGCCGATTCGTCTTTCGACATCGTTAGCAAGATCGACCGGCAGGAGGTCGACAACGCTCTGAACCAGACGGTCAAGGAGATCGGGCATCGGTTCGACTTCAAGGGCACCGGGGCGAGCATCAGCTGGTCCGGGCAGAACAACATCGAGATCAAGGCCAACAGCGAGGAGCGGGCCGATGCCGCGCTCGACGTGTTCAAGGAGAAGGTGGTCAAGCGAGGGCTCTCGCTGAAGATCCTCGACGCCGGTGAGGCCAAGCTGTCCGGTAAGGAATACCGCATGCTGGTCAGCCTCAAGGAGGGCATCGACCAGGAGCACGCCAAGAAGATCTCCAAGCTGATTCGCGACGAGGGGCCCAAGGGGATCAAGGCGCAGATTCAGGGTGAGGAGCTTCGGGTGAGCTCGAAGAAGAAGGACGAGCTGCAGGAGGTCATCTCGCTGCTCAAGGGCAAGGATCTGGATATCGCGTTGCAGTTCGTCAACTACCGATAGCTGTTGTGGACATCTCCGGGGTGGCGCGCGGTCGTGGGGGTCGCGGCGCGGAGGGGCACGTGGGAGGTGGGTTCAGGCGGCTTCTTGCATGGCATGGCATGGCCGGGCGCGTCGTTCAGGATGCGCCCGGTCATGGGCTCTTCCTGGCGCTGCGCGGGGCCGCCTATCGCCATGCGTGCGGTCCTGGGTCGTAGGGTCGGGGGATGTGACGAAGATTCCCCTGCGGCGCATCGCGGCGCGCGCTCTGCCCATCGATGATCAGGACCGGGTGCTTCTGCTGTACGGATTCAATCCCGAGCAGCCCGAGCTGCCGTACTGGTTCACCGTCGGCGGGGCCTTGGAGGACAGTGAGACGCCGGCTGAGGCCGCCGCGCGTGAGCTGTATGAGGAGGCCGGGATCCGGGTTGGCGTGGAGGAGTTCGGCGCGCCGTTCGGGGCCCGCACGATCGAGTTCTCCTGGGCGGGCTACGCCATCACGCAGGACCAGGTGTTTCTCACGGTACGGGTGGGTGACGCGGCCGTGTCGTTCGAGCACATGGAGCAGATCGAGAAGGACACGACGATCGGCTATCGGTGGTGGAGTGTCGAGGAGCTCGAAAGTGCCGAGGAGGTCTTCCATCCCGAGGATCTTGCGGCCCTCCTGCGGAAGGTCATTGCGGGTGGAGGAGTCGCGTAGCGGTCCCGCGTCGGCTGCTCACTGGGGGCGGAGGATTCGGGTGGCGCCTGCGATCAGTGCCGTTGCCAGAATCCAGCCCGAGACGATGAGCGCGTACGCCAGCCACTGCGTCCACCCGCCCGGGTCGAAGAACTCTCGCTGCCCGAATGTGGGCAGAGGGAGCAGCAGGTCGAAGGTGTATGCGAACGAGTTGAAATCTGGGCTCTCGGCGGGTTTGAGGGCTCTGGGTGGGTTGAGGCCAAAGACGACCGCGCCGATCGCCAGCAGGAGCGTGAACCATATGCCTGCCAGCCAGGGGCGGTAGCCGTATCCGACCGCGACGTCGAGCAGGCGGCCCCATAGCCGGCCGCCTAACCCCTGGGTCTGGCGTCTGGCGCGGAGTTTGGCCAGCTGGGTACGGCGGGCGAGCGCGTCGTTGCCGTCGCTGAGGTACCAGGCGGCCAGTTGCTCGTACGGCTGCGGACGGAAGCCCTCGGGGTCCCGCGTGACCCATTCGACCCTCCGTTTGACGCCGGAGCGCAGGCGGTCGTACGTCAGGCCGTTCAGGCGCAGCTTCGCCGGCCACGTTTCGGGGTCGTCGTGCAGGGTGCCTACCTTGGAGTGCGTGAGGGTGACGACGCCGTCGACGGGCTCGGCGGGCTTGAGGTAGAGCTCGCGGACCTCCATGTGGCTCATGTGGAGGGCATAACGGGTGTCGGGGCTGCTCACGGTGCCGTTGAGGGAGAACGTCCCGTTGATGCGGGCGCCTCGGAGTCGTACGCAGCCGTCTGCGTGGAATCCGTCGGTGCAGCGCATGATGTCCTCGACGACCATGTTGTCAGCGGTGAGGGCTTCCTTGCCGGGATTGCGGAGTGTTGCGTTCTCGAGGAAGAGTCCGCCGTTCAGGCGTGCGCCGACCAGGCCGACACCGCCGGTGAGGTCGGCGTTGCGCAGGTGCATGCCCGCGTCCACGATGGTGGCGTTCGCGTAGAGAGCCCATTCGCCGTCGTCGCCCACGATCTTGGTGCCGGCAAGCCACAACCCGCTCTCGAACTGGGTGCGGGCGACGCGGACGGTCCCGGTGATGTTGGAGCCGGAGAGGCTGAGGTGGCCGGCGACCCGCATGCCGCCGCCGTTGAGGCCCGGGAACGTGCAGTCGGTCAAGCGGATCGAGCGGGTGGTGGCGTTGGTGAGCTGGAGGGGTTCGTCCAGGTGGCAGCCGCTCAGCGCGAATTCGTGCTGGATGGTGCCGCCCAGGAGGGCGATTTGGCCGGTGATGCGCGCACCGCGCACCCGTACCGCAGGGACCTGGCCTGCGCCCGCCTCGCGTGCGCCGAGCAGCAGGGAGGAGACGACCTTGGCGCGGATCGTCCGCTCGGGGCCCCACGTGTCGCCGTCCTTCGGAGCGTTCTCTCCCGCGGGGCTGTCGGAGGCGCAGGTGACCGGGCCGAGGTCGACGAAGTCACCTGTGGGAAACGCGTTCCACAGTTTGCGCTCGGCTTCGGTCAGCCGGGGGGTTCGGCCCATCTGATCGATCAGCGACGGTAGCCGGCCATGCGCTCGAGGCGGGCGACGCGCTCGGACGTAGGCGGGTGGGTCGAGAAGAGGCGGCCGAAGCCGGAGCCGCGGAACGGGTTCGCGATCATCATGTGGGAGGCCGAGGTGAGGCGGCTGTTCTCGGGGAGCGGATGCCGGCGCGCGCCCATCTCGATCTTGCGGAGGGCGGAGGCCAGGGCGAGCGGGTCGCCCGTGAGCCTGGCGCCCGACTCGTCGGCCTGGAACTCTCTCGTACGGGAGATCGCCATCTGCACCATCCCTGCCGCCACCGGACCCAGGACCATCATCAGCAGCGCGCCTACGAAGCCCGGGCCCTCGTCGTCGTCGGAGCCGCCGAAGAACACGGCCACATAACTGAGCCAGGTGATCATCGTAGCCAATGCGCCGGCCACGGACGAGACGAGAATGTCCCGGTTGTAGACGTGCGACAGCTCGTGCCCGATCACGCCGCGCAGCTCGGCCTCATCGAGCAGCTGGGTCAGCCCGTACGTGACGCACACCGCGGCCTTACGCGGGCTTCGGCCCGTCGCGAACGCGTTCGGCTGTGCCGTCGGCGAGATGTAGAGCCGTGGCATGGGCTGCCGGGCCTCGGTGGACAGCTCGCGCACGATCCGGAAGAGCGTGGGCTGCTCGACCTCGCTGACCGGCCTGGCCCGCATGGCCGACAGCGCGATCCGGTCGGAGAAGAGGTAGGCCGCGCCGTTGCTCGCCAGGGCGAGCACGAGCGCGATCTGCACACCGGTTCCGCCGCCCAACCACGCGCCCGCCGCGACAATCAGCGCCGACAGGCTGCCGAGTAGCACGGCTGTGCGCAGACCGTTGTGGTGCAAGGTTCCCCCCTTCGTGGTCGAGGTCCACCACGTCCAACGACGATGACCCGGCTCTTCGTTCCCCGGCGTGCTCAGTTGAGGGCGGAGTGCGACTTTCTCGTTTCTCACCTGATGGACAGCGTGGTCATGTCCAGGACCAGTTGGGGTGCGATCGAGAACAGGATCGCCGCTGCCACGGCCAGGCCCATCGCGGGCCAGATCGCCGGTGACGGGCGGTGTGCGGCGGGCGCCGTGGCCTCTGCCGGGGTGAACAGGCGCGCCGTCCAGACGGCGTAGTAGTAGAGGCCGATCACCGTGTTGACGGCCATGACCAGCGCGAGCCAGCCGGTGCCGGCCTCGATGATCTCGCGGAAGACGAAGACCTTGGCGAAGAGCCCGGCCAGGCCCGGCGGCAGACCGGCCAGGCAGACCAGGCAGAACGCGAGCGCGATGCCCGCCGCCCGGTTGCGGTAGACCAGGCCGCGGTAGTCGTCGAGCTCGTTGCGGGCGGTTGTTCTGGAGACGAGCATGACGACCGCGAACGCGCCGAGGTTCATGGCCGCGTAGATGACGAGGTAGGCGGTGGACGCGCCGATCGCACCCGCCGTGCCGACCGCCAGCGGGGCCAGGATGTAGCCGGACTGGGCCACCGAGGACCAGGCCAGCAGGCGTACGGCCGAACGCTGGCGCAGGGCGAGCAGGTTGCCCACGGTCATGGTCAGCGCGGAGATGATCGCGATGATCGGGGTCCAGGTGGCGGCCTGCCCGGACAACGCCGCGACCAGGATGAGGATCAGCCCCGCGAACCCCGTCGCCTTCGAAATGACCGACAGCAGAGCGGCCACCGGGATGGGAGCGCCCTGGTAGACGTCGGCCGCCCAGGAGTGGAACGGCACGGCGGCGATCTTGAACGCGAACCCGGCCACGACGAGGACGACACCGACCGTGACGACGGCGGGCAGGCCCTGGTCGGCGGGCAGCGCCGCGCCCGGCGCGGGGATCTGGCCGCTGAAGACGGCGGCCAGGCGGGACAGGTAGACCGTCCCGGCGATGCCGTACAGGAGGGAGACGCCGAACAGCATGATCGCCGTAGAGACGACGGACACGACGAACAGCTTCACGGCCGCCTCGGAGGAGCGCCCGTCGTAGCGCTTCAGCGCGGTCAGGGCGAACACCGGGAGCGAAACGAGCTCCAGTGCCACCACCAGCATGATCAGGTCTCGGGAGGCAGGCAGGCTCACCGCGCCCACGAGGGTGCAGAGCAGGAGGAAATACCACTCGCCGACCGGGATGCCGCCGCTTGCCAGCTCGGTCATCGACATCAGGACGACGACCACGGCCGCCACCAGCACCAGGCCCGCGAAGACGAGCGTGAAGCCGTCCGCGACGAAGGAGCAGAGCGTCCCCTCGGCGGTGAGATTGGGGGGGACGCAGAAGGTCTGGCCGCCGCCGGTCGCCGTCTGGGCGATGACGAAGCCCAGGGAGGCCAGGACGCCGGCGAGCGTGGTCAGGCCCAGCGTGGTCTGCGTACGCGGGCGGGCGGGGAGGAAGGCGTCGAGCAGCAGCACCAGGCCGGCCACGATGCCCAGCACCAGCGGGGGCGCGATGACGAAGTAGTCGATCTGCTGGATCATGAGATGGCTCCCAGCAGGGTCTGCACGGCCGGCGTGGTGAGGGAGAGCAGGAGGCCTGGCCAGAGGCCGAGCAGGAGGATCAGGGCCACGAGCGGCGTCCAGGCCAGCAGTTCGTAGGTCCTGATGTCGGCTGCCGCCGCCGGCGCCAGGACGGCGATCTGTTGCGGCGGCGAGTCGAGGGGGACGACGGGGCGTTCGTCCGGGGTTTCGCGGACCAGGCGGTCGTCCGCGGCTTCTGGCGGGAGGTCCGCGATCAGCAGGGGGCGGCCGTGGGTGACGCGGGAGAGCATCACCAGGAAGTACGCGGCCGTCAGGACCGCGCCCAGGCCGCCGATCGCCATGTAGGTGAGGAACAGGCCGCGCGGCAGGCCGGTCGCCGGTTGATAGGAGCCGTAGAGCGCCAGCATCTCGCCCCAGAACCCGGCCAGCCCGGGCAACCCGAGCGAGGCGATCGACGCGTAGGTCAGCATCGATCCGAGCCGCGGCAACGTTGTCAGCATGCCGCCGCCCAGCGACGGCATGTCGGCGGTGTGGTAGCGCTCCTTGATCGCGCCGGCCAGGAAGAAGAGCAGACCCGTGATCAGACCGTGGGCGACGTTGGCGAAGAGCGCGCCATTGATGCCGACCGGGGTCAGCGTGGCGAAGCCGAGCAGGACGAAGCCCATGTGGCCGACCGAGGAGTAGGCGATCATACGTTTGAGGTCGCGCTGGGCGAGGCACGCCAGGGCCCCGTACACGATGCCGACCACCGCGAACGCGCCCAGCCACGGCGCCACCGCCACCGCCCCTTCGGGGAGGATGGGGATGGCGATCCTGGCGAAGCCGTACGTGCCCATCTTCAGCAGCACCCCGGCCAGCAGCACCGAGCCCACGGTGGGTGCCTCCGTGTGGGCATCGGGCAGCCAGGTGTGCAGCGGCCACATGGGGGTCTTGACCGCCAGGCCGATGCCGATCGCCACGAATGCCAGGATCTGCACCGATCTGGCCATACCGCTGCCGTGGGCCGCGCTCAGCGCCTCGATGTCGAGCGTGCCGGTCTGGGCCCAGACGAGCAGCAGGCCGAGCAGCATCACCACCGAGCCGAGCAGCGTGTAGAGGATGAACTTGACCGACGCCGCCCGCCGGCCCTCGCCGCCCCAGATGCCGATCAGGAAGTACATCGGGATCAGCACGATCTCGAAGAACACGAAGAAGAGCAGCAGGTCGAGGGCGAGGAACGTGCCGATCATGCCGACTTCGAGCACGAGCAGCGTGAACACCAGCGCCCTCGGCCTGGTGCTCATCAGCTGGCCGGGGGCTCGGGCGCTGCCCCAGGACAGATAGACGAAGCACAGGAAGGTCAGCAGGGCCGTCAGCGCGATCAGCGGCAGCGAGATCCCGTCGAGGCCGAGGTGGAAGCGGAGCCCGAGTCCCGGGATCCACGGGATGTCCACCTCGAACTGCTGCCGCGCGGCCTGGCCGTAGTCGAACATCGCCATCAGCAGGGCTGCCAGGGCCAGGGTGATGCCCGAAAGGATCAGTCCGTACGTGCGCAGCGCCGGGCGGAGGGCCTGCGGGGCCAGGACGAGGGCGAGTGCGCCCAGCAGCGGCACGGCCAGCAGCGAAACGGGAATCCAGCCCATCATGCGAACATCACCGCCCCTACCGCGATCAGGAGGACACCGGCCAGGATGCCGCTGATGTAGAGCTGGACGTTGCCGTTCTGGGCCAGGCGCAGCACCCCGGCCAATCCGCGGGCCGACCTGCCGGAGCCGCGGACCGCGCCGTCCACGACCACGTCGTCCGTCCTGACGACGAGCCTGGCCAGGGCCAGGACCGGGCGGACGAACAACGCGGCGTACAGCTGGTCCACATGGAACGCCTGCTCACATGGCGCCCGCAGCGGACCCAGCAGGCGTGCGGGGTCGGCGATGGGATCGATGCGCCAGAAGGCGTAGACCACCCCCGCGCCGAGCAGCGCGAGCACGACGCTGATGGCGGCCACGCCCAGATCCACGTGGAGTTCGCCGGAGAAGCCGAGCAGCAGCGCGGGGACGGCGAGGAGGATGAGGGGCACCAGCATCGTCCGCGGGGCTTCCGTGACGTCCACGACGTGGGCCGTGCCGGGTTCGGGCTCGGGCAACGCAACCGCCCTCGCCTCGCCGAAGAAGGTGCGGAGCCAGGCTCGGGTGGCGTACGCGCCGGTGACGGCCACGGTGGCGAGGCCGCAGCCATAAAGCAGGAGCGCTGCCGCGTCCGTCAGCCCGCCGGTCGCCAGGGCGTCGTCCATGGCCGCCAGGATCGCGTCCTTGCTGAAGAAACCGCTGGCCGGAGGGATGCCCATGAGGGCGGCGAAGCCGATCGTCATGGTCACGAACGTGATCGGCAGTTCCCTGCGCAGGCCACCCATCTGCGTCATCAAGTTGGAGCCGACGTGGTGGATCACCGCGCCGGCGCAGAGGAACAGCAGCGCCTTGAACGCGCCATGTGTCAGCAGGTGGAAGATGGCCGACGTGTCGGAGCCCGCGGCCAGGCCGCCGGCCATGTAGGCGAGTTGGCTGACCGTGGAGTAGGCGAGCACTCGTTTCAGGTCATCCTGCGCCAGCGCGGCCAGGGCGGCGCCGAGCATGCCCAGTGCCGCCACGACGGCCAGCACGTCCATCGTGGGCGGGGCTTCGCGGAACACGTCGAAGAGCCTGGCGACGATGAAGATCCCGGCGGCGACCATGGTGGCGGCGTGGATCAGGGCGCTGATCGGCGTCGGGCCCGCCATGGCGTCGGGGAGCCAGGTGTGCAGCGGGACCTGGGCGCTCTTACCGGCCACACCGGCCAGGAGGAGCATGGTGGCGGTTACGGTGGTGGCCGTGGACATCTCCGGCACCTTGGCCAGGACGTCGGCGATGCGGAAACTGCCCGCCGCCTGGCCCAGCACGAAGATCCCGAACAGGAAGCCGACGTCACCGAGGCGGGTCACGAGGAATGCCTTCACCGCGGCGCGCGAATTGCCCCGGTCCTCCCACCAGTGGCCGATGAGCAGGTAGGAGCACAGGCCCATGATCTCCCAGCCGACGTAGAGGACCAGGAGGTCCCCTGCGTAGACGACCAGGAGCATCGCGCTGGTGAACAGGCTGATGAAAGCGCTGTAGGAGGGGTAGCGCGGATCGTCTTTGAGGTATCCGACCGAATAGACCTGAACGGCCAGGGCTACGAGCGTGACCAGGACGCCGAGGAGGCTGGACAGAGGATCGGCCTGGAGGGTGAGCGAGATCGGGATGGCACCGGTGGTCACCGTGCCGTAGGTCTGGCCGGTGGGCTGTGGTGCCGTGGTGGTGCCCGCCAGGAACGCGAAGCCCGGGTCCCAGGCCAGCCAGGCTGCCAGCACTGCCGAGGCGGCGGTGGGCAGGATGGCCAGCCAAGCCGCGCGGGCATTCGCACGCTGCCCGTTGGTTGCCGCGGTCTGGGGGGCGGTGTCGTTTCCGGTGCCGTGGGGGGGCGGGTGACTGGTGGCTGGGCGCGGCGGGTGAATGGCGGCGGCTGGGCGTTGGCGGGGCCAGCGTGAAAGCAGCAGGCCCGCGAAGGCGGCCAGGAAGGGCAGGAGGACGGCCAGCAGCGGGAAGGTCGTCATCGCCGGCCACCTCGCTTCACCGGCTGCTCGCTTCCGTGGCCGTCCTGGGCGTCTCCCTGAGGGCCTCGGTGCTCCCGGGGCTCCGGCGTGTCGGCTGTGCTGTCGCCGTCGGAGTCAGGGGCGCCGTGGGACGGCTGTGCTGTGGGAGCGACCGTGGGGTCGGGCCTATCCCCCGGGAGGCTCGCCTGAGCGCGTGCCGGTGCCGTCAGGTCGTCTGTCGTGGCTTCGGTGGGTGGAGAGGCTGGCGCGGCTTCCGTGGGCAAAGAGGCAGACGTGGTGATGAGGACCGGAGGGTCGTCGGCGGGCTCGGCGAGGTCGCGGAGGTGGTCGATGTCGACCGTGCGGCGGTTGCGGTAGAGGGCGAGGACGATCGCGAGGCCCAAGCCCACTTCGGCGGCCGCGATGACGATGACGAAGAGGGTGAGCACCTGGCCGCTGTGCAGGCGGTCACGGAGCCATACGTCGAAGGCCACCAGGTTGAGGTTGACGGCGTTGAGCATCAACTCGACCGACATCAGCACGAGGATCGTGTTGCGGCGGGCGAGCACGCCGTAGACGCCGATGGAGAAGAGGAGCGCGGAGACGACTGCCGGGTAGACGATATGCACTAATGACCCCCGGTTTGATCGGGTGCCGAGCTACCGCCGGTCTGACGGCGTCCCGAATTTCCCGCGGAATCGCCTGTTTGGTCTGGTGGTGAGCCGCCGGGGATGTCCGTACGGGACAGCACGATGGCACCGATCAGTGCGGCGAGCAGCAGCACGGACAGGGCCTCGAAGGGCAGCACCCAGGTCGCGAATATGCTTGCGCCCAATTCCTTGGCGGCACCCGGGCCGGGTCTCAGCGGTGTGTACGCCGTGCGGAATCCGTCGATCACCACCGTGACCAGGATCGCGGCCGTCGCCAGCGCCACAAGGGCAGAGACGAGCCGGTTGCCGCTGTCGAGGTCCGCGGAGCGGCCGATGGGGGCTCGGGTGAGCATGATGCCGAACAACAGCAGCACGACCACCGCGCCCACGTAGATCAGCACCTGGACCCAGGCCACGAACTCGGCCGTCAGCACCAGGTAACAACCCGCCAGGGCCCCGAAGCAGACCACGAGCCAGAGGGCCGCGTGGACCAGTTGCCTGGTCGTGACGACAAGCAGCGCCGATCCAACCGCTACCGCACCCAGCAGCAAGAACACGATTTCTTGCCCGGTGGGTGACAGGTAGGAGGGCACCGCTTCGGTCACGACTCCTCCTCGGACTCCCTTGTCTCATCAGGGCCGAGCCGTCCGGGCGGGCGGATGGACCGTGGGTCGGCCATCTTGCGCCTGCGGGGGCTCGCGGCAGAAGTCTGCTCCTCCGGCTCGGGCCGTGGTTGCGGATCGGCCGAGGCTGTGGACAACTTTTCTGCGGTTGCATCACCTGTGGATGAAGCCGGTCCCTGCGACTGCTCTCCAGCATCGTCCGTAACGTGCTCTCCAGCCTCGTCCGTGACGGCCTCGCCCTCGGAGCGGGCGGGGAGAGCGCCGGGTGGTCTGATTCCGCGTACGTTCGACATCGGCCGGCGTTCGCGCTGAGGCCTGCCTGTGGGGCCTGTTGGCGTTGCGGGGCCCTCGCCGGGCGCGTTCGTCGTCGGTTTCGCGTCTTGGGCGTGGGCCGTGGGGCCTGTCCTCGCGGCGTCGTCGGCCGCTTCCGCGCTTGTTGGGGTGGTTGTCGCGCCTGCGCTGGTCTGTTCCGACGTGGCGTCGCGGGCAGGCGAACGGTCCGTCAGCTCGGTGCCGGCGGGCTCGGTGCCGGCGGGCTCGGCCGACGTGGGCTGTTCGGCACTCGGGCTAGCGGGCTGTTCGGTGGCGGGGCCCGACACGCCTTGGGTGGCCGGGCCGGACACGCCTTCGGTGGTGGGACCCGACACGCCTTCGGTGGCCGGACGGGACGGACGGTCGGCGGACGCGCCGGTGCCGCGGTCAGAGGCCCGGCGTGAGGGGCGGTCGGCACCCTGGCGGGACGGACGGTCCGCAGACGGGCCGGCGCCGCGATCCGCAGGTGGGCGGGGGGAGCGGTCCGGGGCCGGGCGGCGGGGTGCGGCGGTGAGTTCCTTTGGGGGCTCGGCGCCGGGGTCGTGGGCCGGAGGCGGGGGAACTGTCTGGGTCCAAGCCGCCAGTTGGTCCTTCTCATGCACGAGGTTGCGGATGTCACCCTCGGCGTACTCGAACTCCGGCGACCAGAAGAGCGCGTCGAACGGGCACACCTCGATGCAGATGCCGCAGTACATGCAGAGGGAGAAGTCGATGGCGAAGCGGTCGAGAACGTTGCGCTGGCGGGCGCGGCCGCCCTCGGGAGCCGGGATGGTCTCCTTGTGGGAATCGATGTAGATGCACCAGTCGGGGCACTCCCGGGCACAGAGCATGCAGGAGGTGCAGTTTTCCTCGACCAGGGCGATGACGCCGCGGCTGCGGGGCGGGAGGTCGGGCTTGACCTCGGGATACTGCTGCGTCACCGATCTACGCAGCATGTGGCGAAGGGTGATAGACAACCCCTTTGCCAGTCCGACTCCCGGCATCCTCCCCATATCAACATCATGTCGCACTTAGCGGCGCAGGTGAATGCGCCAGAGCGTTGTCCCCAGGTTTTTTCCACAGTCATCCACAGGCTGGCGGGAGGTTATCCACAAGCTGATGACATGCCCGGTATGAACCGCGACAGGACGATAGTCTCTCGGCCATGCAGCACAGCCATCAGGTCCGTCCCAGTGGCGGGGCGTGGGCGGCCGCGGTCGCGTGGGCCTGCCTGCCCCTGTTCACGTGCGGACTGGCGACCCCGTTCACGATCGGGTTCGCGGCGTTCTGGCTGCGCAGCGCGTTCCAGGCCGCTGCCGCCTCTGTTTACCTGGTCTGCATCGGCTCCTTCGTGATCTCGGCGCTCGCGTACGCCGAATTCGAGGACATCCCCGAGCCGCTGGGCCTGCTGGTGTCCCTGGGGCTCATCGTCAGCTGGGGCGGCGGTGTCATCCATTCCGGGATCCTGGTGCCGACGATGGTGCGGGCGCGGCTCAGCGCGCCTGTGCACACTCCGTACCGGCCGTACCAACAGCCCCGACAGCACCAGCACCCGCCGCCCATGCAGCAGGTGGATCTGCACCAGCGGACCACCGCGCCCAGCCACCAGCGGACGCCGGGTGAGCCGGAGTGGGTCGGGCACTATCGGGTGCTCAAGTCACTCGGACGTGGCGGACAGGGGGCTGTTTATCTGGCCGCGGCGCCCAATGGGGTGCGGGTCGCCGTGAAGGTGCTGCACGATCTGGTCGACGAGACGGCGCGGGCGAGGTTCGCGCGGGAGGTGGAAGCGGCCCGGCGGGTGGCGACGTTTTCCACAGCCCGGGTGCTGGACGTGAACATCACCGGGCAATACCCGTACATCGTCAGCGAATACGTGGAGGGGCCGTCGCTGGAGCAGCTCGTCAGGAAGCACGGGCCGCGCGACGAGGACAGCCTGACTCGGCTGGCGTTGTCCACAGCGGGGGCGCTGGCGGCCATCCACAAGGCGGGGATCGTTCATCGCGACTTCAAGCCGAGCAACGTGCTGATCGGGCATGACGGGCCACGAGTGATCGACTTCGGGATCGCCCGGGCGCTCGATCAGATGACCATGACGTCCGGGAAAATGGTGGGGACGCCGCCTTACATGTCGCCTGAGCAGTTGTCCGGGGAGACGGTGGGGCCGGCGTCCGACGTGTTCAGCTGGGCCGTGACGATCGTGTTCGCGGCCACGGGGCGGCCGGCGTTCGGGGAGGACTCCGTACCTGCGGTGTTCAACCGGGTGCTCACCGTTCATCCGGACTTATCGCCGTTGCCGCCTGCGTTACGCGGGGTTGTGGGGGGTTGTCTGAGCAAGCGGCCCGAGGAGCGGCCGTCGGCCTCCGATGTGATGTTGGCGATCATCAACTGATCCCGCATGCCGCGACCGTCGTCACTGGCGTTACGGGATTGCCGTTCTTGCCCGCTTGACCAAGTCGAGATACTCCTCGCGCGACAGCCGTTCCACGACCAGAAGCAGTTCCTGGCGCTTGGCAAAGCGGTCCACGTCGTTCGCGGGCCAGCGGCCGGGGAGGTGATGGAGAACATGATCCATCCTGTCCAGGACGACCAGGCCCGTCAGGTCCTCGTAGCTGTAGAGGAGCAGGCTGAACGCCTCGTTGATGTCCACGCCCATGGGAAAGTCGGCGATGACGACGTTCCGCTGGATGATCTGGAGCCTCCACCTGCTGTCCTTTCCGGCCAGGTACGGGCCTTGGAGCGGGCCCACGATCGAGCCTTTGTCGACGCGTCGGCGGTGGATTCTCGCCCTGACGGGGCGAATGACCATCAATGCCGGGCTGAGGGCGACGACCAGCCATTTCGCATCGACGATGTCCAGGATCAGCCGGCCGATCCAAGAAATGCCATGCCAGGCGGCCCACAGCCCCGCGTAAGCCAGATATGCCATGACGCACAAGCCGATGACTCCCGCGCATACGACTGCGGTTTTGCGCCATTTGGTGAATGAGGGGCGCGAGAGGCCGTGTAGGCGCACCCAGCCGGGGGCGCGGCTCGCGAGCACCTTGCGCACCACCCGCGAGGGCCTGCCACGGGCGTCCACCAGTGGGATTCCGGCCCGTGTAGCGAAGGACCGCAGGTGAGGCGTGTGCCATTCGCCGGGCAGGTCGAGCATGACCAGGCCGTCGGAATCCAACGCGGCCAGACCCTGAACAGAGCTGTCCCCGTGTTCATAGCCGTACTGGTAAAGCTGGGCCGGCGTCAGACGTACCGAATGGCCTGAGGTGTTGTCGGTGACCGTCAGCGAATCCCCGTCTGCGGTCAGGATGGTTTCGGGGCAGCGGCCCCCCTTTGTCGCGCCTGCTACCGGAAGAAGCTCGTTCAATGCGTCATCCCCCATGGGCCCCTTGCTCGGGTACGACGAATAAGGCGGGCGTAAAGTTTCCGCCTCGAAATTCAGACGAGGACTTTGATGACGCCGGTGAGAGCCAGTTGGAGGAGCGCCAAGGGGACGAGGCCGGCCCAGGCGAGCTTCTGCAGCTGGTCCTCGCGCAGCCGCGGATACGTCACCCGCAGCCAGATCACGACGAACGCCAGCAGGAACACCTTGACCAGCGTCCACAGCCAGCCGGGCAGGAACGGGCCGTGCCAGCCGCCCAGGAACAAGACGGTGGTCAGGAAGGACAGGACCACGATCCCGGCGTACTCGGAGAGCATGAACAGGGCGAAGCGCATGCCGGTGTATTCCGTCATCGGGCCCATGATGATCTCGGACTCGGCGATCGGCATGTCGAACGGCGGCCGCCGCAGCTCGGCCAGCCCTGCCATGAAGAAGACCACGCCGCCGATCGCCTGCCACGGCAGCCACCACCACTGCCACGCCTCGACGATTCCCGGGATCGATAGCGTGCCCGCGGCCATCGCCACCGAGGAGGCCGCCAGCACCAGCGGCAGCTCGTACGACATGAGCTGAGCGGCCGAGCGCATGCCTCCGAGCACCGAGTATTTGTTGGCCGAGGCCCAGCCGGCCATGATCGAGCCGAGCACGCCGATGCCCATGACGGCGAGGACAAAGAAGAGACCCAGGTCGAGGTCCACGGCCACGCGGCCGCGATCGATGGGGATGGCGATCAGCACGACCAGGTAAGGGACCAGCGCCACGCCGGGAGCGATCATGAAGATGCGGCGGTCGGCCGCGGCCGGGATGACGTCCTCCTTCTGCATGAACTTCACCCCGTCGGCGATGAGCTGCGCCCAGCCGTGGAAGCCACCCGCGTACATAGGGCCGAGCCGTGACTGCATGTGGGCCATGACCTTGTGCTCGGTCTGACCGATGATCAGAGGCAGCGCCAGGAACACGACGAGGATGACGGCGAAGCTCAGCACCACATCAAGCATTGGACGGCTCCCCATCGGAGTCGGCGGGCGCTCTTCGATGATCGGGCCGTGGCCGGCGGCCCAGGGCGATCAGCGACAGCGGGCATGGACGAGACGTCGGTGGTGCCTGGGGCGGGTCA
Organism: Nonomuraea sp. 10N515B; assembly: GCF_052245915.1. Taxonomy (NCBI): domain Bacteria; kingdom Bacillati; phylum Actinomycetota; class Actinomycetes; order Streptosporangiales; family Streptosporangiaceae; genus Nonomuraea; species Nonomuraea sp. 10N515B. The sequence continues at coordinate 27,772 of NZ_JBQQBQ010000036.1, forward strand.
GGCATCCGGGGCTCCCCAATCCGCGGGTACGCCCGGTGGGAGGGTTTTGCGGCGGCTCGGGGCACCATGTCCGGACTCCCCGGGCTCCTTGGCGCCCGGCCAGGGCTTGGCCACGCGGGCGGCCAGGATGAAGTCCTTACGTAGCGGGTGGCCTTCGAAGCCGTCGGGCAGCAGCAGCGGCACCAGGTAAGGGTGGCCGTCGAAGATCACGCCGAACATCTCGTACGTCTCCCGCTCATGCCAGTTGGCACCCCTGTAGACGCCGACGGCGGTCGGCAGGTGCGGGTCGGCGCGCGGGACGCGCGTGCGGAGCAGCAACCGCTCGCCGGCGACCAGGTTGTAGACGTGGGCCACGACGAGGAAGGCGTCCGGCGGGTCGTCGACGCCGGTCAGCCAGTCGAAGAACGCGTAGCCGAGGTCATCGCGGACGAACGTCAGCAGCTCGATCCAGTCAGCGGGCGCGACGTCGATCGTCGTGTCGCCGTAGGACTCGGAGACCTCGGCCCGGTCGCCGAAATGTGCGGCGAGCTCGGCGGCCCTCATGCCTTCTCCGACCCTGACGACGACCCTGACGACGACCCCGACGACGACTCCGACGGCGAGGACCCGTGCGAGCGGGACCACACGTACCGGTCGCTGAGCTTCTCCTCGGCGATCTTCTCCTGGAGCTTCATGATCCCGTACAGGAGGGCCTCGGGCCTGGGCGGGCAGCCAGGCACGTAGACGTCCACGGGGATGATCTGATCCACCCCGTTGGTCACGCAGTAGGAGTCCCAGTAGGGGCCGCCCGTGTTGGAGCAGGCGCCGAACGAAATCACGTATTTCGGGTCGGGCATCTGCTCGTACAGCCGCTTGACGGCCGGGGCCATCTTGTCGGTGACCGTGCCTGAGACGATCATGAGGTCGGCCTGGCGGGGGCCGTTCGCGAACGGGATCACTCCGAACCGGATGAAGTCATGCCTGCTCATCGACGTCGCGATGAACTCGATCGCGCAGCACGCCAGCCCGAAGTTGAACACCCACAGGGAATAGCGGCGACCCCAGTTGAGCACGAAGCGCATCGGCTTGGGCGCCAACCGGGAGATCGGCCCCACTGTGGGCATCGGGAGATCCGTCGCTGCCATGATTCCATTGTTGCGCGGATCGCGGGCCAGGCAAAGAAGGCCGAGCTAGGTCCAGGTGAGCACGCGCTTGCGCCAGGCGTAAACGATCCCGAGCGCGATGAACCCCAGGAACACGAACATCTCCACCAGCGTCGTCAGCCCGTAGCCCGGCGCGTCGAAGACGGTGGCCCAGGGGAACAGGAAAACGGCGTCCACCGCGAACACGACGTAGAGATAGGTGAAGACGTAGTAGCGGACCTGCGACTGCGCCCAGCCCTCGCCGACCGGGTCAACCCCGCACTCGTACGTGGTCAGCTTCTCGGGCGTGGGACGGCTCGGGCGGAGGAGGCGGTTGGCCGTCAAGGCCCCGGCCACGATGGCGATGCCGATGCCGAGCAGCGCGGCGACCAGCACGTAGGACCCGAAGTAGCCGTCCATGACGTCGATCGTAACCCGCCGACCCCCCATAGCCCCAGCCGCCGCAACCCAACGACCCCCGCAAACCCACCGCCTGGAACCCCAGGGAGCCGGTTCTTGAACAAAAGGCCGACGAGCCCGGGTCTAAAACCAAGGATCGGTCAAGACCTCTTACCTCCTCACCCAAGACCGGGGTAAACAGGAAGATCAACCCCATAACCTGACGCACATGCACAAATCGCGATTCTTTTCCGGAATCGCTCTGCTAGCCCTCTCAGCCGGCGGATGCGGTGTGACCACCTCCCCCCACGGGCGGGATGTCGTGGTCCCGGCAGAGCCGACACTGATCGACTTCGTCGACCCGGCGACCGTCGGCGGCCTGTCGATCAGGACGATGACCGAGGGCAATTCCTCCAGTGCGCCGCGATATGCGCACATCAACTACCCCGAGCTCCCCTCCGCACCCCCGCTCAACCGGGCGCTACGAGCGCAGGCCCAGCGGCAACTGCAGGACTTCCGCAAGCGCACCCCCGGCGGCGTCTACCCGCGTCCCGAGCTGAACGTCGGCTGGCAGCTCGCCGCCGCCTCCGCCCAGGCGATCGGCGTACGGCTGCGTACCGGCGAGTTCCTCAGCGCGAGCTGGGGCAATTCCACACAGACCCTCTGGTACGACCCGCGCAAGGACAAGGCCGTCGGCTCCACCGGGCTGCTGGCCGGACAGGACGCGCTGCGGCGGCTCGCGGTGCTGGTCAAGGAGCGGCTCAAGGGGCGCGGCGAGCAGATCGAACGGAACGCGGTCACGGCCGGCGAGGAGCAGTTCGACTCGATGGCGTTCAACAGGGGCGGGGATCTGGTGGTCGAGTTCGACGACTGCCAGCTCGGGCCGTGCTCGCTAGGGCGGCTCGCCGTGGCGGTGCCGGCGGAGGAGGCGGCGCCGCTGCTGTCCGATCTGGGGCGGCGTGCCCAGGAAAGCGTCCGCGGGGCGACGGGTCCGGGCGTCAGGGACGACGAGAGCGGCCTGCCCTCCTACGTGAGCGCCTCGCCGCAGGACGCCTCCGCGAGCAGCCCCCCGGCCGTCAGCAGCCGGGCCGGCACCGTGGACTGCGCCGAGGCCAAGTGTGTCGCGCTGACGTTCGACGACGGGCCGGGGCCGTTCACCGGCAGGCTGCTGAGCTTGCTGAGGGAGGCGCAGGCGCGGGCCACGTTCTTCACGGTCGGCAGCAGCGCGGCCGCGCAGCCGGAGCTGCTGCGCAGGATGAGCTCGGAAGGTCATCTGGTCGGAAACCACAGCTGGGTGCACAGGGACCTGTCGAAGCAGGCCAGCAGCAAAATCGCCGACTCGCTCGGGCGCACCGAGGACACGATCGCGGCGGCCATCGGGCAGGCGCCGACGCTGGTACGGCCGCCGTACGGGGCGGTGAGCGGGGGCCTGCGCGACATCGCGCGCCAACACGGCTTCTCACTGGTCACCTGGGACGTGGACACCGGCGACGAACAGGGCGCAAAGGCGGCCGACATCGCTAACAGGGCCGTGCGCGAGGCGCATCCAGGTGCGATCATTCTGATGCACGACACTTATCAGGAAACCGTTGACGCGGTTCCGGACATCCTCAAAAGGTTGCGCGGGAAGGGTTACAGCTTCGTCACCGTTCCAGAGTTGTACGGTTCTGCAGGAATGCAGGCCGGACGGCTGTACAGGTCAGGGAGCGAGCCGTCTCGTAAGCAGCCCCTGACGTAGCGCACGTGTTGGGGGGACGTATAGTTGGCGCTCGTGACCCGAACCGTCCTGTTCGCCCGCCTGCATGTAGACCTCTGCAGGCTCGCGTCCGGGCTGTGTCGTCGTTGTTCTCCGACCTCACCCTGAGACCGACCGCGTTTACCCGCTTTACGCGGGCCGCAAACGCGCGACCTTCCGAGGATCTAGCATGGATATAGAGAACGCGCCTAATGCAACCGCGCCTTGGCGCGTCGAGGAGGACTGAGCTGTGACGAAGCAGGTCCAGCAACTCGACCGCGTGATCATCCGGTTCGCTGGGGACTCCGGCGACGGCATGCAGCTCACCGGCGACCGCTTCACGGCGGGCACGGCGGAGTTCGGCAACGACCTTTCCACGTTGCCCAACTTCCCGGCTGAGATCCGCGCGCCGGCAGGCACCCTGCCCGGCGTGTCGAGCTTCCAGCTCCACTTCGCCGACCACGACATTCTCACGCCCGGCGACGCGCCGAACGTGCTCGTGGCCATGAACCCGGCGGCACTCAAGGCCAACCTGGGCGACCTGCCCCGGGGCTCCGACATCATCGTGAACACGGACGAGTTCACCAAGCGCAACCTGCAGAAGGTCGGCTACGCCGCCAACCCGCTGGAGGACGACTCGCTCAACGAGTGGCGGGTCCACGCGGTGCCGCTGACCTCGCTCACCGTCAAGGCGCTCGAGGGCTTCGACCTGTCCAAGAAGGACGCCGAGCGGTCGAAGAACATGTTCGCCCTCGGCCTGCTCAGCTGGCTCTACCACCGGCCGACCGACCACACCATCAAGTTCCTCGAGCAAAAGTTCGCAAAGAAGCCGGAGATCGCCAAGGCCAACATCGCGGCCTTCCAGGCGGGCTGGAACTATGGCGAGACCACCGAGTCGTTCTCGGTGTCCTACGAGGTCAAGCCGGCGCAGCTGGCGCCGGGCGTCTACCGCAACATCTCCGGCAACCAGGCGCTCGCCTACGGTCTGATCGCCGCCAGCGTGCAGTCCAAGCTGCCGCTGTTCCTGGGCTCCTACCCGATCACCCCGGCCAGCGACATCCTGCACGAGCTCAGCAAGCACAAGAAGTTCGGCATCCGCACCTTCCAGGCGGAGGACGAGATCGCGGGCGTCGGCGCGGCGCTCGGGGCCGCCTTCGGCGGCGCGCTGGGCGTGACCACCACGTCGGGTCCGGGTGTGGCGCTGAAGGCCGAGACGGTCGGCCTGGCGGTCACCACCGAGCTGCCGCTGATCATCGTGGACGTGCAGCGGGCGGGGCCGAGCACCGGCATGCCGACCAAGACCGAGCAGACCGACCTGCTGATGGCCATGTACGGCCGCAACGGCGAGTCCCCGGTGCCGATCGTGGCGCCGATGTCGCCGAGCGACTGCTTCGACGCGGCCATCGAGGCGGCCAGGATCGCGGTCAAATACCGCACCCCGGTCATGCTCCTCTCGGACGGCTACCTGGCCAACGGCTCGGAGCCGTGGCGCCTGCCCGAAATTTCCGACTTGCCCGATATTTCACAAGAATTTACGACGGCGCCGAACGGTGACGACGGCGAGTTCCTGCCGTACAAGCGGGACAGCGAGACCCTCGCCCGCCCGTGGGCCATCCCCGGCACCGCCGGGCTGGAGCACCGCATCGGCGGCATCGAGAAGGCCGACGGCACCGGCAACATCTCCTACGACCCGGACAACCACGACCTGATGGTCCGCAGCCGGGCCGCCAAGATCGCCGGCATCGACGTGCCCGACCTCGAGGTCGACGACCCCGACAGCGACGCGAAGGTGCTGGTCATCGGCTGGGGCTCGACGTACGGCCCGATCGCCGCGGCCATGCGGCGGATCAGGAGGAACGGCGGCAAGGTCGCCCAGGCACACTTCCGCCACCTCAACCCGCTGCCGGCCAACACCGGCGAGGTGCTCAAGCGCTACGACAAGGTGCTGCTCCCCGAGGTCAACCTGGGCCAGCTGGCCCTGCTGCTGCGGGGCCGCTACCTCGTCGACGTGATCAGCTACAACCGTGTGCGCGGGCTCCCGTTCAAGGCCGAGGAGCTGGCCGGAGTCATCCAGGACGTGATCGACAGTGACTGAGCTGGTGAACGGGAAGGGCTTGTCGCTCGTTCCCAAGACGGATGTGAAGCAGGGCCTGAAGGACTTCAAGTCCGACCAGGAGGTCCGCTGGTGCCCCGGCTGCGGTGACTACGCGATCCTGGCCGCGGTGCAGAGCTTCCTGCCAGAGCTCGGGCTCAAGCGCGAGAACATCGTGTTCGTGTCGGGCATCGGCTGCTCGTCGCGGTTCCCTTACTACCTCAACACCTACGGGTTCCACTCGATCCACGGCCGCGCGCCGGCGATCGCTACCGGGCTGTCCGCCTCCAGGCCCGACCTGTCGGTGTGGGTGATCACGGGTGACGGTGACGCGCTGTCCATCGGCGGCAACCACCTGATCCACGCGCTGCGCCGCAACGTCAACCTCAACATCCTGCTGTTCAACAACAGGATCTACGGTCTGACCAAGGGCCAATACTCCCCCACGTCCGAGGTCGGCAAGATCACCAAGTCGACGCCGATGGGGTCGCTGGACAAGCCGTTCAACCCGATCTCGCTGGCCATCGGCGCCGAGGCGTCGTTCGTGGCCCGCACGCTCGACTCCGACCGCAAGCATCTGCAGTCGGTGCTGCGCGAGGCCACCGCGCACCGCGGCGCGTCGCTGGTGGAGATCTACCAAAACTGCAACATCTTCAACGACAACGCCTTCGAGCCGCTCAAGGACCCGGAGGTCCGCGACGACATCACGCTGCGCCTGGAGCACGGGCAGCCGATCGTGAGCGCCTCCAAGGCGGTCGTCCGGGCCGCTTCCGGCAGTCTTGAAGTCGTGGCCCGCGACGGCGTGAGCGAGGACGAGATCCTCGTGCACGACGCGCACAACCCCGACCCGTCGCTCGCCTTCGCGCTGAGCAGGCTGGACGACCCGTCGTTCGAGCACGTGCCGATCGGCGTCTTCCGCAGTGTGGACCGGCCGTCGTACGAGGTGGCCATGGCCGAGCAGATGGAGCAGGCGGCAGCGCAGAAGGGCCCCGGTGACCTGACCGATCTGCTCATGGGTGGAGACACCTGGCGCATCGGTTGACCGGGCGCTGAGCCCTGCTGGGCTCGCGGACGGACCAACTGCTGACGTGCCTGGAGCGGGGCCCGACGAGGCGCCGCTCCAGGTAACGCACCCCCTTCTTGGACCGATACATATCCGATGCATCGGACTCGCGGGGGGACGGCAGAATGGCCGAAGCCAGGGTTGAGCGTCGCTCCGCGTACAACCGTGACTCGATAGGAGCTCGATGAGCGCCCTGCACGCTTTACGGAACCGCTTCGTGGACGCGCCGAACTCCGTGGGAGCACGCGCCCGCCAGCGCCGGTGGGACCGACTCATCGCAACATTTCCTGATCTGCCGGATATGTCGGTCATAGATTTGGGTGGAACGTTCTCCGCCTGGGAGCGGGCCCCCGTTCGGCCCGCCCGCTTGCGGATCATCAACCTGATGGATCCGCCGGCCGACCCACCCTCATGGGTCCGCGCAGAGCGCGGCGACGCCACCGAGTTGTCCGCCGAAGTCCTTTCCGGCGACTACGACCTGGTCTACTCCAACGCGGTGATCGAGCACGTGGGCGGTCACCTCCGCCGCGAGCGCTTCGCCGAAAATGTACGCTCACTCGCCGACCGGCATTGGGTGCAGTGCCCCTACCGTTATTTCCCCATCGAGCCGCACGTGCTCTTCCCCGGATTCCAGTTCCTCCCCGTTGCCGCCAGGACGACTGTCATCAGCCACTGGCCGCTCGTGCACACCACGCCCGGCAACCGGCTGGCGGCGCTACGGGATGCGATGGAGGTCGAGCTGCTCAGCGTGACCGAGATGCGCTACTACTTCCCCACGTCCCAGCTCCGGTACGAACGCATGGGCGGCCTGATCAAGTCGATGATCGCCGTCCAGGTGAAGTAGCGCTACGCCGTGATCTTGTAGACGTGGTAGGAGTACTCCTTTTCGAAGGAGTCGGTGAACCGCCCGTCCTTGACGGGCAGGGTTCGGTTCTCGAAGAGCACTTCCACCTTCGCCGCGGACCTCAGCTCGGGCGGCAGGGTCAGCATCCGGTTTCCCGGCTCGGACCCCCGCCTGGTCATGGCGAAGACGTAGAACGAGCCGTCGTGGCCCTTCAGCATGGTCTCCAGGCCGGAGCCGAAGGTGTGGGCGAAGGACTGGGTGTTGAGCACGGGGGCGAGCTGCTTGATCTGGTTGTTGACCTCGGTCGTCGCCGCCCTGACCCCGGTGTAGCACGCATCGCGGAGAATGTGGCTGCTCGTGCAGGGACCGCCGAAGCTGTGGTTGAAGTAGATGATGCCGCGTGCCTCGTGGATGAGCGAGTTCATCACCGCGCCCTGCACCTGCTCGGGGTCGATCGTCCTGACGCCACTGCCGTCTTTGTCGTTGAAGGGCCAGCCGAGCTCGACGAAGCCGTAGATCGGCTGCCGTCGCTGGTCCATGCCGTCCAGCCGGCGCTCCTTGTCCAGCAGCCAACCGTAACCGGCGGCACGGGGACATTCACTGTCGGGGAACTTGAGTATGGTCTTGGCCTCCACGCAGATTCCCGCGTCGGTGTACCAGTACATGTCGGTCGAGACGATGTCGGTGTAGTTGTTGACGAACGTGGCGTTGTCCTCGTCCGACCACCACAGCCCGACGCCCTTGCCATAGTTGGCGTAGTACATGCGCCCGTCGTTCTTCGGCAACTTGTCCTTCAGGGTGCGCATGGCGGTGAAGCCGCAGCCCTCGTCCTTGGCGCCCTTGCATGGCGTGCCCTCACCGCCGAGCCTGCCATCCCAGGGGGCGTTGCCCGGCCGTGGGAACATGTCCGCCTCGTCGGCGATCAGCCAGCCCACCGTCTCGGCGCCGTATCCCGGCAATGGCTTGCTCGTCATCGCGGACATGCCGTGCGACCGGATCAGCCCCATGTCGCTGTCTTCGGTCAGCTCCACGTAGAGATTGAGGCCGGCGGCCTGGTCAGAGGCCACGTCCTGCTCCGTGAGCACCGACTCGTACCAGACGCCGATGGGGAAGAAGGATGGATTGGTCCAACCCGCCGCCGCCGCCACGCTGAAGCGCTGGTAGTAGGACGGGCCGCCCTCCCAGGGCACTCGTGACAACTGCACGACAGAGGGTTTGCCCGGAGTGCCCGGCTCGCGCGGGCTGGCGCTCGCGTTCACCACGATCAGGACGGCGGCGACGGCGAGGACGAGCGCACCCGCCACTCTCCAGATGTTTCGCCTCCGGTGGTTCACGATCGTCCCTCCGCCGTCTCGATCTTGTAGATGTGGTACGTGCTCTCGGTGTCGAAGGAGTCGGTGAACTGGCCGTCGGCGCCGACGGGGACGGTACGCCCCTCGAAGAGAACTTCTACCTGGCGGGCCGTGGAGAGGTTGGCGGGTACGGCGAGCGTATGCCGCCCCGTGCTCGCTCCCCGCGCGACCATGGCGAAGAGATAGTACGCGCCGCGATACCGCTTCAACATCGTGTCGAGCTCGGGGGCGTAGCCATACCGGTAGGACTGAGTGTTCAGAACCGGTGCGAGCTGCCTTATCTGGCCGTTGACCTCGGTCACCGCCGGCCTGATGCCGTCGCCGCATGGTTCGCGGAGCAAGCTGACCGTCCGGCACGGGCCGCCGAAGTTGTGGCCGAGATAGATGATCCCGCTCGCCTCATGGATGAGCGAACTCATCACCGCGCCCTTCATCTGCTCGGGCCTGATGGTGCCGCCGCTCTTCTGGCTGGGATGGCCGAGTTCGACAAGCGCAAAGATCGGCTGGAGGCTGCCGTCCTCGGCGTCCAGGAGCCGCTGCCTGTCGATGACCGCGCCGTAGTTCGCGGACAGCCGGCACTGGCTGGACGGCATCCGCAGGAAGCGCTCGCCTTCGTCGCAGGCGGCAGGATCGGTGTACCAGTGGACGCCGGTCGAGACCACATTCGTGTAGCCGTTGACGAATTCGGCCGCCTGCTCGCTTGAGTGCCAATACATGACGCCTTTGCCGTAGTTGGCGTAGCGCAGGTGCCCGTCCTCGGGCAGCCGGCGGGCGAGCCTGTCCATCACGGTGAAGCCGCATCGTTTCCCCTCGGGGAGGCATACACCGCTGCGATAACCCTGCGCACCCGACCACTTCGCCACACCGGCCCCGGCCCACATGTCGGCCTCCGTGGCCAGGAACCACCCCACGGTCTCCGGCCCGGCTCCGCGCCGGGGGCCGCTGGTGATCGCCGACATCCGGTTCGAACGGACCAGCCCCATGTCGCTGTCCTGGGTCAGTTCGACGTAGGTGTTGATTCCGGCCTTCCGGTCTTTGTCCACGTCCTGCTGAGCGCGTAGGGACGCGTACCAGACGCCGACCGGGAAAAAGGACGGCTTGCTCCAGCCGGCTTCGGCGGCCGCCTTAAAACGCTTGTAGTAAGCCGGTCCACCGGCCCAGGGAACCGGTTCCAGCTCGGCCCTGATCGGCGGCAGCCCACTCGCTCGCTCGACCGCAGGCGGCGGGGTGCCCTGCGGTGCGCACGCGGCCAGGGCCAGCGCGAAGGGAGCCAGTCTCCGGATCAACCTCATCATTCCGGCGGCCGCTCTGCCAGCGCCATCAGCTCGGCTGCGCGTGCCGACCAGTCGGCACGGAGCACCGAGGCCCGCAGCTCCCCCGGCGGTAGAGGACCGCCCTCGGCGAGCGCCTCGTGGACGGCCTTGACGAACAGGTCGGCGTTGGCCGCCACCCGGACCCGGTCGGCGTAGCCGGACAACTCACCGTACTCTGTGCTCACCACCGGCAGGCCGAGGGCGAGGTATTCCTTGAGCTTGATCGGGTTGGAATGCCTGATCCAGTCGTTGTCCAGCCAGGGCATGATCGCGACGTCGAACCCGGACCCGTACGCGGGGATCTGTTCGTAAGGACGGAAACCCAGCCAGTGCACGTTCGGGAGTCCGGTGAGCCGCTCCATCGGCCCGTCGGCGTCGCCGATCAGCACCAGTGACGCCTCGGGCAGGTCGACGGCGATTCGCTCCAGCAGGTCGAAGTCGACGACGAAGCTGTCGAGCGCGCCGAAGAATCCCACGATCGGGCCCGGTATGCGGCGCAGGTCGGCAGGGCGGCGCTCGGCCGGGACGTGCTGGAAGTGGGCCAGATCCACGCCGTGGTCCAGGAAATGCGCCCGGTCGCCGGCCAAGGGACGGTCCTCGGCCATGAGGGTTCTGCTGACATAGAGCACATGATCGGCGCGTCGCAGCAGCTCACCCTCGAGCGCCTCGATGGCCGCCCCGCCGCCTTCGGGAAAGGCGGAGTGCCGATCGGAGCGGTTGAAGAGCAGCGCTCGCCGCCTCATCGGCCGCACCACATCCCACGCGGTCGGGAGCGTCACCATGATCACCGGGTCGCGGAAGCGGAGGAGCCCGCAGACCGTTTTCACCTGCGCTCTCACCAGGGCGGCATTCACCCGGCGGCCCAGTGGGGACCCGTATAGAGGCAACGGCAGCGGCGACATCACGTAGAAGCCCGGCTGTGGCCGCCGCACGAACTTCGCCACGCTGCGCAGCTTCCTGGTGATCCGCCTGACCACATGGGTCGACTTGCCGGGCAGCGGCATTCTCATGCCGATGCTGTTGACGATGAGGACCCGGCGGTGGGCCGACACCTGCCGCATCAGTTGGAAGTCCGAATGCGCCCTGTTGTGGTACCACCAGTCCTGAGCGGAGAAGCAGACGTAGTCGGCGGGCTCCGGGGGGCGGCCTGGCTGATCGGGCCACTCGCTCATGGTCAGCAGCTCACGTAGCGCCGCCCGGTGGCGGCCTCTGGCGAGCGCGCGGCTCGCCTCGTTGACCGTGACGGCCACCCTCATCAGCGCGCCGCGCGCCCGGCCATGGAGCTGCCGGTGGAGCCGGACGCGGTTGGCCGCCGCGAGCGCCCACAGCCTGCCGGAGGCGACCTGGTCTCCGCCGAGATGCACGGCCACCGCATCCGGTTCGTACCGAATGGTGAAGCCGTGCCGCCCCGCGCGCAGCATGTACTCCGTCTCCTCCGAGTACAGGAAGTATCGCTCGTCGAGCAGGCCCGCGGTCTCGACGCAGGCCCGCGAGATCAGCCACGCGGCCCCGGTCGCCCAGTCGACGGTGCGGGCCGAGTCATAGTCGCCGGGGTCGGCCACCAACTCGCCGAGGGGCGTGATCCGTCCGGCTCTGAAGCCCCCGAGCACCGCCTCGCCCACCGCTCTCAGCACGGTTGGCCGCCTGCGCAAAGAGAGCTGAAGGCGCCCCTCCTCGTCGAGGAGTTTGGGCACGGCGATGCCCGTGCCAGGGAGGGCGAGGGCTTCGCGCAACCTCGCGACCGCTCCTGGGCGGAGCCGGATGTCGGCGTTCAGCACCAAGACGTCGCAGCCCTCGGCTGCCCTGATACCGGCGTTCACACCGAAGGCGAACCCGCCGTTGCGTCCGGTCTCGATCAGCTCCACGCCCGATCCGAACGCGCGTACCCGCTCGGCCGTGTCATCGGGCGAGTCGTTGTCCACCACGATGATCCTGGCGGGCCCTGCCCCTTCCAGCCCGGGGCCGAGCGAGCGTAGGCACTCCTCGATGATCTGGCCACTGGCGTACGCGACGATCACCACGGCAAGGGTCATGTTGGGCAACCATTTCTCCAGAGATCAGGACCCACGGCCCACCAGCCGGGACCAGGCGGCGGAGGTGAGCATCCTCAGCGCGAAGGGCAGGTCCTCCCGCAGGTAACGGCGCGCGAGGCGGCGCGGCTCCAGCCACAGGCGGTGCAGCCATTCGCCGCCGACCCGCTGGAGCCCGGCGGGCGCGCGGCTGAACTGGCCCGCGGCCATGGGGATGCCCGCGCCGCACCCGACGTACCAGGCGCCGGCCAGGTGCTTCCTGAGCTCGGCGATGGTCCGTTCCTGCTTGGGGAAGCCCAAACCGACGAGGACGAGGTCGGGCGCGGCCGCCACGACCTTGTCCACGGTCTGCCGCATGCCCTCGGCCGTGGTCTCGAACCCGAAGGGGGGAGCGTAGGTTCCGGCCACGCGCAACCCCGGATAGCGCTCGGCCAGCCTCTCCGCCGCCAGGTCGGCGATGCCCGGATCCCCGCCGAGCAGGAAGACGGACCGCCCCTCCACCGCTGCGCGCTCGCTGAGGCTGAAGACCAGCGAGGCGCCGGTGACCCGGGTGGGCACGGTGAGGCCGGACAATCGAGCGGCCCACACCACCGGCATCCCGTCGGCGACCACCAAGTCCGCGCCGGTGACGAGGGCGGCCAGCGCCGGGTCCCGGCTGGCCTTGTGGACGATGTCCACGTTGGCGGTGACGATGCTGCCGCCCTGGCCCTCCGCCCACCCCTTGGCAACGTGATGGCCCACTTCGGCCTCACTGACCGCCATGACCTCCACTGCGCCGACGCGCCACCGCGGAATGCTCATGCTCTCACCTCGCCGGAAAGGGCCGCTTCCTTCCGCATGGCGCGTAGCAGCGCGCCCGAAAGGCCCAGGAAGAGGAAGGCGATGCCGCTCGTGGTCTCGAAGGCGTTGAGGTCGAACGTCGCCGAGCCGACCAGCGGCACGACCAGGGCCGCGGCCAGGCTCAGTCCCAGATCCCGCGTCGTCATGTCGGACGTGAGCGACCGCGCGCGCAAGGCTGACCAGATGCCGGTCACGAACAGCGCCACGAATGTCGCCACTCCCAGGATCCCGCCCTCCACAGCGGTCAGCAGGTACTGGTTGTCGAAGACCACGTCGTACGGCGGATACCAAGTCCCGTGACCTTGGCCGAGAAGCGGGTTGGCCCTGATCGCGTCGAGCGCGATGGTGTAGTCGGCCGTTCGCCACCGCACGCTGTCGTCGCTGCTGAGGTTGCTGAACAGCCCCGTGATCGTGCCCAGCACCCCGGGCACCGCTATCCGGACGATCACGAGGAAGCCGAGGAGCCCGATGATCGCGCGGACCCGCCGTCGGGAGGGCCATCCGATCAGCAGGACCAGGCCGGCCACCGCCAGCCCGAGTATTGGCGAGCGTGAGGCGGAGAAGACCATCCCCGCGCCGATGAGCGCGCAGCACAGCCACCAGCGCATCGCGGACGCCCCGCGCTGCTTGGCCGTGAAGGCGTAGTGCAGTGCGATGGGCAGGATCATCGAGCTCACCACGCCGAACTCGATCGGGTGGCTCGTGGTGGAGGCGGCCCTGTTGAGGCCGTTCCGCTCGACGATGGCCGGTACGTCGGAGCGGACACGGGTCCCCGGCAGGTTCATGAATTGCGTCGGGTCGAAGGTCAGGAGGTATTGGATCCCGCCGATCACGCCGATGATGGCACCGCAGACCACCACGGTCTTCAGCACCAGGTCCACGCGTTCCCGGCTGGAGACACCGTCGCAGGCCAGCAGCGCGATGCCGACGAACGCGACCGCGATGACAGCGATGTGGTCGGCCAGCGACAGCGCGCGAGGTTCCAGGTAGGAAATGGCGGCATGCGCGTAGCTCGCCAGGTAGGCGACGAGGTACAGGTAGATCGCGGTGCGGACGGGCGTCGCGCCCTTGGCCGCGCCCAGCGAGTCGGTGAAGTGGGCGCAGAACCACCACAGGACCGCGCAGAGCCCGACGGCCTCCGCTGGGGTGAGCGCGAACGGCAGGCCCCTGATGATCAGGCGCGCCGGAACGATCACGAGGACGACGACGAAGACAGCGGCGAAGGTCGCCGCGTCGGCTCGGCGCTGGGCGGGTCGCGTGACGACCGGCGGTGCCAGGATGACGCTCATCGCTGGAGCGCCGGCTCGTCGACGGACGCAGGCGCTGTCCGTGTGGCGGGCTCTCCGTCCTCGTCCCTGCGCCGGCGCAACCCTGCCGCGATGCTCTCCGCCGCGAAGGCCGAGGCCAGCGCGGCGAGCATGCCCAGCAGCAGAACGGCGGCGGTGAAGCGCATCCGGTCGGTACGCAGCATGATGGGATTCGTCGGCGGGAGGATCTCCGTGACCACGATGTACGTGGTCGGCGGCGCCTTGAGCTCCTTCTGCCGTTTGGTCAGCTCGACCTTCGCCCGCTGGGCCACCCTCGACACGATCGCCTTGGCGCTCTCCGGATCGCCGCTCCTGCCGCGGATGAGGACGAACGGCTCGCTGAAGAGCAGCTCGGGATTGGGGTGGCCGTTGTTGACCTCGTACGTGGTCTGGCCATAGGGCGACGCGCCGAGCTGGGTCATCACGTTCTCAGAGCCGAGGATCTGGACGAGGATCGACGCGGACATGTTCAGGCCGCTGTCGAAGTTCAGCAGCGGATTGGTCTCCTGGATCCGTGCCCGCGGGTCGCCCAGCTTGGATGGACCGCTGATGGGGACGGTCAGGGAAAGCACGCCGGTCGACTCATAGCGCGGTGGGACTGTGGTGTAAACGGCGTAGGCGCCTGCGAGTGTCAGCAGTAAGGCGGGGAGGGCGACGTACCAGCGTCGCAGCACCACCCCGATCGCCCGCCAGAAATCCAACTCATCCCCCTGGTCCGACTTCGAACGCAATCAGTTGCGACGTTGCTTCGCTATTTCGCAGACAGAACAAGACATACAGAGTTAATTAGTGCTAATTAGGCTTAAACTAGGATTTATCGGATTCGTCATCAGGATCCACCCACCGAGGAACCGGCGCCGTGTCGTCTATCTCCCGCGCGTAGTCCTGAACGTGCTCGCCGTCCTTGTCACCCGCGAACACCAGGACCTTCCCGTTCACCCGCGCACCGGTATCCTCCGGCGGCTCTGCCGGCGAGCTGCTCGCCGTCTCGGTCGGGACCTTCCTGCCGGCAAGGCGCCTCGTCACGACGTAGGCCACACCCAGGCCGATGCCCAAGCCGAGAATGAGAGCCGCGCCCGCGGCCTGCAGCTTGTTGCTCACATCGGCCTTCGGCTCGAGCGTCGCGATGACGTTGATCGCGATGAACGTGCTCGTCGGAGCTCCCAGAACCCGCTGCTGGTCGAGCAGTTCCTGGCGGAGGCGCTTCTCCGTGCGGCTCATCAGGTCGCGGACCGCCGCCTCGGTCGGGCCCTCACCCTTGATGTGCACGAAGGGCCCCGCCGTGACGATGCCGAGCAGGTCGGCGTTGGAGCGGCCGTCGTCGACGACGATCTGCTGCGGGCTGCCCTCTTCGACGCCCAGCTCCTGCTGGACCGTAGGGCTACTCATGGTCAGGACCAGAATGCCGACCACAGTCCGCATGCTGTCGTTGTACTGGAGCAGCGGGTTGGTCAGACCCTCCGGCTTGGTGGGGTCGAAGGAGAGCGTGCCACCCGAGGGCGGAGCCACGAGAACGAGGGACGCGTTCGCCGAATATCGCACCGGAACCAGGAAGAACGCCAGGACGGCCAGTGCGAGAGCGCCCACCACGACGGGCGGGCCGACGAACTTCCGGCGCAAGAGGTCAAATACCGTACCCCAGAAATTCATGCGTGACCCCTCGCCCCGATTTCGCGCGCTTCCTGCAACGGTCCAAGGACCGCACTCAGCTACATCGGGTAGGGGCCGCAAAACGTTACATTGCCCAATCAAGCTGCGATCCACCAGAAATCTCTGCGGATCCGGCATGTCTGGCTTTCCCTCTCACGACGCTTTAATGTGCCCCTTGGAATCTCTGCTCTGGAGGCTGATCAGATGACCGGCACATCGCCCGAACCGGAGACGCGCCGGGCCCCCTCACTCGTCGGCCGAGCTGCGCCGGAGATCGGCGTCGGCCTGTGCGTCTTCAACGGCGAGCCGTATCTGGCCACCGCGCTCAAGTCGCTGCTGGCCCAGGAAGATGCCGACTTCGAACTGGTGATCGCGGACAACTGCTCGACCGACGGCACGGAAGAGCTCTGCCGGGACGCCGCCAGGAACGATCCAAGGGTCCGCTACCTGCGACGCGAGAAGAACCTCGGCGTCATCGCCAACCACAACCGGATCGTCCAGGAAACCCGCGGCGCGTTCTTCTCCTTCGCCGGCGCGGACGATGAGTATCGCGCCGACCGGCTCACGCTGCTCGCCGCCGCGTTGCGGGCCCGGCCCGAGGCCTCCATCGCGTTCTCCTCCGCCGAGGAGATCGACGAGAAGGGGGATCTCCTCGAGGTCTGGCACAACACTGCGCCCACTGACCATCCGGACCCGGTCACGCGGTTGCACGCCAAGCTGGTCAAGTACGACGAAACCCTCCAGTTCTACGGCCTCATACGCCGCGAGATCCTGCTGCGCGCGCTTCCGCTCCAGCCGATCGTCGCCTGCGATCGGGTACTCATCGCCCAGCTGGCACTGCTCGGCCCGCTGGTGTCCGTGGCCGAGCCGCTGCTGCGGCATCGCAACCACGCGCGGAGCGTCAGCCGGGCCAACCACGCACGGACCTTCCGCAAGCGGGAGAAACCCGAGGAGAACCCCCGATTCTTCCTACCCAACGCGGCCGAGGGGGTGGCGCTCCTGCGTGCGATCCGCCACACGCCGCTGAGCGGCCGCGACAGACTGCGCGCGTACGCGGCCATGCGGCCGTGGCTACGGCGCAACGCGGTGCCGATGGCCAAGAACGTCGCGCACGCCGGCCTGGCGCTGGTCCGGCCGGCCGGATAGCACGCTGGGGCAGCCCGGCAGGGCGCTGTCCGGCCGGTCGGCCGGACAGCTGCGCACCCCGGCCGCTGTAGGTCAGCTCGCCACGATGCTCCGGATCTCCCGGAGCCGGGCCGGTGAGATCCCCACCGCCACGAAGGCCAGGATCCCGGCGGCGCCACCCGCGCAGAGCTGTACGAACGGAATGGCGCCGGCCGTGGCCTGAAGCACCGCCCAGCTCGCGGCGACCGCGGACACGCCGCCCAGCAGCGGCCGGACGATGGCCATGGTGGCGGGCGCCAGGATGATCCCGGCCCGGTGCAGGAGCACCGCCATCAGGGGAAGCGTGATCAGGACGCCTACGGCCGCGTGAGCCATCGCGATGCCGCGGATCCCGTCGAGCTGCGCGCCGAAGTACAGCGTGGGAATCAGCACCACCGCCCAGACGATCTTCAGCACGGCGATCGACTTCACCGCACCCACCGCTGTGAGGATGTCGGAGCAGGTGTTGATCACCATCCGCACGACCATCAACACCATGAGGAACGACAGCGCGGCCGCCGACGGCAGCCATCGCTCGCCGTACAAGAAGGGGACGATGACGGGCGCGAGCACGCCGACCAGGACCGCGACGGGAACCACCACGATCATCAACATGGGCAGGATCTGCTGGGCCTTCAGCGACAGCTGGTCAGGGCGCTCGTCGGCGACCCTGGAGAATCCGGGCAGCGTGACGTGCCTGAGCGCCTCTCCCACCAGCCCCGGCACCCAGTTGGAGATGTTGAGCGCCAGCAGGTAGAAGCCGAGGATGGTGGCGCCGAACAGCTTGCCCACGATGACCGAGTCCGCGTTCAGCAGCAACGCCTCCACTCCCAGGCCGAGAGCGAGCGGCAGGCCGAAGCGCAGGAGCTTCACCATGACCTCGCGCTTGAGCCCGAACCGGATCGGCTCTCTGGCCCACCTCACCATCAGGATCCCGCCGATGCCGGTGGACGCGATCGCGCCGTAGGCGAAGCTGTACGGCCCCGCCCCGAGGAACGCCGCCCCGATCGAGACCGGCACCTGCACAGCGACGCCCACCATCGTGGCGATGGCGATCTTCCCCTGCTGGAATCTGCGAAGCAGCACGGCGCTTCGTACCCCGATGAACCCGTCGATGACGATCAGGATCGCCAAGAGTCGCACCATCCCCGCGGCGCTCTCGTTTCCCGCGAAGCCGGCGAACGCCGGAGCCAGCACCCACAGGGCTCCGTACACGGTGAGGCTGAACGTCAGCACCATCGTCGTCGCGGTGGGCAGCATCTCCTCGATCCGGCCGCGCCACTGGACGATGGCCGCCACGATCCCCGCGTCGTTGACATGCCAGAGGAACTGCTGGGCCGCCAGCGCGACGGCGTAGATCCCGAAGTCGGCGGGCGACAGGAGGCGGGCGAGCACCAATCCCATGCCGAAGGACGCCATCCTGCTGGCGACCCTGGCCACAAGCCCCCATCTCAGCCCCTTGCCCGCCGACCCGGCCCGGTCGGTGACCTCATTCTCTGGCATGTGTCTCCTCTTGATCGATCCGCTCGAGCCAGATCTCGCGCCAGAAGGGCAAGTGAGCCCGCGGGCAGTTGAAGTTGTGGGTTCCAGGGCAGACGTAGTCGTCGAGAACCACACTCGGAGTCTTCATCTCGATCATCCGGCCGCTGCGCTCGTCGATGACGCGCTCCACTCTGGCGCGCACGCGCACCTTCTGACCGCAGAAGCGGAGGAGGCCGTCGTCGAAGGCCAGGCCCCTGTTGAAGAGCTTCTCGTTGAGCGTCGCCGCGATCTCCTCCTTCGGCTTGACCCGGACAAGCTCGCCCGGCTGTAGATCGAGCCGCGCGACGGGGGTCCTACCGACGGCGGTGCCTTTGAAGAAGCCCCAGGGCAGTCCCTGCTTGAACCACAGGCGCTTCGGCAGCAGCCGCGTGCTCCGGGCCTGGAGCCGGTCGAACAGCCCGACGAGGAAGCCGCGGATGGTCTCGCCTATCCCGGAATTGCCCGAGCGCACGTCCCAGAACCACTGCCTCAGGTCCTTCAGTGGCAGGACCTCGCCCGTCGCTCTCAGGATCTCCGTCGCCTGGCAGGCGTAGCGAGGAGCCCCGTCGGTGTCCGGGTCCCTGAGCGTCGCCCGGTCGAGGATCGACACGTCCACCGGGCCGTTGGGCTTCGGCGGAGCCTCGGCCCCGTCCACCTTCCGCATCCAGGCGGTCTTCCAGTAGAGCAGGCAGGCGGTCTGGCACCCCCCGTGGGAACTGCCGTCGCATCGGGACTCGGTCAGATGGACCGCGTCCCTCATGCGCCGCATACCGGAGTGCTCGATCGTGTCGCAGAGCTTGTGCGCGCTCTTGTAGACGGTCAGCTTGTGGCCGCAGAACTTGAGCATCTCCGGCATGAAGCGGAGCCCGTCCAGCTCCCCGTTGTCGTCCAGTGTCTTCAGGATCTCTTCCGCGCTGAGAACCTCAACGACGTCGCCGACCTTGTAGCCCATCATGGTTCCTTCCCCTCCAGCAGGCCGGCCTGAGCGAGCGCCTGGGCGGCCGTGCTCACGGTGGTGAACGGGATTCCTGAGCGTTCCGCGATGTCCAGCAGGCTGTGCTCTCCGTCCGAGAGGTTGAGCACCCACAGGATCGCCATCTGGTACTGCTTGCCGTCGCTGTGCAGGCTGGGGGATTTGTACAGGCCTCGCGGGCCGAGCCGCGGTTCGCCGTACGGTTCGAGATTGACGTAGGTGCGATCGGCCTCCAGCACCTGGACGATCTGGAGGAGGGCGACGAGTGTGTCGGTCAAGGCCTCGGCGGTGACCAGCTCAGGGTTGTCCGCCGAAGTGTGGTACTCCGGATACTCCTCGTTCGGCGACCTGGTCAGCAGGCCTACCGGCAGGTTGAAGCCGGGCGAGCAGAACTGGCGCTCGTCGTAGCCGAACGGGGAGAAGTCCTTGATCATGCCCCCGCTCCCACTCACGACGTGGGCAGCGGCCCGGTCCACGGCGGCGTCGCCCCGGCGGCTGCGTTTGTAGGTCAGCCCGCCGGGATCCCCGGCGCACGCCAGCACCAGCCCGTGCCTGACGCGCTCCACCCGGTCCCGATTGCGGGCCAGCCACGTGATCGAGCCGATGGTGCCGGGCGCGAACAGGAACCGGTACGTGTGCCGGGGCCCGCTCGCCGCCAGCTCTCTGGCGAGCTCGACCGCCACGGCGATGCCCGCCAGCGTCTCATTGGCCAGGGCCGGATGACAGGTGTGGCAGACGATGAGCACCTCGTCGTCGAGCTCGCCCGGCACCACGTGCTCGGCGTACGTGAGGTGGCCGTCGGCCAGCGTGGAGTCGATGACGACCTCATACTCCTCGCCGTCGTGGAGCCGGGCCAACGCGTTCTCGCTCAGGCACAGGCCCCAGGTGTCGCTGTAGTAGGCGGTCCGATACGGGACCCGGTCCGGCTGTCCGGGCACCGTGTGGAGGTGGGAGCGCAGCTCGGCGAGCGTCATGGTCGCGGAGATGGGGACGCTGTAGCCGACCACGTGCAGCGGGGAATCGGCGAAGTCGACGATCCTGCGCCCCGCCGAGTCCTTGATGTAGGCGTCTCTGACGTTCCACTCCCGCGGGACCTGCCAGTCGAGCACCTGAGTGCCCGTCGGGACCTCATGCACGTCCAGAGGGATCAGCTCACCGATGATCTCCAGCGTCCTGCGCACGCCGTCACCGGTCATGCTGCGACATATCGGATGCAGCCTCTCCACCAGGGCGTGCATCCGGTCTCCCACCTCCGGATTGTTCACGGGCGCAACGTCCCGTCGAGGCGACCCGCCTCCCGCCTGGCGGCCAGCCAGGCCAGCCGGGTGAAGCGACGCTCGAAGTCATGCCACGTCAGGCCATGGAGCCGATAGGCGTCCACCAGCTCGCCCGCACCTGCCTTGATGGTCCAGGCGGCCTGGTATCCGGGCAGCGCGGCGCGCACACGGGAGAAGTCCACCCGGTAGGAACGCGGGTCGGCGCCTGCTTCACCGGTGATGGCCAGCTCTGCGCCCGGGACCGCCGCGACCACCTCGCCGGCGATGTCGGCCACGGTCACGTTGTTCTCCTCCGTCCCCACGTTGAACGCCTTTCCATGTACGGCCTCGCGGGGCGCGGTAAGGGCGAGGGCGAACGCGCGCGCGATGTCCTGGGTGTGTACCAGAGGGCGCCACGGAGTGCCGTCAGAGAGCACCTTCACCGTCCCCGTCAGCAGCGCGTGGCCGACCAGGTTGTTCAGCACGATGTCGGCACGCAGGCGGGGGGAGAAGCCGAAGGCCGTGGCGTTGCGCATGAACACCGGGCTGAAATCGTCGTCGGCCAGCTCCGCCAGGTCGTCCTCGACCCGCACCTTGGACTCGGCGTACGGCGTGACCGGTCGCAGCGGCGCGTCCTCCCCCACGAGCCCGTCACCGCCGGAGGCACCGTAGACCGAGCAGGTGGAGGCGTACAGGAAGCGCTTCACCCCGGCGTCCCGAGCCAGCCGGGCCAACCGTACGGAGGCGTGATGGTTGATGTCGTACGTGAGCTCGGGCGCCAGCGCCCCGAGCGGGTCATTGGACAGCGCGGCCAGGTGCACGATCGCGTCGAACCCGGCCACGTGCTCAGCCGCCACGTCCCTGAGGTCCACGGCGAATCCCGGCGGGTCCGCGGGCAAGGGGCCGAGCACGCATTCCGCGAACAGCCCCGAGTCCAGTCCGACCACATCGTGTCCCTCGGCGACCAGAGCGGGGACCATGACGGTCCCCAGGTAGCCCTGATGTCCCGTTACCAGTACGCGCACGGCGTCTCCTACTCAATTGACTTGCCAACCGACGACGAGCTTGTCCGCGTGAAAGCCTTCCGCGTACCGTTCGCCGCACTGCACGCCTCTCAGGCGGGCCAGGCCACGGAACACCTCGGCGTCGAACCAGCCTCGCGAGATCTGCGAGGGATAGTGCGTGTGCAGCAGGTCCACCTTGTCCGACACGACCTCTGCCGTGAGAGGCACGAAGACGTTCGGCTGGGCCAGGTCGGACTCCCACTTGACGATCTCGTACCCGAGGATCGGAGCGTCGCGGAAGACCTGGGGGGCCAGGTCGGCGAGCCCGCGGTGGTCCTGGTGCGCGTCGTGCCGCGCCGGCGCCAGCACCAGGTCGGGCGACATCCCGGCGCGGAGCTCGCGCACCGCGTCCTTGGCACGTTCCCAGTGCGCGGGGATCCGCCCGTCGGGCAGGTCGAGCACCGTCACGTCGAGCTCCGCCTTGGGGCAGAACGCGGCCAGCGCGGCCCGTTCCTCTGCCTCCCGTTCAGTTCCCGCGCCTGACAACACCAGCGCTCTGACCCGCACCCCCGGCCGGGCGCGGCAGAGTTCGAGCAGCGTGCCACCGGCCCCGATGGGAATGTCGTCGCAGTGGGCGCCGAGAAGTGCGATCTTCTCGCATCGCTCAGGAAGCAACCGGAGCACCGAGGGCCGCCCCCCTCTCCCACAGAGCCCAAGGCCGCTCGCCGCGCGAGTACTCCTCGTCCAGCGCGGCGCGCTCCTTGACGGTGTCGGTCGGCCGCCAGAAACCCCGGTAGGGGTAGGCGAGCAGCCTCCCGCGCTTGGCCATCGCGGTGCAGGCGTCCGCCACCAGATCGCCGCCCGGCGGGATGTGCTCGAACACCTCCTGCTTGAGGACGAAGTAGCCGCCGTTGATCCAGAGCGGCATGTCGGTGACCGGCGTGATGCCACCCACAGTGCCGTTCTCGCCGAGCTCGACGCAATGGAAGGTCCCCGGCGGCGGCACGACTAGCATCGAGGCGCCCGCGCCGGACTGTGTGAACCGGTCGATCATGACGTTGAGCGGCGCATCGGTGAGCACGTCCGCATAGTTGGCCAGGAACATCTCCTCGCCCGCCAGATGCTCGCGAACGCGGCGCAGCCGCTCACCGATCGGCGAATCCGTGCCGGTGTGCACGAAGGAGATCGACCAGTCGGAAATGTCGGCCGACAGCAGCTCCACCTCGCCGTTCCTGAGCACGAAGTCGTTGGAGGCGGTCTCCCGGTAGGACAGGAAGAAGTCCTTGATGTGCTCCGCACCATGTCCCAGGCACAGGATGAACTCCTTGTGACCGTGGTGCGCGTAGTACCGCATCACATGCCAGACCAGCGGCCTGGGGCCGACGAGCTGCATGGGCTTGGGCAGTTCGCCGGGAAGCCCACTGCTCATGCGCGCGCCCCGCCCCCCGCAGAAGAGGACCACCTTCATGAGACCACCTCCAGGGTGGGAATGGGGAAGACGAGCCGGCCGCCCCACTGACGGATGTACGAGAGCTGCTCGACGAGCTCGTCGCGCAGGTTCCACGGCAGCACCAGCACATAGTCGGGCCGGTCCGCGGCGATCCGCTCCGGCGCCAGGATCGGGATCCGCGACCCCGGTGTGAACCTGCCGTGCTTGTACGGATTGCGATCCACCGTGTACGCCAGCAGGTCCGGCCGGATCCCGCAGTAGTTGAGCAACGTGTTGCCCTTGCCGGGGGCGCCGTACCCGACCACGGTCTTCCCGGCGTCCGCGGCGTCGATGAGGAAGCGCAGCAGGTCCCGCCGCACCTTGGACACCCGCGCCGCGAAGTCCTGATAACCCGACAGCTCGTGCAGGCCGGCGGCCTTCTCCCGGGCCAGCACGTCGGTCACCCGCTGCGAGACCGGCGCCTCGCCCGGTTGCGCCCACAGCCGGATCGACCCGCCATGGGTCGGCACCAGCTCCACGTCCACCAAGTGGAGCCCGCCGCTGGCCAGGGCCCTCTGCGCCGAGGCGACCGTGTAGTACTGGAAGTGCTCGTGGTAGATCGTGTCGAACTGGTTGAGCTCCATCAGCGTCAGCAGGTGCTGCACCTCGATGGAGACCCTGCCGTCGTCGGCCACCAGCGCCCGCAGTCCCTTGGTGAAGCCGACGACGTCCGGGATGTGCGCGTACACGTTGTTGGCCACCACCAGGTCGGCGGGCCCGTGTTCGGCCCGCACCCGCTGCCCGACCTCTGGAGACAAGAACTCGGTGAGCGTCGGCACGCCCTTCTCGACGGCCGCCTTGCCGACGTTGGCGGACGGCTCGATGCCGAGGCAGCGCACCCCCCGCTCGACAACATGCTGGAGCAGATAGCCGTCGTTGCTGGCCACCTCCACCACGAACGAGTCGGGCCGCAGTCCAGCGCCATCCACGAACCGCCGCGCGTGCTCGACCCAGGAGGTCGAGTAGGAAGAGAAGTAGGCGTACTCGGTGAACGTCTCCTCCGGCGTGATCAGCGGAGGGAGCTGGGCCAGCCAACACCGCGTGCAGACCCGCAGGTGCAGCGCGTAGGTGGGCTCGGGCGCCTCGAGCTGCTCGGCGGTCAGGAACAGTTCACACGGCGGGGTCGCGCCGAGGTCCACGACCCCGGTGAGCTCGTCGGAGCCGCACAGCCGGCAAGTGATCATTCAGCCACTCCGGCCAGGGCCGCTGCCTCGTGCTGCTGGGCCAGGTCCTCGGACACGCGGCTATTGGCTAAAACCATCATTGATCATTCACTCCCCTTGTGTTCCTGTGGCATGCTGCGATCATGGATCGCCTCTCGATCGACGGCTCGTGGGTGGTTACACCACGCGTGCATGCCGATCCCCGTGGCAGCTTCTTCGAGGCCTTTCGGGCGGCCGAGCTGCCGCACCCGCTGGGCGTGGCCCAGGTCAACTGCTCCATCTCCCGCGCGGGGGTGATCCGCGGCGTGCATTTCGCCGATGTCCCGCCCGGTCAGGCGAAATACGTGATGTGCGTCTCCGGCAGCGTCATGGACGTCGTCGTGGACCTCCGGGTGGGCTCGCCCACCTTCGGCCGCTGGGAGGCGGTGACCCTGGACGACGAGACGCGCAGGGCCGTGCTCATCGCCGAGGGCCTCGGGCACGCGTTCATGGCGCTGAGCGAGCAGGCCACGGTTGTGTACCTCTGCTCGCAGCCGTACAACCCAGGGGGCGAGCACGGGGTTCACCCGTTCGACCCGGCCATCGGGATCGGCTGGCCGTCCGGCCTGGAGCCCGTCGTGTCGGACAAAGACGCCAAGGCCCCGCCCCTGGAAGAGGCGCTCGCGGCCGGGCTGCTGCCGGACTACCAACGGTGCGTGGAGTTCTACGCCACGTTGCAGTGAGGGCTCCTTGCCGGGACAGGCCACGTCGTCCACTGCGGTCCAGGCGGCACAGTTGATCGCCTGCTCCGGTAACCTCGTCATCCATCCCCCTGGGAGTCCATGACATATCGGTCCCAGCTCCAGAAATGTGACATCACGGGAGAACCAGCTCGGTGAGCGTCGCGCGGTGGTCCGTCCGGGGCAGCCGCAGGGTCTGGAAGCTCCGGATCGCGATCCGGCGGTCGGCCAGCACATGGTCGATCGCCACCTTCGGGAACAGCCGCGGCTGCTCGTGATAGGGCCAGGTCATGGACAATCCCTTTCCGGTGACGTCAGCGGCGTCCCGGTAGCCGGTGGCGATCAGGTCACGCAGCACCACATGGTCGAGAGTGGAGTTGAAATCTCCGGCCAGCACCCGCAGGCGCCCTCCAGCGGGTGGTAGTGCCCGGATGCTCGGCGCCCAGCACGCCGTACGCCAGCCCTCGGAGGGCGCGCACGCGTGGACCGCGACGAGCTCCACCTCCTGCCTGCCCGGCAGCATGACAACGGCGGGAAGGTGGCGCGGACTGTCCTCGAAGACGGGGGCCGCGATCGGGGTGTCCGCCGGCCGCAGCGGGTGGCGCGAGTAGATCGCCGCGCCCTCGGAATGCGTCCCCGGTAGGACGATCTTGTACGGCAGCAGTCTTCCCAGCCCGAGCCTTTCCACCCGTTCCCTCATCAGGTTGGTGAACTCCAGCAGGTGCAGCACGTCCGGCCGATCGCGCTCGACCGCGTCGACCAGGACGGGCGGCAGCACGGAGGAGTGCAGCAGATTGACGGCCATCATCCGCAGCACGGGACCTTCGGCGGGCGGGTTGCTCTCCGGTACCACACGCGGCAGGACGGTCACTGCGAAGGCGCCGGTCACGATGACCGCGGCGACCAGCAGCGGCCCGGCACGCAGGAAGACCGCGAAACCCAACGGCACCAGCGAGAGGGCGGCCGCATACGGAGTGAACGACACCAGCTGGGACCAGAAGAACTTCGGCTCCCACCCGCACAGGCGCAGGCTCGCCCACCCGGCCAGGCCTGTCACCATGACCCACAACACCGAGTCTCCTAAACGACGCTGCACTGGCGGCCACGCATCAGCACCGGCCAGGCCGCCTGCAACGCCTGGTACCAGTGCCGGATCGGCTCCCTCCGGGTGTGCGCGAGCACACTGTTGGCCGGGCGCCTGGCCGGCCGCGGAAAGGACGCGGAGGTCACGGGGCGCACCCGCGTGGAATCGAGGCCCAGCAGGGTGAAGATCTCCTTGGCCAGCCCACACCAGCTCGTCTCGCCGGCGCTGGTGCCGTGATAGACGTCCGGCGGCAGGTCGGACTGCGCCAGCCGCACCAGGTAGTCGGCCAGGTCTGCCGTCCAGGTCGGCTGGCCGCGCTGGTCGTCGACCACCTCGACGGTCTCGCGCTCGGCGGCCAGCCTGATCATGGTCGTCACGAAGTTCCGTCCCGCGGAACCGTAGAGCCAGGCGGTGCGCACCACGTAATGGCCGTGCTCCAGCGCCGCCAGCTCCCCTGCGAGCTTGGTCCTGCCGTACGCGTTCACCGGCGCGGTCGGCGCATCCTCCCGGTACGGCAGTCGGGCGGTCCCGTCGAAGACGTAATCGGTGGACACGTGCAGGAGCCGCGCCCCGGTCCGCGAGCAGGTCTCGGCCAGCCAGCCCACCGCGTGCCCGTTGATCGCCAGCGCCTCGTCCTCGTGCGTCTCCGCGTCGTCGACCGCCGTCCAGCCGGCACAGTTGATCACCACTCTGGGCCGGTAGGCGGACACGAAGTCGCGTACCGCGCGCTTGTCGGTCAGGTCGAGCTCCGACCGGCCGAGCGCGAGCACCGGCTCCCCGGTCAGCGCCGCCCGGTCGAGGACGTCGGCGGCCAGCATGCCTCCGCCGCCCGTGATGAGCCATCTCATAACGCCTCCCGGCGCGACCGGCCGGTCATGCGGCCCACCAGTCACGGTGCTCGGCATACCAGCGGACCGTGTCCTTCAGCCCCTTCTCGAACGAGATCTCGGGACGGTAGCCGAGCGCCCGGAGCTTGGAGTCGTCCAGCGAGTACCTGCGGTCGTGGCCCTTGCGGTCCTCGACGTACTCGACCGCGTCCCAGTCCCTGCCGCAGGCTTCGAGCAGCCGGTCGGTCAGCTCCTTGTTGGTCAGCTCGGCCGTGCCCGCGATGTTGTAGACCTCGCCTGGCTCGCCCTTCTCGGCGACCAGCCGGATGCCGGCGCAGTGGTCCTCGGCGTGGATCCAGTCGCGGATGTTGCCGCCGTCGCCGTACAGGGGGATCTTCCGGCCGCGCAGCAAGTTCGTGACGAACAGCGGGATGACCTTCTCCGGGTATTGTCTCGGACCGTAGTTGTTGCCGCACCTGGTGATCGAGACGTTCAGGCCATGGGTGATCGCATAGGCGCGGGCGATCAGGTCGCCACCGGCCTTCGACGCCGCGTACGGCGAGCGCGGCCGCAGCGGCGCGGCCTCGTCCCAGGAGCCGACGTCGATCGAGCCGTACACCTCGTCGGTCGACACCTGGACCACCTTCGGGACCTCCGCCTCCAGGCACGCCTGCAGCAGCGTCTGGGTGCCGAGCACGTTCGTGCGCATGAACTCGGCGGCGCCCTCGATCGACCGGTCGACGTGCGACTCGGCCGCGAAGTTCACCACCAGGTCGTGGCCGGGCACGACCCGGCCGAGCAGCTCGGCGTCGCAGATGTCCCCATGCACGAACTCATGCCGCACCCCTTCGAGGTTGGCTCGGTTGCCGGCATAAGTCAGCTTGTCCAGCACTGTGACGTACATGTCGTGCAAATTGCGGACGAAGTGGGAGCCGATGAAGCCCGCACCGCCCGTTACAAGAACGCGTGTCATGAACTGATCTGCACCTTGCTGTGATCGCCCAACACGAGACGATGGGCTTTGGGCGTGTTGGGCGCCGGGGTGACCTCGACGTCGTGGCCGATCAGCGACGACTCGATGCGACCGACCCCGGCGATGGAAGCTCTGGGTAACACGATCGAGTACTCGATCTCGCTGCCGGTGACGGCGCAGTCGGCACCGATGGAGGTGAAGGGGCCGACGTAGCTGTCCCGGATCCGCGCGCCCTTGCCGATGATCACCGGGCCGACGATCCTGGACCGCTCGACCACGGCCCCCTTCTCGACGACCACCCGGCCCACCAGCTCGCTGACCTCGTCCACGCGTCCCCGTACCCTGGGCTCGACCGACTCCAGGACCAGGCGGTTGACCTCCAGCATGTCGGTGACGTTGCCGGTGTCCTTCCAGTAGCCGGAGATCACCGATGACTCGACGTGCAACCCCGCCTCGATCAGCCACTGGATCGCGTCGGTGATCTCCAGCTCGCCCCGCCATGACGGCTTCAGCTCCGCCACCGCCGTGTGGATGGCGGAGCTGAACAGGTAGACGCCGACCAGCGCCAGATCGCTCTTCGGTTGCGCGGGCTTCTCCTCCAGGCCGACCACCCGTCCCTTGGCGTCGAGCTCGGCCACCCCGAACTGGCGCGGGTCGCCGACCCTGGTGAGCATGATCTGGGCTGCGGGCCGCTCGCGGGCGAACCTGTCCACCAGGCCGTTGATCCCGCCCACGATGAAGTTGTCGCCCAGGTACATGACGAAGTCCTCGTCACCGAGGAACTCGCGGGCGATCAGCACGCCGTGCGCCAGCCCGAGCGGCGCCTCCTGCCGCAGGTAGGTGACCTGCAGTCCGAACGCCGAGCCGTCTCCCACGGCCGCCTCGATCTCCGGCTGCGTGTCGCCGACCACCAGGCCGAGCTCCTTGATCCCCGCCGCCGCGATGGACTCCAGGCCGTAGAACAGGACCGGCTTGTTCGCGACCGGGACCAGTTGCTTGGCCGAAGTGTGCGTGATGGGTCGGAGCCGGGTGCCCGATCCCCCGGCGAGCACGAGTGCTTTCACCGCTAGTAAGCCCCTTCTCCACGGGTGACGACAGACCAGGTCTTCCAGAGGATCTGCAGGTCGAGGATGAGCGACCAGTTCTCCACGTACCGCAGGTCGAGGCGTACGGACTCCTCCCAGGACAGGTCGGAGCGGCCGCTGACCTGCCAGAGCCCCGTCATCCCCGGCTTGACCACCAGGCGGCGGCGGACGTCGGCGGCGTACCTGCCCGCCTCCTCCGGCAGCGGCGGCCGCGGCCCGACCAGGGACATCTCGCCACGGAGCACATTGAGCAGCTGAGGCAGCTCGTCAAGCGAGTATTTCCGCAGGAAAACGCCTACCTTCGTGATTCTTGGATCGTTCCTAATCTTGAAGAGCACCCCGTCGAATTCGTTCGCGTCCAGGAGTGCGTACTTGAGCTGCTCAGCGTCAGCCACCATCGTACGGAACTTCACGACACGGAACTCTCTGCCACCTTTGCCGACCCGGGTCTGATAGAACAGCGCGGGCCCCCGGCTGGTGAGGCGGATCACCAGTGCGATGGCCAGCAGCGGCAGCGCCAGCAGCAGCAGTGCGGCCACGGCGCTCAGGCGGTCGAACACCGTCTTCACGACCTGCCGGGTGCCGTCGAGGTCGGGATGCTCCACGTGCAGGAGCGGCATCCCTGCGACAGGCCTGATGCTGATGCGCGGCCCGGCCACGTCCATGAGCGCCGGAGCCACGAAGAGATCGGTACGCGCGGTCTCCAGGCTCCAGGCCAGCCGGCGCAGCGCGGCCCCGTCCAGCTCCGGACAGGCCAGCACGGCCACGGCGTCGGCTTGCTCGCGCTCGACCACTGCGGCCACGTCTCCGAAGGAGCCGAGCACGGGAATACCGTCCAGGTCCACGTCCATCGCATGCTCGGGAAGGCAGGCTCCCACCACCTGCATTCCGTGATAGGGCTGGCGCCTGAACTGCACCACCAGGTCGAGAATCGACTCCCGGTGCCCGACCGCGATCACCTGGCGCAGATAGTCCCCGACCGCTCTCTTTCGGTGAAGACGTTTACGCATTCGGTAGCGGAAGTAGAGCGTGGCGAGCAGTGCCAGCGGCAACATCGCCATCACAAAACTCCGCGCGATCACGGTTTGCGTGGCATAGGCCATGATGGCGACGGTGGCCATCAGGCCGACGCCGCCGTTGAACACCGCCTTGAACTCTTCCGTTCCCTCGCCGTTGGCGCGCTGCCGGTACGCGCCGCCCATCATGAGTGCGATGGGCCAGGCGACGACCAGGCCGAATCCCAGCAGGTATTCGACCCAGGGAATGTAGACACCGGCGATCAGGCGCACGCCCAGCACACACACGCATGCGAGCAGCGCGCACATCGAGTCCCCACCTAACAGGAGCCGTAGGTACGCCCTCGTCCAGATGCTGGACGGACGGCGCGGCACGGCCTTGAGGAGCACAACAGCGGACTCCCCAGTCCCCACCCTCATAGCACCACCCTGTGACAACTTCATGCACCGCGATAACTTGACGTTCCTCGAACCACATGGGTTGACAAGTCCCACGTACTTAAAGGGCGGCGGCCCCCACTAAAGAGTAAAGATCGATTCCAGTGGGGGGAATAACGTAGAACGTCCACAATCGGACGCCTGATCGGCAGACTCAGGGCTTGACGGAACGGTCCATTTGATGCAGCGTCTCGCAGAGGGGAATATGAGATTTACGGCGGCATTTCAGCAGGTTGCCGCTCTATGAACCGTTTAGTCGTACTCCAGGTCGGGCAGCGCAGAGGGCGGATCCGGGCTACGCCAGACCACCACCACCCCGTCGTGCGCCGAGTCGGCCGCCAGGGCCAGCCGGTCCAGGTCGAAGTCCGGCAGATAGCGCAGGCGGGCGAGGAAGGTGGCGTCCGTGGCCGAGCGCGGCACGACGCAGCCCTCGCCGTCGCGGTCGAGCAGGATGAACAGGACGTCTTCCCCGGATGCGGTGACGACACGGACCTCCACCACGTCCTCCCACGCAAGGGCCTCGACGCTCCCGTCCGCGTAGTGACGGGTGACGCCCTCTTCCGTGACATATACGTAGGAGTCCGGCATCGGATTGCCGTGCATGGCCGCGATTCTTGCGAGTTCCGGGCCTGTCCCGCAAGGGTTCGCACTCAATGGTGCGCGTGGATGGGGTCCTCGGCGCCCC
Organism: Nonomuraea sp. 10N515B; assembly: GCF_052245915.1. Classification (NCBI taxonomy): domain Bacteria; kingdom Bacillati; phylum Actinomycetota; class Actinomycetes; order Streptosporangiales; family Streptosporangiaceae; genus Nonomuraea; species Nonomuraea sp. 10N515B. Next base: position 58,915 of record NZ_JBQQBQ010000036.1, read on the forward strand.
ACGAGTGGCCGAGATGCGCCGCCACCGCCGCCCTGGCCGCGTCCTCCGGCCCATCCGCGATCGCGTCCAGCAGCTCGCGATGCTCACGCACCAGCACGTCCCGGTCCTGGTAGACCTCGCGCAGCCGCACCAGGCCCAGCCGGGTCTCGGCCGCGAGCACGCCGTAGAGCCGCTCGAGCCGCGGGCTGCCGACCGCCTCGATCAACGCCTCGTGCAGCGCCATGTGCTCGGCCACGGTCTCCGACCACGGCGCGCCGGCGGGCAGCGCCGCCATCCGGTGCAGCGCGGCCTCCGCCCGTGGGGCCCGCTGGCCGGCCATCGCCTGCGCCATGAGGTCCTCGAGGGGCCGGCGTACGTACATGAGATCGTTGAGGTCCGCGATCGTCACGTCGGGGACATAGGCGCTGCGATTGCGCTCGCGCCTGAGCAGTCCCTCGTGGACCAGGATCGCCAGCGCCTCCCGCACGGTCGGCCTGGCCACCCGATAGGACGCGGCGATCTCCTGCTCGGGCAGCGGGGTGCCGGGCTCGATCTCGCCGGACAGCACCCTGCTCCGCAGGGCGTCGGCCAGCGCCCCAACGGTGGAAACGGGTCTGAGGGGCAACGTCACGCCTGCGACTCTAACGCTCTTTCCCTTCGGGTACGGCCACGGCGACCAGGCTGAGTGCGAGCAGCACGAGGCCCGCCACCGAGACCGGGGCCAGCCGCTCGCCGAGCACCACCAGGCCGAGCAGCGCGGCGACGGCCGGCTCGGCCAGCGCCAGCGTGGCGGCCGTGGCCACGGGGGTGGTGCGCAGGCCACGCCCGTACAGGAAGTAGGACAGGGCTGTGGTCGCGAGCCCGAGGTAGAGCACGGCGACCAGCCCGCGCGGCTCCGCCAGCCACTCCACACCGCCGAGGAGGAGGACCGGCAGCATGATCACCGCTGCCCCGCCGAACATCAGCCCCATGACCGCGTTGGACTGTCCCCCGTCCTCGATCGCCCGGGCCGCCGTGACGGCGTAGAAGGCGTAGAGCAACCCTCCGAGCAACGCGAGCAGGACACCCGACACGACCTGACCGCCTGCCTGCGCCCCACCCCCGACGATCAGCGCCGCGCATCCGCAGACGGCGGCCGTGGTCGCCACCGTCCACCGACCGCTCGGCCGCCGCCCGTGCAGGACCCACGACAACATCCCGGTGAAAACCGGCCCGCTGCCGATGGCCACCACGGTTCCGATCGCGACGCCGGTGCGGCCGACGGCGGCGAAGAAACACAGCTGGTAGGCGGCCACCGCTGCGGCGCCGAGCAGCAGACCGGGCCTGGCCACCCGCCTGAGGCCCGCCCCAGCGAGCGTCGCGAGCACCGCGCCCCCGATGACCAGCCGGGCGGCGGCCAGCGCCACGGAGTCGGCGGAGACGAGCAGGCCCGCCGTGCCGGCCGTGCCCCAGAGCACGGACGCGCCGACGACAGACAAGGGTCCCTTCTTCATGAGAGGCATTGTCTGACAATTAGACAATTTCGTCCAGTAGCTGCTCGATCAGCCGAGTCGCCGGGGCCGCCACCTCCCCCACGTAGTCGTCGAACGCGGCCAGGCCGTCGCTGATATTGGGCAGGCTCTTGCGGGGGAGTTCGAGCAACGGGTCGTTCTCCGCGGTGATCGACCCCTCGACCTGGAAGGCGGCGGCGGAGACGGCGATGGAGACCTCGAAACGCACCTCGCGCCCGTCGGGCAGCGTGAACGTGGTGCCGATGCGGGCGCCGGCGTCCGGGAAGAAATAGGAGAAGCCCTCGCTTCTGACGAGCGGATGACTCAACTCCGCGAGAATCCCCGACGCCCGGCTCAGGGCCGCCAGCAGCCCGGCTGCGGCCAGACTCTCGCTGTCCACCCATGAAAGGGTAGATCAGCGGTCAGTCGGTTGCCAGGCGCGCGTGCCGTTCTACGTCGTAACGCACGCCGTTATATGTAAGTTTGCCCCGTTCGATGCCCTCAGGCCGGAATCCGGCCTTGGTGGCGACCCGGCACGAGGCCTGATTGTTCGTGCGATGCCCCAGCTCGAGCCGGTAGAGCCCGAGCTCGTCGAACGCCCACCTGGCCAGCTTTTCCGCGGCGACCGCCGCGATCCCCCGTCCCCTGGCCTCCGGCACGACCCAGTAGGACACCCATCCGTTGTCGTGCGCGTCGATCCCGGCCACCGCCACATTGCCGACCACCCGCTCGCCGACGGTCACGGCGAAGGCGTGCCCGACCCCCTCCCAGGAGGTGATCCACCCCTGGGCGTCCTTGAGCGTGACGATCGGAAAGGCGGTTTGCCTGCGCAGGTCGGCGGCCTGGAACGCCTGGAGGACCGCGGGCGCGTCGCTGTCGCGCCATTCCCGCAGCCGTATATCCATAGAGAGCACGCTGCCCGAGATTACCCGGGATGCACCTGCTGTCCGATCTCGTGGGCGGCCTCGAAGTCGGCCACCATCTGCTTGGGCGCCGTCAGGCACCACGCCTCCGCCACGAGCTCGAACAGCTCATCGGCGTCGATCTTGTCGAGGTGGACCACCACCCACCCGAACCGTCCAGCCGTGAACTGCACCTCGAACACCTCGGGCCGCTCGGCCACGAGCGCGATCTGCTCCTCGATCGTGGCCTTGAGGCCGACGGTCTCGGTCGCCTCCCACAAGTAGCCGAACCCCTTGTCCCGCACCTTGAGGCCGATCCACTCGCCGCCGTGGCTCATCTTGACCTCGGGCAGCTCGTCCAGCATCTCCAGGAACTCTTCGACGCTCACACCCATGCCGCCCTGTGTACCAGACTCGACCGACGTTTCCGAATGGTGGAGCACTACGACCGGCCATCGCCGTCACTCGTAGTAGCGGACTTCCAGCACGTTGCCGTCCGGATCCGGAAAATAAATGGTCTCAGGGGCGATGCCCTGGGCGCCGAAGGAGTTGGTCCCGGAGCCCGTGACCTCCACGTCGTGCTGCTTCAGCCGGACCTGGAGCGCGTCGAAATCCTCCCTGCTCACGGCCAGGCAGAAATGATTGATCGGGTGCCCGGCGCTGCCCGTCACACCGGTGCCCTCGTCCACGCCGTTGGCGCTTTCGTACGCCATCAGATCGAGAATGGTCCCGGAGGAGACCCGCACGCTCGGAAACGCCGCCTTCCCCTCGCGAAACTCCTCGGCCCGCACTCCGGGCAGTCCTACCACCTGCTCGTAGAAGCGCAGCGAGACGAGCTGGTCGGCGACCCAGCAGACGATATGGTCGAGGCGTGCGTCCATGGAGAACCTCCTCTCCCTCTAATATCTGCCGCACAAATGCACCTGTCCACCAGTGATTTCATCCGCCCGCCAATGGCCGCTTCCCCGAAAGAGCCGGTTAACGCGAAGTTCGCGGCAATTCCCGCTCGTCGCGCTCGCCGCCACGTTCGACGTCTGGGTGCTCCTGCTTCTGGCCTACGGCGCCGCGGTCACGGCCCTGACCGGCTGGGTGCCGGCTCGCTGGCCGACCCGCCGGAGACGGCTCGTCTGGACGGCCGTCGCCCTTCGCGCTGCTCCTGCCCGCGAGCAGACGCTGGTTCAACCGTTGACCCGAGAAGAAACCTTTAGGCTGGGTGCGTTTTGCCGAGGGGAGCATGATGAGCGCAGCCACCTACGTCGAGCCCGACGAGTCCGAACCCGAAGTCCCGTTGCTGGGCGGTGATGTCACCGAAGGCGTGGTCCGGAGAGGCAGCACGGTCCGCCGCCCAGTCGGCCACAACGCTCCACTGGTGCATGCCTTGCTCCGCCATCTGGAGGAGGCCGGGTTCGCCGGCGCTCCGCGGCTTCTCGGCATCGACGCATCCGGACGTGAGGTGCTGACGTACGTCAGGGGCGAGGTCGCCGGACGCCCGCGGCCCGCCTGGCTGGCCGACGAGGCGCGACTGATCTCGGTCGGCCGCCTCGTCCGCGCCTACGATGACGCCGCCGCGGGCTTCGTCCTCCCTGAAGGCATCCAGCCCGACTTCGGCGTGTCCGAACCGCCGGACATGCCGCCCGCACCGGCCTACCCTGCCGAACTCGTCGGGCACATGGACCTCACGCCCGACAACATCGCGTTCCGGGACGGTGAGGCCGCCGCGCTCATCGACTTCGACATGGCCAGACCGGCTTCCAGGGTGGACGAGATCCATAACGCGATGCTCTACTGGGCGCCGCTGGGCGATCCCATGGACGCCGACCCACCGCTGCACGACGTCGACGTCCCCCGCCGATGCCGGATCCTCGCCGACGCGTACGGCATGTCGGATCTGGACAGGTCCCGTCTCGTCGAGGTGGCCGTCCTGCGAGCGCGGCGTGCGTGGTTCTCGATGAAGCACATCGCCGAGGAGCAGGGTGGCGGCTGGGCGCGGATGTGGCAGGAGGGCGTCGGCGACAGGATCAAACGGCGGGAGGCATGGCTGGAGCGCCACGGCGCAGAGCTGGAAGCTGCGCTGACCGCCCCATAGAGAAGCCCATCAGGGAAACCAGTCGGCGGAAATCAGGGTCGGCTGGGCGCCTTGCGCCGGAGCGACGGGGACGAGGAGCGGCGACTCGGCCGGCGCGCGGAGGCGAAGCTCGATGCCGTCGCCTGTCTTCGAGCGCGCCACGGGCACTTCATCCCCGTCGTGCATGCTCAAGACCTGCCCCACGTTCGGAGCCCCTGACGTGCGACGCCCCCACCAGCTTGCCCGATGCCACGCCATCCGGCGCAGCCACGCTCTCGGCTCGCGGCACGAGGGGTCTGGTTTCTGCCCCAGCCGGATCGCGAGGTCGCCGCCGGCTCCGAAGACGCCCCACGGCACGGGGTTGACGACGAACATGCCGGTGCTCAGGGAATGGCTGCCGCGGCCCTTGAGGTTGATCAGGCCGCCGGAGCTGATCAGGGAGGCGCGCTCGCAGCGTGACGCGTCCAAGGTCACGACAGCGGTGTCGGAGACGCCGTCGTCCGGGATCTCCTGGAGCCTGACGCGGTCGATGCGCAGCCCGGCCACGCCGTCGTCCATGACCGATCCCGCCACGGCCTCCCGGAGTGTCTCCGGGACGTCGCTGCCTTCCGTGACGTCCAGCACCTCGATGCAGAGCAGGCCATCGGCCGGCATCTCGTCGGGCATCAGGTCGAAGACGACGGTGCCGCGCTTCATGGCGCCATCGCTCTCGAGAAGCAGGCACTGGCGCAACCGCCCCTGGGCGCGGACCTGGATGAGCCGCGGCAGCGCCTGGTCATCCACGCCCGTCTGTTGATTGAGATGCCAGTCCTGCACCGAGAGCCGGTCCACCGACAGGGAGACGCTGACGCGCAGGGCGTGGCCGGACTCCGCCACCTTGATCCCGACCAGCCCCGAGCGCTCGAACCGGCCCACGATCTGCACTCCACGATGGAAGTGGTCCGCCGCCTGCAGCTCTGCCGCCTGGCCGCTGGAGATCTCCATGGGCACCTGGGCGGGCGGGACGGCCGGGTCGAAGCCGGTGGCGGTCAGCATTGCCGGTGGAGCGTCGGTCACGGCGCGTACGGGAGTGCCGAGGGCGCGGTCGATTCCGGTGGTATGTCGGAAGTCCAGCCGGGTGAGAAGCGGCTCACGCCGTTCCCACATGCGGCGTACCGAGCAGGGGAAGGGATCGCCATCGCGTTCCACGTGCTGCATGGCGACGGTGAGCACCTGAGCATAGGTGTCCCCCTCGCCCATTTCCCAGTGCGGCAGCAACGGCGACGGCACGTCGGCCCCGCTGCGGTAGAGCCACAACCAGAGACGGGCCCGCTCCCGCTGCTCCTCCGTCAGCATGGTCTCGCCTTTGACATGCCGGGTGATGGCCTCGCCGAGCAACCGCCAGTAGTCGTCCCGGTTCTCGGCGACGTACGACAGCCCGCATCCGCTCCATTCCGACCAGCCGGCCTGGATGACCGGGATACCGAAGGCGGGAAGCTCGTTCGAGACGCTCCCCCGCACGGTCACGCCCAAGTCCGTCATGCTCCACAACATGTTCTTCGACAGCGCGAGGCTGGGCATGAAGACCATGTGCCGGCGCCCGGCATGGCGTGCCGTCACCGCAGCGAAATGCCCGGTCGTGTCATAGAGCGACTGGCTGGGATGGTCCAGGAAAAGCCAGTTCACCGCATCCTGCCGGGCGGCGAAGTCCGCAGTCTGCTCGAACCACTGGGCCAGATCGTCGAACACCTCTCTGTTGGTGCCCAGAGCGTCGGAAATGGCGTGGTTGAAGACCGCGAACACCGGACGATCCGGATCCAGCCCGAAACGGTGACACCCCAGCAAGCGCAGCTGCCGCCGCTCAGCTTCCGACTGCAGCTCGAACTGGCTGGTGCGGCCGGCCCGCCACCAACTGGGCCGGCCGAGATTGCCCTTCGCCCGGCAGGCCACCAATTCGGCGTTCGCCTTGATGGCATTCCTGTGCGGCCATACGTGGTCGTGGAAATGGCCGGCGATCAGTCCGGTGAGCTCCTCCCTGAAGGTGCTCAGTCCCTTGCGCCGCTCAGGAAAGAGTGCATATGCCTTCATGCACCCGGTGCTCTGAACATGGACGACCGGTATCTCCCGGCGCATGGCCGCCTCGACCGCCAATCCCCACTGGTCGTAGTCGACGTGACTGGTGACGAGGGCGGCAGCGGGCAGGTCGGCGAACAATCGCGCGTAGACGGCGGAGAAGGCCCTGATGCGGTCGCGGCGCGCCCGGTACCACTCGTCCTCGCTCTCCGGCAGCCGCGGCACCCGAGCCAACCGGACGAGCGTGGCCCTCTCTATGGCGTCGAGGCCCTCCGGAGCCGTGCTTTCGCCCTGACCTGCCAGGTGACGGTCCACGAGGTCGTGCACGTTGACGACCTCGGCTGCCCCGAACGCCTCGGCCAGCCGCCGGACCCGCTCGATGTCGTACTGCTCCCAGAGCGCCTCGCTCCACTCCCGATCCGTGCCCGTGAGCACCACCAGCCGGGCCGAGAGCAGGTCGCACAGCGCATTCGCCATCAGCAGGTTGCGTATCACGACCCGGATGTCCTGATGCAGCGCCTCGGTGACGACACATTGATCGCCGCCCGCCCGAGAGGATCGACTTCCCTCCCAGTAGGCGCCCGCCGCGTCGAGCAGGCGATCGAATGTCTGGTCGTCTCCGACAAGGCGCATGAGCCCTCCGCCCGGTTTCGTCTCTGAAAGACCGCTTCAAGCCTGCCAAGCCCGGGATGCGAACCGACTGCGCTGACACTTTCCTTGGTGACGACTTCACCGCGCCTTTACCCTGCGGAGTCCGCCGCCCTCATGCACCCCGACGATTCGCCCGAAGACCGCGCAGTCCGTCATATGGCGGGAGCTAGTATCGTCCGTTTGCACGCTGTATCCCCAAGAATGCAGCTCGTTGTCGGCACAACAGTCGGAGGCAGGCTGGGTGGCGCGATCACGCTCCGATTTTCGCGGATGGTCCTGGTGGGCACTCGTCGCCGCAAGCGTTCTCGTACCGTCCTGCGGCGTCGCGCTGGCCGTGTTCTTCGTCATCGAAGGCCGGGAAAGCGCCGACCAATGGGCCAGCATTCTCAGCTTCTTCGTCACCGTCCTGGTCGCCGCCACAGCCTTGATCGGCTGGTTACGGCAACGGGCCGAGACCGCGGGTGATCTCGGCACTCTGGATGTGGCCGAGCCGGAGGCGGACGTCGTGGCGGCGCGCGTTGAGCGCTTGGCCGCCAAGGTCGAGCAGGTATGGAAGGCGGAGGAATTACGGCAGCGCCTGCTCGACCCGGAGCCGCTCCCGGTCTCTTGGCGTACCGTGGGTCCGCCGATCAGCGACCATTGGCGGGTCATCGGCGGCAACAACACACCCATCGACCTCGATGGCAACCTCGACGATCTCTACCTGACCGTGCGCACCAAGCTTCCCAAAGCGCGCCTGGTCGCGCTCGGAGAGCCCGGTGCCGGCAAGACCTCTCTGGTGATGCGGTTCGTGCTCGCCTGCCTGGCCGCCCGCGAGCAGACGGACGCTCCGGCCGGGCCCGTGCCCGTAATGCTGAAACTGTCGACGTGGACGCCATCGGTACAGACGCTCAGGGCCTGGATCTACGCGCGGCTGCGCGAAGACTACGACTTCGACGAACCTTTGCCGCTGGATCACCTTCTGCTCGTCCTGGACGGCCTCGACGAGATGGCCGAGCCGGACCGCGAAACGGCTCTCACCGCAATCAACGCGGCGTTCAGCGCTGATTTCCCGCTCATCCTGACCAGCCGTACCAGCGAATATCTGGCCACCATCGACTCCAGGCGAGCAGATGTCCTCACCGCGGCGGCGGCGATAGAGATAAAGCCTCTCGATGCCGCCGCCGTCCGCGACTACCTGACCATCACGACGAAGCCGTCACGACTCCCCGAATGGGCGAGCGTCTTCGCGGAGCTCACCGCAGATCCTGACGGGGAGCTCGCCGGCGGGCTGTCCACTCCCCTGGCCATTTCTTTGGCCCGCGTCGCCTACGCGGAACGAGCGGCGAACCCGGATCACTTGCTCACATTCACGAACAGGCGGGACCTGGAAGCCCATCTGCTCGCTGAACTCGTCCCTTCGCTGTATTCCGACGTGTCCGAGCATGCGCGCGCAAGCTGGCGCGCAGACGACGTCCGCCCCTGGTTCTCTTTCCTCGCCCGGCACTTCCGAGCGCGAGGCATCTCCTGGCCGGATCTGAGCGACGTGGTTCCCCCTCTGGTCTACGGCCTGATCATCGGCCTCCTGGCCGGACTGTTCACGGGAACGGCGTTCAGCCTGGCGGCAGGTCCCTCCACCGGCGTGATGGTGGGAGCAACCATGATCGTGGCCATCTGGACATACACCGTCGTCATAGACCCTGAGCTCTCTTCCCTGGAGCAAATAGGCCGGCGCCCGCTGACCATTTGGGCCGCGACGTCAGGCCTTTTCTCCGTTATCCTCTGGTACCTCACCGCACAAGGCGACCTGGCACCCGACCACGCTGTGGGCATTACGCTGGTGGCCTCGCTCTGGTTTCTCGTGATGCTCTGCCGGAGCTTGATCGCCCTTCAGATCGCGATACTCGACTTCGGCATCGTGATCGCACTCACTGGCTCTCCGGCTGCTTCGCCTCAAGCGCTCGCCGTGACAGCGCTCATCGCGATCATCGTCGCGTCGATCCTTGCCGCTGCCCTGCCGCACTTCTTCATCGCCCACGTCCTGCTCTTCGCGATGGGCCGGGTGCCGTGGCGGGTGGGGGCGTTCTTGGAGGACGGATACAGGCGCGGTGTGTTGCGGAAGGTAGGTGGGCTGTACTATTTCCGTCACGATCTTCTGAGAGAACAACTAGCCGAAAGGCCCACGGCCTAGCCTGGCGAGCTCCTGATCGGTGAGTGTCAGACCGATCGCGGCGGCGGAGTCCCGAATGGAGGCCGGGCGGCTGGCGCCGGGAATCGGGATGACGTGCGGGCCGGCCGCGAGCAGCCAGGCGAGGCACACCTGCTGCGGGCTGACGTTCCGTTCACTGGCGATCGCGTGGAACGCGGTGTGCCCCGCCGGCCCTGCCTCTTCTGCTTCGAGCGCGCTCCGCGAGATTCCGCCGAGCGGGCTCCACGGCAGGAAGGCGATCCCGAGTTCGGCGCAGAGCCGCAGCTCGGGGCCACTGTCGCGGACCGCGGGAGAATACCGGTTCTGCACGGAGACAAGCCGTCCGCCGAGTTCCCGATGGGCCTGCCGAATCTGCGGCACGTCCACGTTGGAGATCCCGACCATCCGGACCTTGCCTTCGTCGTACAGCTCGCGGAGCGCGCCCAGCGACTCCGCGAACGGCACCGCCGGATCGGGCTTGTGCAGCTGGTACAGCCCGATGGCGACCACCCCCAGCCGCTTGAGCGAGCCCTCGCACGCACGCCTGAGGTGCCGTGGATCACCGTTCACCGTCCAGGAGCCGTCGCCCGGACGGCCCCGGCCGCCCTTGGTCGCCACGAGGACGTCGCCGGTGTCACCGCCGTAGCTCGCCAGCGCGCGGGCGATGAGCAGCTCGTTGTGCCCGACCTCGCCGGAGCTCCAGTGGTACGAATCCGCTGTGTCGATCAGCGTGACACCCGCGTCCAGCGCCGCGTGGACCGTGGCCATCGCTCTGGCCTCGTCCGGCCTGCCCTCAATGGACAGCGGCATCGCGCCCAGCCCGATCGCGCCGACGGAAACGTCGCCGATCACACGCATGCCAGGGCCTCCGAGAGGACGTGCGGCAGCCAGTCCGCGGTGTGCGAGAACACGAAGCCGAGCCGTACGGCACGCCCGTTGTCCATGGCGTACGCACGGTCGAAGGAGAACGGTGAGGCGTCCGGGCCTGTCGTGTACGTCGCCGGCTCCGCTCCGGCCGCGGCGGAAAGCGCCTCGCACAGGGAGGTGACGTCGAACGGGCCGTGCGAACACGCGTTCACCGGCCCCGTGAAGCCGGACTCCGCAGTCCATACCAGGAAGTCGGCGATCTCCCTGTCATTGATGAACGACGACGGGCGCGGCTCCTGGTGTACGACGACGGGGAGACCGTCGCGGATCCGCGTCGTGTAGTGGTCGAGCCTTCCGGTGAAGTCCGCACCGCCCAGTACGTGTCCCGTACGGACACTCACGAAGTCGAACACCGGCTCACGGGCGAAGACCGCCTCCGCCTGAGCCTTGCCCACCCCGTAGTGCTCGTCGACGAAGGCCGGTTCGTGCCACGGCAGATCCATTCGTACCGGAACGTTCGCGAGATCGATCGCGTCCTCGGTGACCGGCACAGTGGTGTCCAGCGCGGAATACACCTCGATCGTGGAGGTCATCACGTACCGTCGCGTGCGCTCCGCGAAGACCCTCCGCGCTGAGGCGGCCTGCCGCGGCGTGTAGCAGACCTGGTCGATCACCACGTCGAAGACGTGATCCCCGAGGGCGGCACGCAGCCCGTCCTCGTCGTCGCGGTCGGCGATGAGCTGCCTCACCCCTTCCGGCGCCGGTGAGGAGCCACGATTGACCACGGTGACGGCCGTTCCCGCATCGCGCAGCCGCTCGATCACCCGTCTTCCGAAGTACCGGTTGCCGCCGATCACACACACGCTGTCCATGGCCACAGCCTGGCGGATCTATAGTTTTAAGCGGTAGTGGTGATCTGCTTATCCAGTCGACAGGAAAACTAATGATCGACGTCCAGCGCCTGCGTGTGCTGCGCGAGGTGGCCAGGCACGGCAGCTTCAACCGGGCCGCCGCCGAGCTGCGCTTCACCCCTTCGGCCGTGTCGCAGCAGATCGCCGCGCTGGAGCGCGGCCTCGGCGTGGCCGTCGTCGAGCGCAGCACTCGAGGCGTGACGCTCACCCAAGCGGGCCTCCTCCTGGTGGAGACGGCGGAGGCCATCGCCGCGGAGCTGACCGACGCCCAGGAACGGATCGACCGGCTCACCTGTGAGCGCACCCGATTCACGGTTGCGACGTTCGCCAGCGGAGGCCGGCAGCTGCTGCCGTCCGCGCTCGCGCGGTTCGCCGCCACCCACCCCGAGGTGGAGCTGACCATCCTGGAGCGGGAGCCGGAGGACAGCATCCCGCTCCTCAAGCAAGGACGGGCCGACCTGGCCCTGGCCTACCATTTCGACGGACCCCCGCCGGCCAGTCCAGGCGACCGGTCCGGTCTCGTCTGGACTCCGCTCAGACCCGACCCGCTCCGGGTCGTCCTGCCCCGCACTCATCCTCACGCCGGCCGGGAAAGCGTTCATCTCGCCGAGCTGGCCGGAGAGCGGTGGGTGCTCGGGTGCCTGAAGACGGTCGACCTGCTGCGGCGCTACGCCGCTCTGGCCGGATTCGAGCTGCACATCTCCTGCAGCGCGACCGACTACATGTTCGCCCAGTCCCTCGTCTCGGCGGGAATAGGCGTCGCCCTCATCCCGGAGATCGCCCTCATGGAAGCGCCCGACCTGGTCGCCGTCTCCCTCCAGCCGCCCAGCCCGTCCCGCCATATCGGCATCGCCACCACCCGCCGCCACCGAGGCCCCGCACAGCCGTACATGGAATCCCTCCTGGAGCTCCTGTCCGCCGGCCCATGACCCACGCCCGCCGCAGGGCGACGCTCAACGTGCGCCGGACAGTCCTGAACCCAGGCCGGCGTCGCGGGCTCGGGCCACCGCCGCGGCGCGGTCGGTGACGCCGAGCTTGCCGTACACGGTGCTGACGTAATTGCGGACCGTCTTGTCGGAGACGTAGAGCCGGGAGGCGATGGCGGCGTTGGACAGCCCGCGCGCCATCAGGTCGAGGATCTCCACCTCTCGCTCGGTCAGCTCGGGCAGCACCGGGTTCGCGACGGTACGCCGGGACTCCGCCCCGACGAGCCCGGCGAGTGCCCGGGCGGCGTTCGGGCCGAAGTACGCGCCGCCGTCCCGGCAGACCTCCAGCGCCCGCACGATCTCGGCCCGGCCCGCCCCCTTGAGGAGGTAGCCGCGGGCGCCCGCCCGTACGGCCGCGGCCAGCGAGTCGTCGGACTCCAGCATCGTCAGGACCACGATGGCGACGCCCGGCAGCTCGGCCAGCAAGCGCCCGGTCGCCTCGACGCCGTTCATGACCGGCATGTGCAGGTCCATCAGGACGATGTCGGGAGCGAGCCGGACGGCCAGCTCGACGGCTTCCGCCCCGTCACCCGCCTCGCCCACGACCGTGACGCCGGGCTGGCGGGAAAGCGTCGCGACCAGCCCCTCCCGATACATGGGATGGTCGTCCACGATCAGCACACGCATGTCACACCTCGACTCTCGGCAACCGCACGCGGACCTCGGTGCCGCCGCCGGCTGCAGCAAGAATCTCGCATTTCCCATCAAGCTGGGCGGCGGCCTCGGCCATCGACTCCAGGCCCACGCCAACGCGCCACCCGGCGCCGGTGCCTGTTATGCCCACGCCGTCATCTCGTACCGAGAAGTGCAAGGCGTCCGGCGCCAGCTCCACCTCTACGTCGCAGCCGCTGGCACGCGCGTGCCGGGCGGTGTTGGCCAGCGCCTCACCGACGATGCGCAGGACCGCCGCCTCTGTGGCGGCCGGAAGCGGAGGCAGGCCCTCCTCGGGCAGGCGCAACCGGACCGCCAGCCCGGGCCGGCTGAAGCCCGCCGTCTGTGCGCGAAGAGCCTCCGCCAAGCCGAGATCGTCCAAGGCGGACGGGCCGAGACCGTCCACGATGCGGCGAACGTCGCCCACGGTACCGGCCAGCCACGTGGCGCACCGGTCGGCAAGGGCGCCGGCACCGGCAGGATCGGTCGCCACCATGTCGCGGAGGGTCTCCAGCTGCAGGTGTACGGCCGACAGGCTCGGCCCGAGATGGTCGTGCAGGTCCCGGCGCAGCCGGCGGCGCTCCTCGGCACGCGCGGTCACCAACGCCCGCCGCGACCGGTCCAGGTCCGCGGCGAGCCGGGCGGCGTGCGCGGCCGCACCCGCCTGCCGAGCCAGAACGTGCAACAGCCGCGCCTCGGCGGGACGGAACTCCCCGGCGCGCGGCCGGGTCAGCAGCAGCTCTCCCACCGCCTCCCCGGCATGCACCAAAGGCACCCGCACCGGGTCCGCGCCGAGCTCTTCTCCGTGGCGGGACTCCGGCCCGTCCAGCACCAGCACCCACACGGCCGGAACACGGAGGATCCTGGCCACATCGCCCGCCAGCCGTTCGAGCGCCTCCGCCGGGGCCGCAGCCGTCTCCAGGGTGGCCCCCAACCGCCCCAGCGCGTCGTACGGGTCCGCCGCGTCGCCGTACAACAACCGCCGTACCCCTCTCTGCAGGAGCCTGTGGACGGGAGCCACGCTGATGGCCACCACCGCCGCGGCGACGAGGGGAGCGCCCACACTACGCCCGAGGAGGTCTCCGAGCAGCGCGACGACCACCGCGTAGCAGAGCGCGATCTCCGCCGACATGAGCGCCCAGACCAGCCCGCGGCGCAGGACGGTCTCCATGTCCCACATCCGGTACCGCTGGATCGCCAGCACCACGGAGATCGGCAACGGCAGGGCCGAGGCCGCCAGCAGGACCCCCGCACCGCGGGCCTCGACCGTCTGGGCGGCGACCAGCAGGAGCACAGTGCCTGCCATGCCCGCGCCCACCCAGGCCAGCTGACCGCGTTCGTCGCTGTCGGCTCGGCGCAGGCGGACGCCCAGGGACGCGAGCCCGCCCAGCGCCGCGACGGCGACCATGACCAAGCAGACGGGCAGCAGCGCCTCCGCTCCCGCGACGCTCAAGGGGCTGACCAGCCCGCTGTCGGCCAGCGCCGGATCGTCGCTCTGCTGCCACGGCAGCAGAGCCCACGCGGCCGATCCGGCCACCACAGAGGCACACCCGAGGTACATCAGCGGGCGGAACACCCCCGTCGGCCGCTCACCCGAGGGGAGCCAGTAGGGGACGACGGCGGCCACGATCACGTAGGCGGGCAACCAGCTCCACACCGACAGCCAGAGCATGATCAGGTGGCCGGGCCAGCCCCGGCCGGCCGCGGCGGTGGCGTACTCGCCGGTGAAGGCGCTCGTGGCGGCACTCGCGCTCACTGCGACGAAGAGCCAGCCCAAAACCGTCCGGCCGCGCCGGATGAGGAACGCGCCGGGCGCGCCGTACACCATGGCCGTGATGGAGATCCACAACCAGTAGTCGTCGGCGAACCCCGCCGATGACTGCAGCCGCAGCACGAATCCGGCCAGCGTCGCCGCGGCGGCGGCACCCGCGACCGAATCCCCCATCATCACCAGACGCGAACGCATAGGGAGAATTGTCCGCTATGCGATGTCCCAACTACACGGGACATTTTGTCCTTGTTCGAAGGGGAGACTGCTGGCTCAGGCGGCCCGGGACAGGACTGCGCGATTGTTCGCGGCATGCGGCGAATGGACCGCGATCTACCGAGGAGTACCAACCATGAGCACGTCCCCCACCCCCCGAAGGCCCTTCCTGCTCACCGCGGCGATCATCGCCGGCCCGCTCGCCGGCGCAGTCTGGCATCTCGTCGAAAAGGTCGGCCTCCCCAGGACCGAGGCGGCGGACTACCTCGCCCAAGTGGCCGCCAACCGGAGCAACTTCGCGATCAGCACCCTGCTCTACATGGTCTTCGTCGGCTGCTTCATCCCCTTGGGCCTGGCCGTGATGCGGGTGCTGCGCGGCCGGGCACCGCTGGCCGCGACGATCTCCGGCCTGCTGTTCGGCCTGGCCGGTGCACTCGGCCTGGTCGTGTCGGGCATGCGGCCGCTCGTCCTGGGCCTGGCCCCCGAGGGCCCGGTCATCGCCGAGGCCGCCGCGGCCTACCAGCGGTACCAGAGCTCCCCGTGGTTCGACGTCGTCATGCTGGCCATGCTGGCCTCGGTCCTGATCGGCCTGGTCGTGCTGGCCGCCGCGATCCTGCGTACCGGCGCCCTTCCGCGCTGGACCGCCGCGCTCCTGGTGGGCGGTTTCATCCTGTCCAGCGGTGAGTTCCCTCCAGCTGTCACGATTCTGGGTGGGGTGGTGCAGCTGGCGGGCTTCCTGCCGCTGGCCGGCCGGCTCGTCGCCGAGACCGAGACGAAACCCGCCGTTCTAGCCTGATCGGGCGGCGCGAGGAAGGTCCTCGCGCCGCCTTATCAGCTGTCCACCTCCTGGAGTTCAGACGCGGACCCGATGTGGCGGAACACCTCCGCCGGACTTCGGAGGGCTGTGACTCAGGTCAGTCCATCACCGACTCTCCGCCGGGGTAGGCGAAGGACGACCGGGGCGAGTAGAAACCCCACACGATCTGCAACGGGTCAGCGGGGCGAAGCGCGTAGACGGAGTGGCTCGGCTCCAGAAACTCCAGCGAGACGATCTCGAACGGATCGACCGGCTCCGCCACGAACGGATAGATGCCGCTCATCCGCTGCCCGCCGACCTCGGTGATGTATCGCAGTTGTCCGCGGTTGACCGCCGTACCGGTGTGCCCGACCCTTGCGGTCGTACGGATCACCGGCACACCGTCGGACTCGGTCGTCGCAACCAGTGTCTTCCCCTCGACCTCGATCGTCGTACGACCGGAGGTGGCCGGGACGCCTCGTGCGAGCGCGTACTCGCGTACCACCGCGCTCGAGTTGAAATAGTGCGTCCACCAGCGGCCGGGGGTCACGCCGTCGGGCGCGTAGGCATCTTCCAGGTCGGGCCCGATATACGTCAGCGAGTACGCGCCGAACCCGGAGGTCTGCTCGGGCTGGTCGACGACGTACTGGTTCATAAAGACCTGCCGATTGGCCATCGGCTTCAAACCGTCGGGTACCAGTGCCGCGACGGCATCGGGTTCGGCCGGCACCCACCCGAAGTAGATCATCCGGCTGTTGACGACGAGCTGAGGTGCGACGAGTTCGGGCACGGGTTCTCCCTTGCTATGGACGACGCATAGCCGGAACTTACGTGACCTCTTCGACGAGAACAACAAGTCACGACCGGCAATGCCTGCCGCAGGGATCGGAGGCGCGGTTGACCGGCCCTGGCGGCCGACTCACTCCATGGCCGTGTAGCGGCGCAGGTCGTCGCCGGTGAGCGCCTCCCCGGGAAGGGGCGAGCCGACGCCGGCGCGCAGGCCGTTCAGCATGATCTCCGTCACGCGTGCCACGGCCGGCCCGCCGGCCATGTTCGCCGGCAAGTAGATGTGCAGGGTCATCAGCATGGCGATGTCCCCGGGGCCGACGTCGCCGCGCAGGGCCCCGTCCGCCTGCGCCTGCTCGGTCATCCCCAGCAAGGCGTCGATCACCTGCTGCCGGATCTCGTGCAGGTCGTGACCGGCTCGGAGCCGCTGGTGCAGGTGCGGGTCGAGCTTCGCCGACAACTCGCCCATGCGCAGCTTGACGCAACCACGCAGGAAGCGGCACAACGCGTGCCAGGCGTCGGGTTCCTCCCGCTGGGCGGTCTGCGCCAGGTCCGCCAGGTGGTGCAGATTCTCCTCGCCGACCGCGCGGAGCAGCGCTTCCCGGTCGGGGAAGCGGCGGTACAGCGTACCGATCCCGACGCCGGCGCGGCGGGCCACCTCGTCCAGCGGCACGTCGATGCCCTGCTCCAGGAACAACTCCCGGGCCGCCACGACGATCAGATCCCGGTTGCGGCGCGCGTCTGCCCGCAGACCGGTCGGTTCCTGCTGATTGGTTGCCTTCGCCACCTATTCCACCCCGACGCGCGATAAGACTGGACGGTTTTCCTCCGGTTAGAGTACCGTCCAAAGAGTGGAGGAAATTCCTCCAGTTAGTGAGGTCTGTCATGAACAGCCGGAACCTTCTGATCTCCGGAGCCGGCGTGGCCGGGCTGACACTGGCCTACTGGCTGGCCAGGCACGGTTTCCGCGTCACCGTCGTCGAACGGGCCCAGGCACTGCGCTCCAGCGGCAACCCTGTGGATGTCCGCGGACCCGCTCTGGCCGTCGCCGAACGGATGGGGATTGTGCCTCGGCTGCGCCAGGCCGCCACCGGCAACACCGGGCTCAGCTTCGTCAACGCCGAAGGCCGGCGCCTCGCCCGGATGGACATGAGTGGCGCCCAGCGGGCGGGGGAGATCGAGCTGCCGCGCGGCGACCTCGCCTCGATCCTGTACGAGACCTGCCGTGACCATGCCGAACTCCTCTTGGACGACTCCATCGCGGCCCTCCGGCAGGACGGGCACGGGGTGGAGGTCACCTTCGAGCGCGCCGAGCCCCGCCGCTTCGACCTGGTGATCGGGGCCGACGGCCTGCACTCGACGACGCGCCGGCTGGCCTTCGGGGCGCAGGGCGGGATCGTCCGCCACATGGGCCTCTACGTCGCCACCACCCCGCTCGGCGGCGGGGACGGACCCGGCCGGGATGTGCTCATGCACAACGCCCCTGGCAAGGCCGTCGCCGTCAGCCCCACTCCCAGCGGCGACCTGGCGTTCTTCCTCTACCGCAGCCCGGCCGAGCCCGGCTTCGACCACCGCGACACCAGCCGGCACAAGCGCATGCTGGCCGACGCGTTCGCGGACGTGTCCTGGCGGGCGCCCGAACTGCTGGAGCGTGTACGTGTCGCCGACGACCTCTACTTCGACTCGGTCAGCCAGGTGGTGCGGCCCCGCTGGTCGATCGGCCGGGTCGCGCTGCTCGGCGACGCCGCGTCCTGCGTGTCGCTGTTCGGAGACGGCTCCACACTCGCCATGGCGGGGGCGTTCACCCTGGCCGAAGAGCTGGCCGCCGCCCCCGGCGACCCCGAGACGGCCTTCCGCCGCTATGAGAGCGCCCACCGCCGCCTGGTGGACCCCAGGCAGCGCGGCATCAGGCAGGGCGCGGCGCTCCTCGTGCCTGCGACACGACCCGGCATCCTGGCCCGGAACCTGGCCATCCGCCTGTGGCCCGTCCTGGCCGCCACAGCCCGGCTCCCGCGCAGGCTAAGCAGGCCACCGGCGCGGGCGGCAGGGTGATCACCAAGCACGCGGTCATGGGACGGCCGGAGCCCCCCGACCTCGGCTGCCCAACTGCTCTGTGGGCTGAGCGTTCACTTCGTTCCACTTGTGCAGAAGCTGGGGTGAAGTGGCGTCGATCAAGTGTGGCCACCTCTGAAACGTTGAGCCGCTCGACAATCGCGATCACGGATGCGTCGACCGCGCCCAGTGGCAGGCTCGCGTACAGCTCGACCAAGCTGCTCATGCGATCCAGATCTGACGCGGTGAGATCGACCAGCGTCAGACCCGACCCGAAACTCCGCATGAGCGAGCGCGAAGCCCACGGCGGCAAGCAGGGACAACTCCAGATCACGGTGAATCCCTAAGAACGATCACGAACTGGACGGGATCGCCGATCGTCCAATCCCACATGATCGTGATCCTTGCGGTGTCCCTCGCCCTTGCCCCCATCCAGATCCCCAAGGATTTCCTGCTGAGCGAGAAGGCCGCCCGTGCGCCCCTGTCGGAAATACAGAAAGCCGAGGAGTGGTGGCAGATCAGCGACAAGCTGAACGAGCCCTTGGCACTGAACCCGTGCGGGCGCAAGCGCGCCACGACGGCAGACCGGTCGGCGGCACGCACTATTGTCCACGAGACAAGCGCGCCCTCGCACTACGGCGAGCAACTCGTGATCTACCGGAACGCCAAGGCGGCGACGACCGCCATGAGAAAGCTGCTCGCCGACGCCAAGCGGTGCGTGGCCCATCCGCATGGCAAGCCGTACAGCTGGTCCAACGATGGGAAGACCCGATGGGTGGTGAATCGCACGCGGCTCGGGACCGAGGCTGCGCTGATGCGCCTTATGATGTACGACAAGCTGAACAAGGAATGGGCTCCGCTGTTGTCCGGCATCGTGGCACGCAAGGGTCGTGCGCTGATGATTTACACCGGTGATTTGGAAAGCCTCGGCCACCCGCAGAAGCGAGCCCTCAAGACCCTGCATCGTACTGCCGCCAAGATGGCGGCGAAGGTCTGCACACTGCCCGCCGTCTGCTGATTTTGTACAGGCCTACGCCTCGCCGGACGTCAGGCCGCCCGGACAGCCCGATGCGCTGCTCCAGCACGGCCATCTCGCCGGACTCCCCGGCCACGGCGCTGAGGAGGTCCGCCGAAGAGAAGCAGTTCGCGGGAGTCCGCTGACCTGCCAAGAGATCACGCTCCCACTTGTAAAGAGCTGCCATAGGACTCGCCGGCACCGACGGGCGATCATGAACGCCCATGACGAAAAAGATCCTTTCCAGCGTTGCCGGCGTCGTTCTCGGAGCCGCCGCCCTCATCGGCAGCACCGCCTCCCCCGCGGCCGCAGTGGGCAACTGCACCAAGACCGCGAGCACCAACCACTCCGTGAGTGTCAGGTGCACCAGCGGTCTCGAGACCTACTTCCGGGTCTACGGCTACTTCTGCTCCACCTCGTCCTGCTCCTACATTCCGGGCAGCCTGGTGCCCCGGGGCGGCACGAGCAAGGCCTCCAGCAGCGCCTACTACAGCGGCAAGTGGTACGTGAAGGGCTGCTACGTGACCAGCGGCTGCTGAGTCGCCCTGGCCTGGACCTCTCCTCGAGGTCCAGGCCCCCTGCCTGCTCTCGGCCCGCTTCTTCGCCGCGACAGGCCTCATCGACAACCTGCGGCACATGGTCATCTCGAACACGGCCGACTGCGCCGAAGGCGACAGCGGCGTTTGTTGTAGCCGGACTGGCCGGGCAAGTAGGGGAAGGCACCGGGCAGGTGGTCTACGTGCCGGTAACGTGCGGGAACACTGCGGTCAGCTGTCCTCTCCTTGGGCCCAGGGCTCTACGTGCGCAAGGTCGCGGCGGCGATGGCGGCGGGATCCCAGTAGAACGGTCGGCATTCAAGCATGCGTCCGTTCCGTACCCGAATCAGTTGCATGATCATCGTGTCGATCTCCTGACCAGTTGCACGAGCGTGGAACCGTACCCGGCTCCGTACCACCACCGTGTCTCTGTCGCCCCAGTGTTCCTGCTCCAGAAACTCCATGGATGCCCAGGTCTCGCTGAAAGCGGCCAGGAACCGCTCCAGCCCGTCACGTCCTCGCCACGTCCCCGTCCCCGTGAAGGGCAAGCCGGGAGCCTGATACAGGACGACGTCAGGGTCCAGGTATGCGGCGACCTCGTCATAGCTGGTTTTGCCGAATCCGCCCGCGGCGACGTACGCGGCCTCGGCCCGGTAGAACTTCTCCATTACCGCCCAGGCGTCCTGCGATCGGTCCTCGGCAGGCGGGCCGTCAGTCTGCGTCTCGGTCACATTCGCCGTACTCATGGCTCCAGCGTCACGGACAGGTGAAGAACCGTGCTGGCGGTGATCGGACGCCTCAGTGGCGACATCCGTAACGGCATAGATCTTGGCGGGGGTGCGTAAGCCCGGCCGCGGGGATCGCCGCGCTGCTTCTCTGGGACGGCGGCATCGACACGGATCCGCGCCGCGACCTCATCCGCGGTGTCCAGATCGATCTGCGGACGGTCAGCACGCGGCTCGGCCCGGTCGAGTACGACCTGTACGGCACGGAAGGTCCCGTGCTGCTGTCCCTGCACGCCGGTCTCGGCGGAGCCGACCAGGGGCGGCTGTTCGCCAGTTGGCTGCAGGATGACGGGTTCCGCGTCCTGAGCCCCTCGCGGCCCGGTTACCTCGGCACGCCGCTGGACAGTGGCCCGACCAACGAGGAGCAGGCCGACCTGCTCGCCGCACTGCTGGACGAGCTCGGCATCGATCGAGTCGGTGTGCTCGCGGTCTCGGCCGGGAGCCCGGTGGGCTACACCTTCGCCGCCCGCCATCCGGATCGGGTCTGGGGGTTGGTCTCCATCGGAGGAGTGAGCAAGCCGCAGCCCGGCGGTGCGGGCTCGTCGCTGCGGAGAGCGTTCCTTACCACCGTCGGAGAGAAGCTCACCCTGCTGACGGCGAAGGTGTCGTTCGAGACCATCGTCTCGGCCACCGTGGAGGAGACCAGCACCTTCACCGGGAAGCAACAGGCGGAGCGCGTCTCGTACATCATGAACACGCCGCACGTGCGGACGTTCTTCGAAGCGATGTTCACGGTGACGTTCCCCTATCCGGAACGCTGGCCGGGCACGGACAACGACGCAGCTCAAGCGCGACGCGGCGCTTTGCCTTTGGAGCGGATCACGACTCCGACCTTGCTGATCCACGGCAGGCAGGACGGCGACGTGCCCTTCGAGCATGGGGAGTTCGCGGCCGAGCGGATACCCGGCGCGAAACGACACTGGATGGAGCACGAGGACCATCTGGGCTTCTGGCTCAGCCCGGGAGCGAGCCAGGCACAGGCGGTGGCGAGAACGTTTCTCCGGGACCACGCGCCGGGCGACTGAGTGCCCGCGCTCCAGGCTTCCTCGCCTGCGCTCGGGCACCTAGTAGTCCGGGCGGGCGAGGATGCCAGCCTCCCCCCACAACCTGAAGCATGTCTCACCGATCATGAAGCATTCGCACGGATGCCTCAGGAGCGGCCTCGGTAGCCTCAGGGAAAACTAGGTTCGGATATCGCTACAGCACGGAGGCCATGAATGATGCGGTTAGAGCGGGGTTCGAGTCGGCTGTACGGCATGATGTTCATGCTGGCCGCGGTGGTCCTGCTCGTGGACCAGCTCACCAAGCTCTGGGCGGTCTCCGCGCTGTCCGACAGCGAGCGCGTCGCCGTGATCCCCCCTCTGATCCACTTCCGGCTGCTGTACAACGCTGGCGCCGCGTTCTCCATAGGCACCGGCGCGACATGGGTGTTCGCCCTGGCAGCGGCAGTCGCAGTGGTCGGCATCCTCTACGCGGCGCGCCGGCTGGCCTCTCCCGGCTGGGCGCTCGTGCTGGGCGTGCTGCTCGGCGGCGCGATATCCCACCTGGGCGACCGGCTCTTCCGCGAGCCCGGCTTCGCCCGCGGGCACGTCGTGGACTTCATCGACTACGGCCTGTTCGTGGGGAACGTCGCCGACATCGCACTCACCTGCGGGTGCGCCGCGATGGTGCTGCTCAGCCTGCGTGGTGTGCCGCTCGCGAAGGTACCGGGCGAAAGATCCGCCTAGCTTCTGTGGGACAAGGCGTCCCCAGACGTGGGCACCTTGTCCTGGCCGGACTACGACCCGGCGCGCGCGGTGAACGCGTCGATCAAGCAGCCAGTGAGGTTACGCCGTGCCTCGCCGTCCGGGTCGAGCAAGGGGTTGTAGATCGTTATGTCGACACACGCGACCCCTTCGTCGGCCAGCAGCGTCCCCGCGAGCACGGCGAACTCCCTTCGGTCCAACCCGCCGGGCACGCGGTAGTCGACCGCCGGCATGAGCGCGTCGTCGAGCACGTCAGCGTCGATGTGCAGCAGGAAGCCCTCGACGCCCGTGCCGCGCAGATGAGCGAGCGCACGCTGCGCAGTGGCCTCCGCGCCGTTCTCACGCAGTTCCTCAAGGGAGACGACCAGGGCATCGGTGGCGGACAGCGCCGCGCCGGTGTCCCGCCACTCGTCAGAGTCGCGGTGGCCGATCAAGGCTGCGGCCCGAGGGGTTACCAACGGCCGTGCCCCGCCCACGTCCGCGATCACGTCCGCACCGTGGCCGAACGCGAGATACACCTCGGAATCCGACGCCTGACCTGTCGGCGAGTCGCTGGGCGGAAAGAAGTCGATGTGCGCGTCGAGAAACACCAAACCGTAAATGCCTCGCCGACGCAGCGCCAGCAAACTACCGAATATCACGCTGTCGTCCCCACCGAGGACCACGGGCAACCGGCCGTCCTCGATCGCGTCCGCCACCACGTCGGCCTGGCGCAGCGCCACCTCGGCCATCGCCTCGGCGTTGAGCAGCCGGCTCGGGTGAGCGCGGTCCCCCGAGTACGGTGGCGCCTCCACCACCGGCCCGACGCTCGCGCCGACGGCCTCGGCCAACCCTTCATCCAGCAGCGCCGTACCGAGCCGTTCGACACCCGGTACCAGGCCCAGGTTGGTACGTACGTGAATGACTTCCGGGCGATGCACCATCCGAATTCCTCTCTTCCGGCCAGCGACCTCACCCGGTAAATGCCCGCCACGTTCCTTCCCATCAGATGGGAGCCGATGCGGTGGTGGAGGTCGACCGGCAGATCAACCACGCCGGATGCATCGTCATGGCGGGCAAGCTGCTAAGAGCGTGTTTGAGAAGATCATTCATGCTCGGTTTGGCGGCGAGTCGACGGGTGCTGCGGCTGCCAGGATGGCTGGATGTCCCCTGCTTGTTACCCCTCGGACCTGACCGACGCGCAGTGGGAGCTGATCGAACCCTTACTGCCCGAGCCAAACACCGGCGGACGCCCGGAGAAGCATCCGCGCAGGAAGATCGTCAACGCGATCCTGTACGTGGTGCGCTCCGGCTGTCCATGGCGGTACCTGCCCACCGACCTGCCGCCATGGCAGACCGTGTACTGGTACTTCCAGCGGTGGGAAGAAGCCGGCGTCACCGAGATGCTGCTGACCGAATTGCGCAGGTCGGCCCGCCGGCAGGCCGGCCACGCCGATGAGCCGTCAGCCGGGATCATCGACTCGCAAAGCGTAAAAGGCGCCGACACGGTCAGCCGCGACAGTCGACACCAGCGGCCTGCTGGTCACGGTCGCAGTGATGGCTGCAAGCCGGCAAGGCCGGGACGGCGCCAAGACCACCTTGCTGTCGACGTACCTGACCACCCCGACCGGTATGTTTTCGCGGACCAGGGTTTTGCCGGACGGCTGGTGGACTGGACTCACGACACGCTGCGCACCACCCTGGAGATCGTGCGCAAGCCCACTGCCCAGCGTGGGTTCAACGTCATCTCACGCAGGTGGGTGGTCGAGCGGACGTTGGCCTGGCTGACCGCCTGCCGCCGTCTGGCTCGCGACTACGAACGCGATCCCGCGGTGTCCGCGGCGATCATCCGCTGGGCCGCCATCGCCGGTATTGCCCGTCGCCTTACTCGCGGCGGACCCGCCCAACGCCAAGCCTGTTACATCTGCGACTGACAGAGATGATCACCATCTCAGGGGCCTGGAGGTGATCCGTCGCGGAACGCTCAGTGTGAATCCGCCGTCTAATCGATCATGGTTCTGCGACACCCGAAACGCTCGCCCGCTCTGCTGTGCGCTCTGGCAGCGCCGTTGCTGTATGCCGGAGTGACCCTGATCGCGCTCCAGTTGGCCGCCCAGGCGGGGCTCAACCCCGGGCACGAAGGCTGGAACGACCTGCTGCCAGGTCGGCTGGACGGGGCGATCGAATCGGCGAGGGGATGGGTGGGCGCCATCGCCCTCATCCTCGCCGCCGAGGCGGCCGTGCTCGCCGCACTGGGGGGCTGGCTGAATCGCCGATCCACCGCCGGCGGCCTCGTGCTGTGCACGGCCGCTGGCATGGTCTACCTGATGAGTCTCGCCCTGGCCGTACTGAGCACTTACGCGATCGTGCTTTATCCTTCTGGCGATACCGATCTCGGGCCGCTTTTCCCGGGTTGGTACTTTCCTGCACTGATCGTCATCGCCATCGTGACCCTCACCGGGCTGACCGTCTGGCTGTCCGCGGCGGTCAGGGAGGCCTCAGCCTCCTGATGGTCGACGCTGCGACCACGGTGGCCCGCATATGTGCCATGCCGCGCTCTGAACATGTCCGCAGCCTGCCAACCGGCTCCGTGAGTTGATGCGACTCCTTGAAGTGTCACAACTCCACCCCCTCAAGCTGATCTTCTCAAACACGCTCTAAGCGTCGGTGTCCCCCCGATGCCACCTAGGCGGTGGGGTCTGGCAGCCTCACGCCGCGGCGACGGTGGTTTCCGGTGCTGTGTGCCGCCCACGCAGATACCGCCCGCCCAGGATCCCGTACCAGATCATGATGGGCAGGTGGAGTGCGTACCCGAGCTGTTCCAGCGCCACCGTAGGGCCGTCGGTTCCGGTCGTCCACGGAAGCCCGACCGCGGCCAGGCCGGAAAGTGCGGCGATCATGCCGGTGACACGAAGCGTGGCCGGCAACGGGATGCCTGCCACGGCGGCGGCGGTAGCGGCGACCCACAGCAGCCCGGCCAGGTTGACCGCCCATTTGGCGGTGAGCAGGACCGCCAAGGCCACTGTGGCGGCCGCCGGGGCCGCCGGGCGGGCGGCCAACTGGGTCAGTGCCAGATTTCCGGCGTCATGAAGCAGACCTGCCAGCCCGGCGCCGGCCAGCAGCCCGTCGGCCAACGTCACCAGATACGGTCTTGACGTCTGGGCCAGGCGAGCGGCCATCACCAGCCCGGCCGCGGTCAGTGCCAGCCAGCCCAGCACGTCGAAGGCCAACTCGGTCAAGTGCAGCCCGACCTGCTCGCCCACCGCGGCCAGTGCGGCGTCGGGATCGGACGGACTCAGGGTCAACCCCGATGGCACCACCATGGCCGCAGCGGCGATCATGGCTAGCAGCGAGGTCAACAGCAGCACACCGATGAGTCGGCGCCGAGGGTTCAGATCACTCATGGACAGTGACGCTAGAACCCTGACGCAGGGACAAGGTCAACATGCCGAGAGAGGCAACGTCATGTGGCGGATCGGGCAACTGGCGCGCATGGTCGGCGTATCCGAACGCACCCTGCGCCACTACGACAAGATCGGGCTGCTGACTCCCGCCGCGGTCGACCGGACCACCGGCTACTGCTGGTACGGCGTGGCCGAGTTGTCCCGGCTCGAACGCATCCGCGGACTGCAGCGCCTCGGCCTGCCGCTGCGCCAGGTCGCCGATCTGCTGGACGCACCAGAGACGCAGCTGCGGCAGGCGCTGGCCGAGATCGTGACGAGCATCCGACATGACATCGCCACGCTGGCCGCGACCGCAGCCCACGCCGAGGACCACCTCGCCACACCGATGTCGATCCTGCCCCAGCAGACCGCAGTGGGCCCACGCCGGTTACGCATCCGCCACCTGCGTCTCAACCATCCCGCCGAACTGGCCACCGTCTGCCCGGCACCACCGGCGGCCCTGCTGACCTGGCTTCACGGACAGCCCACGGGCGGATTCGCCGCCGCAGTGACCACCGACAGCGATGGCGAGCAACTCTCCCTACCCGCCCGCACCGTCGTACGGGCCGTCGTCCCACCCTCAACAGGTGTGGTCCGCGCCGGACAGGACCTGTTCGGCTGGCTGCGCCGCCACCGCCTTGCCATCACCGGTCCCACTGTGGAAGACCACCCCATCGACGCCGACGGCGCCCATGCCATCGTCCTTGAGGTGTCCGTGCGTCCACGGCAGCACACCCACGCCGCGTGATCAGCCCCCAACGGCGCGAGCATCAGCCAGGTGGAGCTCCCTCTTGGACACCGTGCAGATCGCGCCACCAGCCACCTGCACGGCCTTCCCTCACATAGCTCGAGTTGTTCGTCTCGGCAAAAATAAGCGAACCGAACAACTCACCTTGCCGACCGGGAAAGGCAGGGTGCCCACACTCAGCCCGCTCCGTGCACCCGCCATCCACACTCCTCATGCAACCCGGGTGCCGATTTGACGTGACGGAACAGCTCCGCCGCCTCATCACGCAGTGACTGTGGGATCGGCCCGGATGCGGCCTCATTGGCCTGAAGCGCTTCCTCCAGGAGATCCCGCTCGATCTGGCGTTCCAAGATCAGCCTGGCCCTGGCTGGAGGACGGTCCGGCATGGTTTCTCCTTCGGAAGGTGGCGTGGCCGGTGCAGCCAAGCCGACGAGACTCCCTCGATCGGAACATGGTCCCCGACAGCGAGTCTCTCGGCCTCAGACTGACCTATCTCGATCCGTCATCGTGTACAACCAGTTCCGCGGCGTGCCGCTGGGCGACGAAGGCCGCGACGCTGCGCAAGTACTCCAGCGGCTCGTCGGTGTCGTGCGGCACGATGCCCTCGGTGAGCAGGCCCTGTCCGCTGGGATGCCCCCGGGCGACGCCGTTTTGGTCCAGCACCAGGCGCGGCACCCCGCCTCCGGAGAGTCGGCGCCAGAACTGCACCATGTCGGTCACCTGTCCCGCGTGCGGGCTCTCGTCCATATCGAGCACCCACCGGCCGTCAGTGCGGTACAGGTAGCCCACCACGCGCCCGTGCGGATCATCGAAGCGCACATGCGGCCTGGGCCGCTGGCTCACCATCTGGCCGGCGTGGATCTCCTCTTGCAGCGGCGTGAGCAGGGTCTGCGGGTCGGCGTGCTGTTCGTGATAGTTGACCTGCCCCAGCTGCAGCAGCACCAGGTAGGCTCGGCACGCTGGCGCGTCCTCGGAGAGCGGCGGGTCGACTCGTTCCCGTAAGGCGTTCGCAGCCAGCGCCAGCACCTCCTCCCGGCGCTGCGGATCCAGCTCGTCCAGGCTCGCCTCGACCCGGCCCATCGCCTCGTCCACCGGCATCGCCCGGCGGACCCGCACCGCACCCAGGTCCCACCCCGACTGGCGTCGCCGGTAAGAGTCCTGGAGCGCCACCAGCGCCGCCGCACGAACCTCCACCAGGAAGCGCCGGCCGCCGTGCACGCGCACCACCGGCGCATCGTCATCCAGCAGCGGCACCAGTTCCTGGGTGATCCCGTTGAATTCCCGCCACTGGTCGATGCCCCCCATCCGAACCTCGGCGCACGGCGAGGCGAGCAGGTCCGCGTATGGGTGGCTGGGGTCCACGCGCCGGCTCCTCCCACGATGAACGGCACACCGGCAAGCGGCTGCACCCGTCATCGTCACTGTGGTGGCCATACCAGGTCCGTCAACGTACCCGCGTACCGCCAAAGATCTCACCATCGGTCATCTGGCGCCAGTGGAGCTCTCCTCGTGCTGCTGGTCGGATCCTGGCTCTGCACAAGGCCCCGACCGCTACGCGCCGACCCCGGCCGAGTTCACCAAAAAAGCCAGGAAGATGGCCGCCAAGGTGTGTAAGTTGCCCGGCGTCTGCCAGCTCAGGCGCAGCGCTGGGAGAAGGTCCTTTGCGCTGACATCCAAGATCGCCATCCGGGCGAAGGGGTTTTACTCCTCGTCACCCTTCTCAGGATTGGACGCCATGTCCGTCTCCAGACCGAGCGCCTCAGTGACCCACTTGTCGAACTCGATCGACGACCGCACCCAACTCACCGTGCTGGACACGAAATGCTCCAGCACGACGCCGCCACCGATCAGCATCTGGGCCTCGCCGACCAGGCGAACCGAGCCGTCGTCGTGGGTGTGGGTGTAGATCTTGGGCCACAGTGTGCGGCGGTTCCAGTCGTCGACCGCCTCGTGTAGCTGCGGCTTGACGTCGATGCTGTACGGACGGTCGTAGAAAGTGCGGACCGAGTAGACCTGCTCGTCTCCCTCACCGCGGAACATGAAGTAGGTGCGAAACTCCTCCCAGGGTGCCGCGAGGTCGCCCTCCTCGTCCGTGACGAACCTCAGCTCCATCTGGTCCAGCAGCTGCTCGACCAGACCCTGGTCGGGCAGAATTATCGCCCCGGCGGGGACGCGCGGGTTGGGTTCCGGTTGGCCCCCGGAATTCGGAATCGAAGACGGGTCAATGTCCACCGTGAAGATCCCCTTCATCGTTTCCGCCATCCTCTCGCATCCGGCCGGTGTCATTGCACACGACCTTGCCGTCCTTGGCGTAGGCGGGCATCCCATACCAGAGTTTCGGCGACAGGCCCGGCGCGCTGGCCTTGATGACGGCGTGGATCCGCTCGGCGAGGACCCGGTCCTCTCCTCCATCTCGGCGATCTTCGCGAGCACGTCACGCTCCCCGTCGGCTTTGGTCGCGCGCGAGCCGCGGCGTGCGGCCTCCTCCACCTCATTGAGCCGGCGGATGCTCACCCACGGCCGCCCTCCGGCTGGTGCCGACGGGTGACCACCAGATCAGTCCCCTGCTTCGCATCAGCCGCCAGGCAGGCAATCCCTCGCTGGGCCGCCTCAGTGACGGCACAGCTCTTCCCAGCCCCGGACCGCGTCGCTGGTACCGAACCGGATATCCCACTCGCCATCCGGCGGTGGCACCGTAACTCGATCTCCGCGCTTCGGGCTCATACCGAAACCTGCACCGACCCGAAGTCACCGCTCGTGGGCTTGCGAGCCTCGGCTTGGTGCGCAGGATCGGCCTTGATTCTGGCGGTGGCCCGCCAGCCCGCGATGACCTCCTGGGTGGTCGCATCGACATCCAACTCGGCCGCATCGGAAAGCGCTTCAACCAGTTCCAGAGTGAAGGCGCGCAGTTCGTCCGGAGACAGGTGGCGAACCCAAGGGAAGACCTCCGGCATGGCTATGACCAGCGCACGCGCGGTGGGATCATGCTTGATCAAGGCAAGGAAGAGCCGAGACGCGGTGGCCAGCGTCCGTTCGCGCTCCTCTTCACGATCTGCCGCGCTCAGGTAGAAGTCTGGAGCGTCCCGATGTGTGACACGCACACGTCCCAGGCGTGCCGCGCGCTCGGCGACCGCTCGGGGATTTCTCGACAAGTCAGAAAAGGTCACTGCGTCGGCATGGCTGGTGCTCACGCCATGAGCGAATGTCAGAACACGTTCTGATGTGATGACTCGCCCAGGCTGTACGCCAGACCGCCGGTCACGTGGCCGTCCACGTACCAGACAGACTCTCGTCCTACGGTGTGGTGATCTCCGCAGCACTCCGGCGTGAGCGATGCTGGCGACACCCACATCACCGTGCACGACAACGGCGAACCGATCCGCGCCGCGCCCCGAACCACCACCCAGGAGATCACCCGGATCAAGTCCCAGGCGCACACTAAGAAGCGAAAGATCGGCTAGGAGTGTCAAGCACCATCCGATGCCGAAGCGTCAAGCATCAAGTGAGACCAGACACTCACCTAGCGGGCCTTTGGCGTCCTGACCAGGCATCTAGTGCCTAGAGGCTCCTTAATCTCGGCGGGCTCCTTCGGGCCAGATCACCCGGACGGGCACCTCGCGCCGCCGGGCTTCGGCCACCACATCGGCGGTACCGCCATAGCCTCGGGCGGGTTGTCCGTCCCAGACGGCGAACAACACATCGGCGTCGTCAAGCATGCGCGCGCTGGCCGCCATATGGGACTCCGAGGTCGATTCCACGAAGTCCAGCCTGAGCACCCGGACCGCCCGGCCCAGCAACTCGTCGTATGTCGCGTGGCACTCGCTCGGCAACCCGTCTCGGTACTCCTTGGCCGGGATCAAGACCTCCAGTGCTCCACCGAGGTCGAGCAGCACACGAGCGAAGATCTGATCGGCTCCGTCCGCCAGGCAGGACAGCCCGCTGATGTCGGGGAGGTACTCAGCGAGCGCCTCACGAATCACCCGATCGATCAGTACGGCGGCCTCTTCCGGCAAGCCCCGGTGGCCGGAGACGGCGATGCGGACCATGATTCCCCTAGAGCAGAGTGGCGTGAAGACGTTCGTCGAACGCGCGCAGGGCCTTGGATGGCGGCCCGCCATACGCCCGGCGGAAGGTTTTGACCCGATGCAGGACGCGCTCCGAGCCGTACGTCGTACCGACCGTGAGGGCGTTGGACGCCAGATGCAGCGCCTCGTCATGGTGCCCCGCCATGGCCTCGGCGGCCGCCACCTCGGTCATGAGCACACCACGCTGCTTCGCACCGGGTTGAGCTGACGAGAGCGACTCGTTGAAGGCGGCCACTGCCTCGTCCGGCCGCTTGAGCTGTACCATCACCAGGGCTCGATAGCCCGCCAGCTTCGCATGGTCGAAGGGGAATACCCAGGGCCAGGGCGGCGCGACGGCCCGCTCACTGGCCCGTACCGCTGACTCGGCCGATCTCAACGCCTGAAGCGCTGCCGCCTCGTCTCGTACGGTCGCGTGGCCGAGCGCTTCGATGCTCAACAGCCACGCACGGGCAGTGGCCGGTGGCCGCTCGCCGATCTCCCGCCGCGCCCTCGTCAGAAGGTTCAGTCCGGTCAGCGAATCGTCTGCGTCGATCTCGAACGCGGCCAGACTGCCGATCATGTAGGCCGCCAGCAGCGCGTTGTTGGCTTGCCGTGCGCTGTCGATCGCACGACGGTAGTAGAAACGCGCCGAACCGGTGTCCTGCATGTCGGCATGCACCCAGGCCGCGAAGCCCGCCGCCTCGCTGAGACCAGACCGGATCCGGTCAGCGTGCGGAGATCGTGACGCACGGCCGAGGACGCGAGCCGCGAGATCGACCTGAGCCACGGCTCCCCTGGCGAGTTCACGCGCGGGCGTGGTCGCTTCCAGGCGGCGCTGGGCGCCGGTGATGCTCGTAAGCGTTGCCGCCGTGGTCTCGTCCACGTCCGGGCGCTTGGGCAGGGCCACCCCCGCCAGCGCGGTCAACGCCACCGCCTTGCCGAAATCTCTGCGCTTCGTCGGATCGTCATCCCCTCGGACTCCGAACCGGAGCAGGTGAAGCGGCACCCCGACTCGGATGGATAGCTCCCGAACCTGGTCCACGGTGAGCGGCTGCCGACCACGCAGCACCTTGGACACCCAGCTCTGGGAGTAGCCGACCGCCTCAGCGAGCTGGCCCTGCGTCCACCCGTGTGCCCTCCGTACCTCTTCGAGGATGGTCGGGAGATCACACTCGGCGAGAGCGGCGGCCGCGACCGGCCCGGACCAGAACTGCAGCGGTATCTGGGTCACAACGCTAGGTTAAGTCGCCGATCTCGGCCGTACCGATATTCCCGACGGGAATAGCCCTACCCCCAGCAGCGCTAGGGCATTCACCTAGGGTTGTGCTACGGCGACGCTCTGCACATGAGCGCATTCCCACCCCAGGACCTGGACGCCGCACACCGCCTGGCCGCTGCTCTCACGGCTCAAGGAATCACCGCCGATGTCCATGACGACTACGGCATGCCCATGGTGTCCGTCTGGATCGGCCTGATCGTATGGTGCGAGAACGGCATGTACTGGTGGCGCACGGGCTGGAACCCGCTCAAACACCGGGCGATCTACGCATGGCACCCCATCACCGAGCCGGCCCACGCCGCTCACCGAGTCGCCCTACGCTACGCGACACTTCGCACGTCGCACCCGCTCTCGTCAGTGATCGCCGGAGCGCAGCCGTGCCCCTGACCGTGCAGCAAGTGCTCAGGAGATTCCCCGGCTGGCAGATCACCGACATGTCCGGGGGCTGGGTCGCCATGCGCACCAACCTCGTACCTAGGAACAGCGGCCAACGTGCGCTGCGGAGAGACCTTGGAGGAACTGGCCGAGAACCTACACGCCGAGACCAGGATCCCTAGTGGAGACGGAGACCGGCACGGGGTGTTACGTGCTTCCGGGAGCTGCGGAGAAGCTCCAAGCCGCCACCGAGGGTGAAG
Source organism: Nonomuraea sp. 10N515B (assembly GCF_052245915.1). Lineage (NCBI taxonomy): Bacteria > Bacillati > Actinomycetota > Actinomycetes > Streptosporangiales > Streptosporangiaceae > Nonomuraea > Nonomuraea sp. 10N515B. Next base: position 91,483 of record NZ_JBQQBQ010000036.1, read on the forward strand.
CGGGCGGCGAGTAGGGGGCGCGACGGCCAGTGCCGGATGAGCGGAGGAACGCGTGCCCATGACCTCATGATCGGTAATGTCAGCGGTCGAACCAGCGTGCTGCCGAAGGTGTGAGCAACGTGATGACGATCGCGAGCGGCAGGATGGTGCCCAGGTCGATCAGCCTCCAACCGCGCTCGCCGTCGATAGTGGACAGGATGAGGTTACTGCCGACCGCGACCGCCTCGAAGGCGATGGCACACCAGCGCACCCACTTCCTGCGTGACGACCAGCGAAATACCAGCCACCCCGTGAGCCAGGGCCCCGGCAAAGTAGCGCTGATGGCCATGATGTCCAGTTCAGGGCTTGAGGGTGATACAGCCGGGCCGAAGCGGCAGGACGGGCGATCAAGCTAAACGAACAGGCACGGACCTTCGAGATCATGAGGTTCTCACAAGTTAATGATCAGTAGAGCAGTGCTCCGGGTGCGTGCGGAACTTAGATGATCACACGCTCGTTTTGCTGGCATGACCACACCTCAGCTCGCATGCCCCCTCTGTCAGCACACCGAGTTCCTGCGACAGAAGGGCCGTATCGAAAGCAAGCACGGCTTCATCCCGAACTATGTGACACTGATGATCTGCAAGCGATGCAACTACGTCCTGCCGTTCTGGGAAGAGAAGTCAATCTTCGATCTGAGCTGACTCACGCAGCCTTGCACGGCGCTCGCGCGCCCCTGATGCCTCGTACGAGGTGAGCGGCTTGCAGCAGGTGTTCTCGTCGGCCTCCGCGCGCAGCACTCCTCGGCTCCCAGACTCCAAGGAGTCGGACGTGCGTGGCGCGTTAGGAACCAATGAAACCTTCAGCCCTTGCTGAACGTCCATCGGCCGTCAGCGTGAATCGTCACGAGGACCGTTCCATCAGGAAGCAGCACCTCGCCGCGGTAGGAGCCGATCTCGTTCACCAGGCCCTCCTGCGACTGCTCCGTGTAGGAGTACACGATGAAGTTGCTGCTCCCAGAGTGATTGACCTTCACCGTGGTCAAGCCGGAGCTTGCTGGGGACAACAGCAGCACCTCGTCGCCGCGTCCAGACACTCGGGCGTTGGTCCACGGCCTGGCCACCGCGAGCGGCTTCACCGTGAGCGTCCATGCCCCGTCAGCTTTGATCTTGAAACCGCGCACACCTTGCCGTTCTCTTCGTTGACGATGACCGTGCCCTTGTAGGCACCGATCTCGTTCACGATCGACGCCTGCTCGGCACCGCCCGGGTCGATGGGGTGGACGATGAAGTTCGACGAACCCTGATGCGTCAGTGTGGCCAGCAACACATCCTCGGTCTCCTTGACCTTGAGTACCTTGTCGCCGACACCCCGGTACGTGCGCGGTTTGGCCATCGTCGGCGTCGGGGCGGATGTCGGGGTGGCTTCCTCGCTGGTCTCCTCCTGCATGGGCGTGGGAGGGCTGCTCGACGTCTGCCCGGCGACCACGAGCCGGTCGCGCGCTCCCGAGTTGTCCTGGCCGCCGCCTTGCAGGAGCGTTCCAATCACGGAGAGCACGATGAGTCCGCCGATTATGCCGCCGGCCACCTTCAGCCCGGTGCGGTTCTTCTTCCTGCGGTGAGGCAGCGGTGGCTGGAAGCCGTATCCGGGCGGAGGGTATCCGCCGGGCGGGCCCTGGGGCGGATATCCGGGCGGCGGACCCTGCGGTGGGTAGCCGCCTGGGGGTGGTCCTTGCGGGGGGCCGTACTGGTGCGACATGGCGACTCCAACGAGGGTGACCCAACGTAAACGCATCGGTGCCTCATCCGTCCCGCGTTACACGCCACTCTGCGTGGTCGGTTCGGGAGCCTCTGAGCCGGACACGCAAGAGGGGTGGTCTCGCCCCTGGGAAGCGCCCTCCAAGGCCGTGGCGAGGCCACCCCAAGCCCGCGAAAAGGAGTTCGATCTCCCGCGGGCCGTCTAGCGGCAGATCACGCAGTCCCGTTCTTCGGCCTGTTGATGCTGAGGCTTTCCAGCGGGCCGAACTGGTTGGTGACCCAGCCGAGCGATCCCTTGGCTTCGCCATTCAAGAGCTCGATGATCGGCTCTCGCGAGTCACGGTGCGTCTGTCCGGTGTCCAGCCACACCCTGCCCTGCCGGTCTACCCAGGCGGGGATGATGGCACGGCTCATATCGAGTTCCCCGTCCGGAACGGGATCTCAGCGTGGCCCTTCCATTCCAGGTGGACGGGACGCATGGCCGGAGCCTCATGCGAGGCGAGGATGCGCAGCGCCAATCCGACGAGCACGGCGCCGCGCTCTGTGTGGGCGGTCGCGGTCCTGCCGCTCTCGTGGATGAGCTCCAGGCGCCCGTCGTCGAGGCGGGTGACGTGGCATTCGGGGATCTCGGGAAGGGATGCGGATGCACCGCCCGGTTTAGGCTGTGTCATGGTCGGACCTCCACCGTCCGATCAAGGGCCCGTCTCAGCGTTCGCGCGCTGACCGGGCCCGCTTCATGTACTGACTCCGTCTGAGTCTGACACGTTAAGGTGTCTTAAACCATCTCTACGTGTAATACAGGACGTCTAGGTGTACCTATGTTTGCCCAGGTACATCCGGCCATCGTTGATCGCATGCACCCACGTCGATCCAAATGGCGGCAAGCGTACGCGGTCATCTGCGACCGGATCCGTACCGGCGAACTCGCCGCTGGCGACAGAGTGCCGACCGTGCACGAGCTCATGACCGAGTTCGAGATGAGCAACACCGTCGCACAGAAAGTGCACCGGGCGTTGCGCGAGGCGGGCCTGGTGGAGACAGAGCCAGGCACGGGGAGTTACGTGCTTGAGGGCGCGAAAGAGAAGCTCCAGGCCGCCACCGAGAGGGAACAGAGCGGCGAGTAGGAACGGGGCGGCCGTGCGGGATGCCCCGGCGCCCCTTCCCCGCCTGACTGGTTGGATTAAGTGGATCTTGAGTAGTAACTGATCTTGTCAGTCTTCGGTCTGCGTTAGACCTGTCGGACAAGCACTGGACCACTCAGATGGGTCACTTATGTTGACACCGGTGCCGCCGATCCCGCAGTATCCGTTCGGCACTTTAAACAAGTACTGCTGGTGATAATCCTCGGCAAAGTAGAACGGCCCCGCCTCGGCGATCTCCGTGGTGATCTCGCCGTAGCCCGCCGCCTTCAGGACCTTCTGGTACGCCTCCCGCGACGCCTCCGCCGCCTTCTGCTGCTCCGGCGAGTGGTGGTAGATCGCCGAGCGGTATTGGGTGCCGACGTCGTTGCCCTGGCGCATGCCCTGCGTCGGGTCGTGGGCCTCCCAGAAGACCTTCAGGAGCTCCTCGTAGGAGACCTTGGCGGGGTCGAAGACGACCCGCACGGCCTCGGTGTGGCCCGTGCGGCCGCTGCAGACCTCCTCGTACGTCGGGTTCGGCGTGTAGCCGCCCTGGTAGCCGACCGCCGTCGTGACCACTCCCGGGGTCTGCCAGAACTTGCGCTCGGCGCCCCAGAAGCAGCCGAGGCCGAAGTCGGCGATCTCCGTGCCGGACGGGTACGGCGGGGCCAGCGGGGCGTCCAGGACCGCGTGGCGGGCCGGGACGGGCATGGTCTCCGCGCGGCCCGGGAGGGCGTCCTCGGGTCGGACCATCGATGTCTTGTTGCCGCCGAACAGCCAGCCCATCGCACTACCTCCATAGCTCTCTGCCAGCCTACACAGGCAGCAACGCTTAAGGAGATCTACACATTTCCGTATAGTGGATGGAATTTGTGGTTAAAGGTGGTAATGGGCGAAGATGGCGTACATGCCTGACCTTCGGCGCGGCGTCTTGTACGGGGTCGCCGCCTACACCATGTGGGGGCTCTTCCCCCTCTACTGGCCGCTGCTCAAGCCGTCAGGTGCCGTCGAGATCCTGGCGCACCGGATGGTGTGGTCACTGGTCGCCGTCGCCGCCGCGCTCGCCGTCCGCAGGCACTGGTCCTGGATCCGGGAGCTGGCCAGGCAACCCAGGAAGCTCGCCCTCCTCACCCTCGCGGCCATCGTCGTCACACTCAACTGGGGCACCTACATCTACGCGGTCAACTCCGGGCACGTGGTGGAGAGCGCCCTGGGGTACTTCATCAACCCGCTCGTCAACGTGGTTTTCGGCGTGGTGCTGCTGCGCGAGCGGCTGCGGCCGCTGCAGTGGGCGGCCGTCGGGTTCGGGGCGGTCGCGGTGCTCGTGCTGGCCTTCGACTACGGGCGGCTGCCGTGGATCGCGCTCACGCTGGCGGTGAGCTTCGGGGTGTACGGGCTGGTCAAGAAGAAGGCCAATGTGGCGGCGACCGAGGGCCTGGCGGTCGAGACGCTGGTTCTGCTGCTGCCGGCTCTCGGGTATCTGATCACGCTGCAGGTGAGCGGGGAGGCGACCTTCCCGAATCAGGGGGCCGGGCATGCGTTGTTGCTGGTCGGCGCGGGGATCGTCACGGCGGTGCCGCTGATCTGCTTCGGGGCGGCCGCCATCCGGGTGCCGCTCAGCACGATGGGGCTGCTGCAGTACATCGCGCCGATCCTGCAGTTCGCGTGCGGTGTGCTGATCGCCAAGGAGACAATGCCGCCCAGCCGGTGGATCGGGTTCTCGATCGTCTGGCTGGCCTTGGCGATCTTCACGTACGACAGCATCAGGACGGCCCGGGCGGCCGCGCGTGTCAGGAGATCAGCCAGAACGCTGGACCACGTAGTCACATAGCGCCAAAAAAGCGTCGCGCGCCGAGATATCCGGCAAGCCGGAAATGTCGTCCCGCGCCCGGTCAACCCACGCCTCCAGCTCCGCCCGCGCCCGCGCCATCGCCGGGTGCGCACGGAGCAGGGTCAACGCCTCGTCCACGTCGGACTCGGCCACCGGGCCCGACAGCAGCTCGGAAAGGCGCGGGGAGTCGTCGGCGGCCAGGGCGTACAGGACCGGGAGGGTCTTGATGCCCTCACGGAGGTCAGTGCCCGGCGTCTTGCCCGACTGCGCCCCCGTGGAGGCCACGTCCAGCAGGTCGTCCCCCAGCTGCCAGGCCACGCCGATGGCCTCGCAGGCGCGGCTCAGCCGCTCCTCGACGTCCGCGGGAGCCCCGGAGAGCAGGGCTCCGAAGCGGCCGGAGGCGGCGATCAGCGAGCCCGTCTTGTCGGCCAGGACGTTGACGTAGTGCGCGATCGGGTCCTCGTCGGCGCGCGGGCCGACGGTCTCGCGGATCTGGCCCTGGACCAGGCGGGAGAACGTCTGCGCCTGGATACGGATCAACTCGGGGCCGAGGTCGGCCAGGATGTCGGAGGCCTGGGCGAACAGGTAGTCGCCGGTGAGAATCGCGACGGTGTTGTCCCACCGGGCGTTCGCGGACGGGGAGCCTCGGCGTACCGGGGCCTCGTCCATGACGTCGTCGTGGTAGAGCGAGCCCAGGTGGGTCAGCTCGATGACCACCGCGCCGGGCACGACGCCCGGCGCCGACGGATCGCCGAACTGGGCGGCGAGCAACACCATCAGCGTGCGGAACCGCTTGCCGCCGGCCTCGATGAGGTGCTTGGACGCCTCCGTGACGAAGGCGTCCTCACTCTCCACCGACGAACGCAGGAGCTTCTCCACCGCGGCCAGTCCGGTGGCCACGTCCTGCGCCAACCGTTCGTCCTCAATGGGAAGGTCAACCACGGGTGGCGCAGACATACGAGATCCCCTTATCTGATGAACAAGCTGCTAGCAGCTTCGTTGGCAACGCTGAGCATGGACTCCGGGTAGAGCCCCACCCCTACGGTAACCAGCAGCGCGACGGCGATGACAGCCACGGTCCCCGCACTGGGCACCACGATGGCCGGGCCATCGGCGGCCGGCTCGCTGAAGAACATCAGCACGATCACGCGCACGTAGAAGAACGCCGCGACGGCCGAGGCCACCACACCCACGACGACCAGTCCGGCCATCCAGCCGCCCATCGAATCGCCGGGCTGCGTCCCGCTGTTGAGCGCGGCGGCGAAGACGGCGTACTTGCCGAAGAAGCCGCTGGTCAGCGGGATGCCGGCGAAGGCCAGCAGGAAGAAGGCGAACACCCCGGCCAGGATCGGGGCCCGCTTGCCGAGCCCGGCCCAGCGTGACAGGTGCCCGGCCTCGCCGCCAGGGTCGCGCACCAGCGTGACGATCGCGAACGCGCCGACCGTCGTGATGCCGTAGACCGCCAGGTAGAACAGGATCGCCTTCAGCGAAACCGCGTTCTGCTCGGCGGAGCCGAACGTGGCCATCACGCCGACGAGCAGGAAGCCCGCGTGCGCGATGGACGAGTAGGCCAGCATGCGCTTGATCTCGGTCTGCGTGATCGCCAGCACCGAGCCGACGACCATGGTCAGCGCCGCGATGACCCAGATGACAGGCCGCCAGTTCCAGTCGAGGTTGCCCAGACCCACCCAGAACACCCGCAGCACGGCGCCCACGGCCGCGACCAGCGTGCCCGAGGCCATCAGAGCGGTGATCGGGGTCGGGGCGCCCTGGTAGACGTCCGGCTTCCACGCCTGGAACGGCGCCGCGCCGATCTTGAACAGCAGGCCCACGCCGAGCAGCGCGAGCCCGATCATCAGCAGCGGGTCGAGCGCCGCGCCCTCGGCCAGGGCCTGGTTGATGCCGGGGAGCGAGACGGTGCCCGCGTACCCGTAGACCATCGCGGTGCCGTACAGGAAGAAGGCCGAGGAGAACGCGCCCAGCAGGAAGTACTTCATGGACGCCTCCTGCGACAGCAGGCGACGCCGGCGGGCCAGGCCGCACAGCAGGTAGAGCGGCAGCGACATGACCTCGAGGGCCACGAACATCATGAGCAGGTCGTGCGAGGCCGGGAAGAGCAGCATGCCGCCGACCGCGAACAACACCAGCGGGTAGACCTCGGTGTGGCCGGCGCCGCCGGTCACGGTCTCGGCCTCTTCCTCGTCGGCGCTGCCCGGCACGGCCGCGGCCGAGGCGACGAAGTGGCCCTCGTCGTTGATCAGCAGCACGCACACGAACGACAGGACGAGGATGACGCCCCAGATGAACAGCGAGGGCCCGTCCACCGCGACCGCGCCCATGGCGGCGGCCGTCGTGGACACCTGGCCGCGCAGCACCTGCACGAGCACCAGTGCGAACGCGCCGAGCAGGCTCAGCAGAGTGAGCGGTACGTGGATCGCCTTACGCAGGTAACGCGGCGCGAACGCCTCGACGAGCACGCCGATGACGGCCGCGCCGAACACCACCAGCAGCGGCGCCAGCGTGCCGTACTCGATCGTCGGCGCTGGAATGGAGTTCACTGACCTGTCCCCTTCTCAGCGATGGTGGAGACCGGCACCTTCACGTTGGTCAGGGTCTCTTGCACGGACGGGTTGATCACGTCGAGCAGCGGCTTGGGGAAGAAGCCGAACCCGATGATCAGGGCGACCAGCGGGGCCAGCACCCAGATCTCGCGGGCGTTCAGGTCCTTGAACGCCTTGACCGGCTCGGCGGTCGGCCCGTTCATGACCCGCTGGACCATCCACAGGATGTAGACGGCCGCGAGGACCACGGCCACCGCGGAGATGACGGCGGCCGCCGTCAGCGCCCCGGAGCCATGGGCCGCGCTCGAGTAGGTCCCGATCATGACCATGAACTCGCTGACGAACGACGACAGACCGGGCAGCGAGAGCCCCGCAAGACCGGCGACCAGGAAGAAGCCCGCCAATACCGGCGCGACCTTCTGCACGCCTCCGTAGTCCTCGATGTACGGCGAGCCGCGCCGGGCGATGAGGAAGCCGGCGGCCAGGAACAGCGCGCCGGTGGCGAAGCCGTGGTTGACCATGTAGAGGGCGGCGCCGGACTGGGCGACGTCCGACATGGCGAAGACGCCCAGCACGATGAAGCCGAAGTGCGAGATCGACGTGTAGGCGATGAGCCGCTTCATGTCGTTCTGCCCGATGGCCACGATGGCGCCGTAGATGATGCTGATGACCGCGAGCACGACGATCGGCATCGTGAACGCCTTGGCCGCCTCCGGGAACAGCTCCAGGCAGAAGCGCAGCATGCCGAACGTGCCGACCTTGTCCAGCACGCCCACCAGCAGCACGGCGGCCCCGGCCGGCGCCTGCGCGGCCGCGTCGGGCAGCCACGTGTGCACCGGCCACAGCGGCGCCTTGATCGCGAAGGCGATGAAGAACCCGGCGAACAGCCACTTCTGCATGGCCGGGTCCTGGATGGCCCCGATCAGCTCGGGGAACATGAACGTGTTCTTGCCGGCCACGAAGTAGAGCCCGATGACCGCGACCAGCATGAGCAGGCCGCCGAACAGCGAGTACAGCAGGAACTTGACGGCCGCGTAGGACCGCTGGGCGCCGCCGTACGAGCCGATCATGAAGTACATCGGGATCAGCATCGCTTCGAAGAAGACGTAGAAGAGGAAGATGTCGGTCGCCGCGAAGACGCCGATCATCATCGTCTCCAGCACCAGCAGCAGCGAGAAATACGTCTTCACCGACCGCTTGGGCGCGATCACGGTGCCGTCGGCGCTCTTGACCCCGTCGGCGTCGTGCCAGGAGGCCAGCACCACGATCGGCACCAGCACTGCCGACAGCGCGATGAGCACGAGGGCCACGCCGTCGACGCCGACCCCGAACTTCACGCCGAAGCTGGGGATCCAGTTGTACTCGGCCACGAACTGGAACCGGTCGCCGTTCGGCTTGAACCCGGCGGCCATGACGCCCGTGAGCACCAGCACCAGCAGCGAGACCAGCAGCGTGACCTGCTTGGCCAGCTTGTCACTGCCCTTGGGGAGCAGGGCCACCACGATGGCGCCCACCACGGGCACCGCCATGAGTATCGGAAGCCAGGGTGACATCAGATGGTCCCAACGAGGAGCAGGGCGCCGGTCAGCAGGGCGGCACCGATGAAGATGGACAACGCGTACGTTCTGGCGAAGCCCGTCTGGATCCGCCTGAGGCGCCCGGAGCTGCCGCCGATGCCCGCGGCCAGGCCGTTGACCAGCCCGTCGACGCCGCGGTTGTCGAAGAACACGGCGAGGCGGGTCAGCCACTGGCCGGGGCGCATGAACAGTGACTCGTTGAGCGCGTCACCGTACAGGTCGCGGCGGGCGAACGTGGTGAGGAACGAACCGCGCGGCTGAACGGCGGGCACCTCCACCCGGCCGTACCGCATCCAGGCGAAGGCCGCACCCACGGCGACCAGCGCCAGCGTGGCGAGACCCGGCGTGCTGGTGAAGTGGAACTCCGGCAGCTCCGTCGGCCGTCCGACCGCCGGCGCCAGGAACAGCAGGAGCCGGTTGCTCAGGACGAGGTAGCCGCCCAGACCGATGGCGCCGATCGACAGGATGATCAACGGCCAGGTCATGACCGCCGGCGACTCGTGCGGGTGTGCGCCCTCGGCCCAGCGCTTCTGGCCGAAGAAGGTCATGAAGACCATCCGCGACATGTAGAAGCCGGTGATCCCTGCGCCGAGCACGGCCAGCCAGCCCAGGATGGGCTGGTGGTGCACCGCGGTCTCGATGATGCCGTCCTTGGTGAAGTAACCGGACAGCAGCGGGAACCCGATGATCGCCAGGTAGCCGATGAAGAACGTGACGAAGGTCAGCGGCATGAACGTGCGCAGCCCGCCGTACTTCCGCATGTCGACTTCGTCGTTCATGCCGTGCATGACGGACCCGGCCCCGAGGAACAGGTCGGCCTTGAAGAAGCCGTGCGTGATCAGGTGGCCGATCGCGAAGGCGTAGCCGACCGGGCCGAGGCCCGCGCCCAGCATCATGTAGCCGATCTGCGACATCGTCGAACCGGCCAGGCCCTTCTTGATGTCGTCCTTCGCACAACCGATGATGGCACCGGCGAGCAGCGTGGCCGCACCCACGATGGCCACGGCCAGCGCGGCGCCGGAGCCCTCGGGGAAGAAGTACACCCCGGACCGGACCACCAGGTAGACGCCGGCGGTGACCATGGTCGCGGCGTGGATCAGGGCCGACACAGGAGTCGGACCCTCCATGGCGTCCAGGAGCCAGGACTGCAGCGGCAGCTGCGCCGACTTGCCGCAGGCGCCGAGGAGCAGCAGCAGCCCGATGGCGAGCGTGGTGCCGTTCTCGGCCTGGATCGGCTTGAGCTCCGCGAACGACAGCGTCTGGTACGTCGTGAAGATGACGAACATGCCGACCAGCAGGCCGAAGTCACCGACGCGGTTGACCACGAACGCCTTCTTGGCCGCGACCGCCGCCGACGGCTTGAACTGCCAGAACCCGATCAGCAGGTACGACGCCAGACCGACGCCCTCCCAGCCGATGAACAGGCCCACGTAGTTGTCGGCCAGCACCAGCAGCAGCATCGCCGCCACGAACAGGTTGAGATAGGCGAAGAACCTGCGCCGGTGCTCGTCGTGCGACATGTAGCCGATCGAGTAGATGTGGATCAGCGAACCCACACCGGTGATCAGCAGCGCGAAGCTGATCGACAGCGGGTCGATCAGCAGCCCGATGTTGATGTCGAGGTTGGGGATGAACTCCCACAGGTGCACCGCCCGGCGGCGCTCGTTCTCCCCAAAGCCGATGAGCTCGACAAACGCCAGCACCGCCACGACGAACGAGGCGAGGGACATGGCCACGCCCAGCAGATGGCCCCAGCGGTCGGTGAGCCGGTTGAACGCCAGCAGGATGAACGCTCCCAGCAACGGGAAAGCGATCATCAGCCAGGCGTTGCCGATCATGCCGCCGGTGTGCTGGGCGATCTGAGCGATTTCAGATTCCACCAGTCACCTCTTAGTACTTCAGCAGGTTGGCGTCGTCGACCGACGCGGACCTGCGGGTTCGGAAGATCGTCACGATGATGGCGAGGCCCACCACGACCTCGGCCGCGGCCACCACCATCACGAAGAACGCGATGATCTGGCCTTCCAAGTTGCCGACCTGCCTGGAGAAGGCGACGAACGCGAGGTTGCAGGCGTTGAGCATGAGCTCCACGCACATGAACACCACGATCGCGTTACGCCTGATCAGCACGCCGATGGCGCCGATGGCGAACAACAGGCCGGACAGGACGAGGTATTGCGTCGTCATTTGTTCACCTCGTTGGTGGTCTGCTCGGCGTCCTGCTCCTCGGCCTCGTCGCGCGCGTGGATGTCGCGCTCGTCGGCGTCTTCCTCGACCGTGTGCTTGATGGCCGCGGCGAACCTGGGGTCAGCGGGCAGGTGGTCGTGCTCGACGTCGTAGCGCGCGATGTAGCGGTTGACCGAGGACTCCGCGACCGTTCCGTCGGGCAGCAGTGCCGGCATGTCGATGGCGTTGCCGGTGGCGTAGGTGCCGGGGCCCGGCAGCGGCGACGGCCGGTCGCCGGCGAACCTGGCCCGGGCCAGGTCCTTCTGCGTGGGCTTGTCGGTGAGCCGCTCGCGGTGCGCCAGCACCATGGCGCCCAGCGCCGCGGTGATCAGCAGCGCCGAGGTGATCTCGAACGCGAAGACGTACTTGGTGAATATCAGCAGCGCGATCGAGCGGATGTAGCCGCCCTGCGCGGTGGCCTGTGCCAGCCCGACTTCGGGAGCGAAGATCGCGTTGCCCACGGCCAGGATGATCAGCGTGGCGAAGCCGATGCCGGCGAGCACCGCCCAGACGCGCTGGCCCCTGATCGTCTCGACGAAGGAGTCGGACGAGTCCACGCCCACCAGCATGAGCACGAACAGGAACAGCATCATGACGGCGCCGGTGTAGACGATGATCTGCACCGCGGCCAGGAAAGGCGCGTCCTGCACCGCGTACAGGACCGCGAGGCAGAGCATCACCGTGCCGAGCATCAGCGCCGAGTACACGGCCTTCCGGTTGAAGACCATGCCGAGCGCGGCGCCGACGGAGACGACGGCCAGCACCCAGAACGTGATGGTCTCACCCATTGGTCCGCCCCAGCCGGTAGTAGTCCTCTTCGGTCTCACCGAGCCGCATGGGGTGCGGCGGCTGCTCCATGCCCTGGGTCAGCGGCGCGAGCAACATCTCCTTGGTGAAGATGAGGCCCTCGCGGGTGCTGTCGGCGAGCTCGTACTCGTTGGTCATGGTGAGCGCGCGGGTCGGGCAGGCCTCGATGCAGAGACCGCACAGGATGCACCGCAGATAGTTGATCTGGTAGGTGCGGCCGTAACGCTCGCCCGGCGAGAAGCGTTCCTCATCGGTGTTGTCCGCGCCCTCCACGTAGATCGCGTCGGCCGGACACGCCCAGGCGCACAGCTCGCACCCCACGCACTTCTCCAGCCCGTCGGGCCAGCGGTTGAGCTGGTGACGCCCGTGGAAGCGAGGAGCCGTCGGCCTCTTCTCCTCCGGGTAGTTCGTCGTGACGGGCTTCTTGAACATCGTATGGAAGGTGACCCCGAAGCCTTTGACGGGGTTCAGCCAATCAGTTAGTCCCACTGGGAATCTCCTTGTGCTGCACCCCGTGGTAGTGCGGCAGATCGAGCGGTGGCACCGGGAAGCCACCCTTCGTCGGCTCGTTGGACAGTTCCTCGAACTCGGCTTCGACCTGGGCCTTCCTGGCTTCCTTGCGCCGCTGGTTGACGGTGTCGAACCGCATCCAGATGGCCAGCGCCCCGACCACGATGATCCCGGTGACC
>NZ_JBQQBQ010000037.1:0-99971 GCF_052245915.1 Nonomuraea sp. 10N515B
GGGGACTGCTTGGGGTCCTGCTGTGGTCCTGCCACCTGCTCCAACCTCTTCCAACGGGTGATCAAACTACCCGCGGCTGATAGGTGTTTCGGACCGGGACTGGTTCATTAGCTCTGACGCGGATGGGCAACCCCACGAACTCGTTGGCGGGATACCCCGCCTTGTAGATGTCGAAGGCCGTCTTGAACAGCGGGTCACTCTTGCTGAAGTCCGGCTCGGCCGTCTTGTTGCCAGGGAAGCCGTTCGCCAACGTGCTCAGCTGCGCATTCGCCTGCTTGTTCATCAAGAACTGGACCAGCTTGAACGCCTCGGTCTTGTGTTCCGAGGACTCGGCGACGCCGATGCCCCAGGACGCGTACGGGATGCCGCGCTTGCCGGTGTAGCTGTCCTCGGCCGGGACCGGCACCACCGTGAAGTCCAACTTGGGATTGTTCTTCTTGATCAGCGTGATGTGGGCCAAGGAATCGATCACCATGCCGACCTGACCGGTGGAGAACTTCTCGACCTTGTCCTGCTCTTTCATGGTGAGTGCTCCGGGCGAGATGACGCCCGCGTCGTTCAGGCTCTTGACGTACTCCACGGTGCTCTTGACGCCTTGGCCGGTCAGATCGGGCTTCCCGTCCTTGGTGAGCATGCTGCCGCCCGATGCCCACAGCCATGACATCACGTCATTCTGGACGCCGTTGGGAACAGCGGTGTCGAGTGGCAGGGCCCAGCCTTTGACGTTGCCGCCAAGTGCGCTGATCTTCTTGGCCGCCTCCAAGAACTCCGTGCGCGTGCTCGGAGGCGTCTTGATCCCCGCCTTCGAGAGCAGATCGTTGTTGACGAACAGGGGGTAGACGAAGTTCACGACGGGGATCATGTAGGTCTTCCCCTTGACCTGTATCTGGCTCGCGAGCTGGCTTGAGTCGTACTTCGCAGCTGCCATGAGCTCGGACAGGTCAGCGATGGCACCCTGCTTGGCGAAGTCGCTCACCCATGCACCGTCGAGGCCCACAACATCAGGCAGCGTCCTCGACGCCGCTCCGGACACCAACTGCTGCTTCGTGGACGCGTACGGACCACTCAACAGCTTGACCTTGATGGTCGGGTTCTGCGCGGTGAATTCCGACATGAGCTTGTCGAACGATCCCGCCGGCAGCTCCGGCGCCCACCACTGCGCAAACTCCAGCGTGACGGTCCCGTCCCCGCTTGATCCCGCGCTTGATCCCGAGTTAGAACCACACCCCACGACCGTGGCGCCGATCACCGCCACCGCCATCACCCCGAGTAGTCGCCTTGTCCGGCCCTGCAACCGGGTGCTGCCTCCGGTCATCGCGACCTCCTTGCTGTGCAGGTGTTACCGCTCTTTGCCGATTTCCGCCACATTAACAACGCATCACGCGATCCTACAAGACCTAGTACCGCAGAATCCGGCTATAAACCGCACAGTTCGGCACACAACAGAAGAGGTGTGCTAACAGAGGAGACCTCTGTCGGCCAGCCTTCCTGGAGTGGCAGCATCTTGCCCGGAAGGAGCAGGGATATGCGGTAGTCTGCAGTTCTAGGCCGGTGTTACTCCTCTGTTGCGTTGGTCTGTAGCGCAACTACCGCAGAGATGGGAGGGTCAGTGACTCTTGACGAAGAGGATCGGCAGCGTCGTCTACCTGCAGGACGTAAAGCCCAACTGGCGGCATACGTCGCAGAGGCCGGGCAGGTCACGGTCAGCGCACTCGCAGAGCGCTTCGGCGTCTCCATCGACACGATCCGGCGGGACTTGGACCAGCTCAGCGCCGACGGCGTCTTGGTCCGCACCTATGGCGGAGCGGTCAGTCAGTCGACCCTTTCCCGGGTCGACCGGGCCGTGGACGTGCGGCTCAAGATGGAAGAACGCGAGAAGGAGAAGATTGCGGTACTTGCCGCGTCACTGGTCAAAGATGGGTCAGTCGTCATGATGAACGGCGGTACGACTACGCTTGCCGTGGCCCGGAACCTGCGCGACCATCGGGACCTGACAGTGGTGACGAACAGTCTGCTCGTGCCCCCGGCACTGTCGCCCTCAGCCGTCCGCGACGTGTACTTCTTCGGCGGCGCAGTCCGCACTCTCACGCTGACCACCATCGGCCCCGTCAGCTTCCAGGCGTCCGACGGAAGCGAGCTGGACATCAGCTGCGATCTGGCGTTGATCGGGGTCGGCGCCGTTTCAGCGGCCGCCGGGTACACGACGAGCAACCTCGCCGAGGCGGCGATGATGCGAGAGATGATCTCTCGGGCGGCGCGCGTGGCGATCCTGGCTGACTCGTCCAAGTTCGGTCGCCGGCTCTTCGCCCAGGTGTCCGAACTCGGGGGCGCCGACTACCTCGTCACAGACTCCACCCCACCGCTTGATCTTTTGGACGCACTGACGGAGAACGAGGTAGAACTGATCACGCCGGAAACCGTCGAAGACGCCTCTGAAGGCAATCAAGATCCCCACTAGTTCGGGTGACGAGCAGGTGGTGGCCTGTCCGGGTGCCGATTCGTGTCATGGCCGGTCAGTTCGCGGCAGCCGAGAACACCGCCCACCTGGTCCTGACCGCTGCCCGGAAGCTCCAGAAATGACCGGATGACTCGCGTGACTCACAACATCACTGGCCGTTCCCCGTGACAGGAGAACGGCCAGTTAAGGACCGCAGGCAGTCGTCCAGCGCATCGAGATTCCGGCCGAAGTAGCCGCCAGGCCCGTTGATCGCCTCTCCCATCGCCCGGTAGAAGGCGACCTCATCAGTGATGTGGGGGGCGAACTGTCCGAAGCGCCCTGGGCAACACCGTACCGTGATCCGGATCCTTCGCCGCAGGCCAAGGAGGTAACCACACGAGCATCAGCCTGCCATGGACGGGCCCAGCAGCAGGGGCGGCGACGCTGTTGTCAGTGTTGTTGTCACAGACACAAAAACGCCCCGGAGCGATCTTCGCTTCGGGGCATCTTGGCTGGTCAGTTGCTGTGGTCAGGGGCGGGGTCGAACCGCCGACCTTCCGCTTTTCAGGCGGACGCTCGTACCAACTGAGCTACCTGACCTAGAGCGGTCCTGACGGGACTTGAACCCGCGACCTCCACCTTGACAGGGTGGCGAGCACTCCAAACTGCTCTACAGGACCTTGCGTTTCGTGCTGTTTGCGCTCGCTTAGCTTACCAGCTCTGCGGTGGTCTTCGACCAGCCGTTTCGCGGTGCGCTAGGCGCTCGCAGTGCCCCCAACGGGATTCGAACCCGTGCCGCCGCCTTGAAAGGGCGGTGTCCTAGGCCGCTAGACGATGGGGGCTCAGGATTCCCTGCCGCCTTCCGTCGGAGACCTCTGAAGCATAGGGGACGATTGCCTCTGATGCCAAAGTGGCGGACCGGCGTTCGGCGATGGCGTGCCGCTGACCGATCCCGTTGGCGACGGGGCGTTCGTTGGCTCTGGGGAAATCATACGATGTGGGTCGGGCTCCACGTGACGCTGGATGTACACCGACTGCTCCCCCAGCCCGCCCAGCGTGATGTCGTCCCACGCCTGCAGACGTTTGGTCTCCTTGTCGAAGTACAGGACCGAGGCCTGGACCGGGGTGGGCTGGGCGTGTTCGAGGGCGCGCAGGCCGGCGCCCCCGGTGGAGCCCTGGATGAGCATGCGGGTGCCGGACGGCAGCATGGTCGTCTTACGTTCATGGGTGTGGCCGGCGAGGATCATGGGCGCGGCGCCGCTGAAGCCCTTGCCGACGTCCGGGTCGTGTACGGCCACCACGTCGGCCTTGCCGACCTTGGCGAGGTGAGCGCGGGCGAATCGCGCCAGAGTCGCCGGGTTCGAGTCGACGGCCACCGACAGGTCAGGGGTGAAGCGGGGATCGCCCAGGCCGTAGATGGACAGGCCGGCCACTGTTTGGGTCTTGTTGTCCAGGACCACGGCGTTCTTCTGCTTCTCGACCGCTTTCTGGGTGGTCATGGAGTCGTGGTTGCCGCGTACGTACACGTACGGGACCCCGAGGCGGCCGATCTCGTCGAGGAACTTGTTCTCAGCCTTGGTGCCATGGTCGGAAATATCGCCCGAGTCGATGATCAGGTCCACGGCGAACTGGTCCTTGAGCGAGCGGATGACGTTCCAGGCGATCGGGTTGATGTGGATATCGGAGACATGGAGGACCCGGATGGATCTAGGGTCGGCGTCGTACAGGGGGAGGGTGGAGACCGTGTCGTAGAGCTTTGAGACGTTCGTCACAAGTTTGGTGAGCTGGGACCGGTACGACTCGAAACGCGTCACGATCGCCTCCGCGCTGCCCACCAGAGACGGCGCGGCGGCGACCAGGCCCGAATAGCGGGGCTCCACGAGCGAGTTCGGGCGGAAGGTGAGCGCGGCGAGCGCGGCGGTCCCGGTGAGCGCCACCGAGGCCGCCAGGAGGCCCAGCAGCGCCACGCGCGGGCGTCTGAACACCATCAGGACCGCGAGCAGCGCCCCGGCGCCGGCGCACAGGAGCGAGCGGATGGCGAGGGCCCGCACGCCGTCCAGCAGATCGCTCTCGATGAGCTGGGGCAGCCGGTCGGCCAGGCGCGGATCCTCGATGAAGGCCCTCGCGCGCTGCTGGTCGATGTTCTCGAGCGTGATGCGCAGCCGCAGCGGCGCGTCGTGGGTGCGGAACGTGAGCGTGCCGAGCGGGCTGGCGTCCACGACCGTCTCGCCGTTCCAGGCCGGCCGGAGGGACATGCCGGTCTCGACGGGACCCACCTGAGCACGTACGGTGCCGCTGAAGAAGATCCCCAGCCACGCGCCCACGGCGGCCACGAGCAGCACCGCCGCCACCCTCGACGGCCTCGATCGAAGGATTGCCGTTGACCTGTGGAGAAACTTCATATGGTTTCTTGCTTACCTGACCGTCGGGGCAGAATGGCAGGTGTGATCGAGGTATCGCGGGAGAAGTTCGAGGAACTCGTGGCCGAAGCGTTGGACACGATTCCCGCCGACCTCGCGGCAGCCATGAGCAATGTCGTCGTCGTTGTGGTCGATGATCCGCCGGAGCCCCACCTGCTCGGCCTGTACACCGGTGTCCCCCTCACCGAACGCGGCGACTGGTACTCAGGAGTCCTGCCCGACCGCATCGAGATCTACCGCAATCCCATCTGCCAAATTTGCGATTCCGAGGACGACGTGATCGACGAGGTGCGCATCACGGTCGTGCACGAGGTCGGGCACCACTTCGGGATCGATGACGCAAGGCTCCACGAGCTGGGTTGGTAACCCTTTGCCTTGGGTTCGCTTCTTTGGGTTGCGGCTGACATAGTGATCAGGCACCTTAGGTGACATAGCGAACACCCTGAGTCAGGCACATCGGAGTCCAATGGGGGCCATGCGGGCGCGACGGGCGCCGGGACGGCATCGACGTGCGGACCTACACCAAGCCACTTATCGGGAAGTCATCGCCATCCGGGAGTTCCGGGCACTCTGGTACGGCCAGGGCCTGTCGCTCCTCGGCGACCAGCTCGCGCAGGTCGCCCTCGCCGTGCTGGTCTACAACCGCACGCACTCGGCCCTGGCCACGGCGAGCGTCTACGCGCTGACGTACCTTCCCTCGATCGTCGGCGGCCCGCTGCTGGCGGGGCTTGCGGACCGGTTCCCGCGCCGGGCCGTCATGCTGACCTGCGATCTGCTGCGAGCAGGGCTGGTGGCCGTGATGGCGGTGCCCGGCATACCGTTCTGGGCGTTGTGCACGCTGGTGTTCCTCGTGGTGCTGCTCAGCGCGCCGTTCTCGGCCGCGCGGGCGGCGTTGCTGCCGGAAATCCTGGCAGGCGACAGATACGTCATCGGCTCGGCCCTCCAGAACATGACGAACCAGGCCGTTCAGATGCTCGGTTTCGCGGCGGGCGGAGCGATGATCGCCACGATGGGCCCGTACCGGGCACTCGCCCTCGACGCGGCGACGTTCCTCGGCTCCGCGCTGATCCTGATTTCCGGCGTCCGCCGCCGGCGCGCCGCCCACGACGACGGCTCGAAGCCGTCCATGTGGACCATGACCAGGGCGGGAGCCAGGCTCGTCTTCGGGTCGAGGAAGCTGCGGACGCTCGTTCTGTTCGCCTGGTTGTGCGGCTTCTATGTGCTCCCCGAAGGCATCGCCGTGCCGTACGCGGCCAAGCTCTACACGGGCACCTTGCCGGTCCCCGTGATCACCGGGCTGCTCATGGCGGCCATGCCGACCGGGACGGTGGTGGGGGCGTTCCTTTTCAGCAGGTTCGTGTCACCGCCGGGGCGGCTGCGGCTCATGGGCTGGATGGCCATGCTGAGCTGCGCGCCCCTGGTCGTGACCGCGATGCGGCCGTCGCTGGCCGTGGTGCTGGCGGCGTGGTTTCTGTCGGGGATCGGCGGGGCGTACCAACTCGCGGCCAATGCCGCCTTCGTCCAGTCCGTTCCGCCCGAACGTCGCGCCCAGGCGTTCGGGATCGTGCAGTCGGGCCTGATGGCCGTCCAGGGGATCGGGATCTTGGTGGGTGGGTTCGCGGCGGAGAGACTCGGTCCTGAGCCGGTGGTCGCGCTGGCCGGGATCACCGGGGTCACCTGCGCGGCCGCGCTCGCCATGGTCTGGACCGAGTCTCGGGGGGACAAGACCGCCCGGGTGCCTGCCCGGGCCGTGGCCTCATCATGACTGGGGCTTGTGCTCGCCGCTCCAGTCGGTGCTCGTGCCGCGGTTCTGCGACTTGCTGATCAGGTCCTGCACGATCGAGGTGTCGCTGTGCTCGTCCGGCATGAGGAGCCAGCCGATCGCGTAGACACCCACGCCCAGGCCGCCGAACAGCGTCGCGATCGCCAGCGCGATGCGGATCATGTTCGCGTCGATGCCGACGTACTCCCCGATGCCGGAGCAGACGCCCGCGACGATCCGGCCCTTCTCGGTGCGGCGGAGTTTCTTGACGTTGTGCTCGTGGTATTCGCTCATGTCTCAAGACTGCCCGCGTACCCGGTGTTAGCACATCGGGATTCCCCCTGGTAGAACCCTGGTAACCCCTTACGTGTAAGGAGAGGATCCGAGATGGACGACCTGCTTCGCCTCGACGAGCGGCTCAACGCCGACCAGCGGCTGATCCGCGACACGGTCAGATCCTTCGTCTCCGACCGCATCCTCCCGCACGTCGGGGACTGGTTCGAGGAGGCCACCTTCCCGGCGCGCGACCTCGCGCCCGAGCTCGGCTCGCTCGGCCTGCTCGGCATGCACCTGCAGGGGTACGGCTGCGCCGGAACGGACGCGGTGTCGTACGGCGTGGCCTGCCGGGAGCTGGAGGCGGGCGATTCCGGGCTGCGTTCGTTCGTGTCCGTCCAGGGTTCGCTGGCCATGTTCCCGATCTGGCGGTACGGCTCGGATGAGCAGAAGGATGAGTGGCTGCCCCGGATGTCCGCCGGCGAGGCGATCGGCTGCTTCGGCCTGACGGAGCCGGACCATGGGTCCGATCCAGCCGGCATGCGGACGTACGCCAAGAAAGACGGATCCGACTGGATCCTGAACGGCAGCAAGATGTGGATCACCAACGGCTCGATCGCCGACGTGGCCGTGGTCTGGGCGCAGACCGACGAGGGCATCCGCGGCTTCGTCGTGCCCACGTCCAGCCCCGGCTTCTCCGCCCCCGAGATCCACAAGAAGTTGTCCCTTCGCGCCTCCATCACCTCATCCCTCTACTTCGACGATGTGCGTCTGCCCGAGTCCGCTGTGCTTCCGGGGGTCGTCGGCTTGAAGGGGCCGCTGTCGTGCCTGTCGGAGGCCCGCTTCGGCATCGTGTGGGGCGTGGTGGGCGCCGCGCGCGCGTGCCTGGAGTCGGCCGTCGAGTACGCGAAGACCCGCGTTCAGTTCGACAAGCCGATCGGGGCGTTCCAGCTGACGCAGGAGAAACTGGCCTGGATGTACGTGGGGCTGGCCCAGGCCGGTCTTACCGCGCTGCATCTCGGGGAGCTGAAGGACGCGGGGCGGCTGGAGCCGCGGCAGATCAGCTTCGGCAAGCTGGCCAACGTACGGGCGGCGCTGGACATCGCCCGGCAGGCGCGGTCCATCTTGGGAGGGAACGGGATCACGCTGGAGTATCCGGTGATCAGGCACATGAACAACCTCGAGAGCGTCCTGACGTACGAAGGGACCCAGGAAATTCACACGCTGGTGCTCGGGGAGGCGCTCACCGGGATCGCCGCGTACCGTTGAGCCGGGGTTCTTCGATCCCGGATCTTCACCACGCGTGTGCGCCCGGGGTGTCTCGTTCGGCTCGGGCCCGCGTACCGGGGTGGACCTGGACCTGGACCTGGACGTCGGGTTCTGGTTCGGTCAGGAAACTGATGGCTGCGTCGATCCGTTACTGTGAGGGGCGGGAACCGCGTCGCGTACTGGGCAGTAATCTCTGTACCCTTGCTGTACGTGGGGGCGTTAGCTCAATTGGCAGAGCTGCGGACTTTTAATCCGTAGGTTCCGGGTTCGAGCCCCGGGCGCCCTACCAGCACATCCCTTGGTCAACTAGCCCCCCGGTAAAGATCGGTAACCGGGCTGGCAGACCATTGCCAGACCATCCCGCAAACGATCACGCGTCCCTGAGGACGCATCACGCTTCCCTCCGCCGACGCGGGATGACCGCCACCGTCGCCTCCGCGGCCGCCTCGGCGAGCTCCGGCACGACGCTGGTGTAGATGTCCTGAGTGAAGGCGTACTGCTTGTGCCCGAGGGTCTCCGACACCACCTTCTTGTCCACCTTCGCCAGGAGCATGAACGTCGCCGCGCAGTGACGCAGGTCGTGGAGCCGGATCGGCGGCAGCCCAGCCTGGTTAACGAGCACGTCGAAATGATCGCCGATGTAGTCGATCCTCAGCGGCGCGCCCAGCTCGTCGGTGAACACACGACCGGAGTCGATCCACTTCTCCCCCGCCGCCAGGCGCTCGCGCTTCTGCCGGATCGCCCACGCCTTCAGCAGGCGCACGTTCTCCTCATCCAGAGTCACCGTGCGCCAGCTGGACTCGCTCTTGAGGCTAGCGTCGTCCTCGGCGCCGTCGTCCTCGTCCTCCTCGTCCTCGAGGAGCGCCAGCGCCTTGGTCTCCAGATCGACGTTGGGCCATTCCAGCCCCCACACCTCACCACGGCGCAGACCCCTGGTGGCGACCAGGTGATAGAGCGGATACAGCCGCTCTTCCTCCGCCTCGCAGAAGTCGAGGAACGCACCCGCTATCTGCGGCGTCCACACCATCACCGAGGCGGGACGCTTGCCCGTCTTGCGCCACGCCTCGACGCGGGCCGCGGTCCACACCACCGGCCGCCGGCGCGGCACCTTCGGCAGCTCGACGTGCGGCGCCGGATTGTGCTCGATCAGCTTGCGTTTGTGGGCAGAACCGAGGGCCGAGGAGATCGTGGCGTGGATGCGGCGGATCCGTGCGGGGGTCAGCCGACGGCGCTGCCACAGGCCTGGCCCGTTCTCGCCGTCACGCGTCCAGGTGGCCTTCTTCCGGGCGGCCACCAGCCGCCGCAGCAGCTCGCCGGGCTCTTCGCCGGCGGGCAGGTTGTTGATCTGCCGCATGGCGGCGTACAGCTTCTCCAGATGG
Organism: Nonomuraea sp. 10N515B; assembly: GCF_052245915.1. Lineage (NCBI taxonomy): Bacteria > Bacillati > Actinomycetota > Actinomycetes > Streptosporangiales > Streptosporangiaceae > Nonomuraea > Nonomuraea sp. 10N515B. Next base: position 9,541 of record NZ_JBQQBQ010000037.1, read on the forward strand.
CTCTCGCGCAGGTCCACCAGGTTCAGGTGTCCAACGCCGGGCTTGTAGTACAGGTCGATGTGCTCTTGGTAGGAGCGGCGCGTGGACGGCTTGAGACTGGCCTTGCCGTCCAGCCACTCCTGCAGATATACGCCGACCTTGACCTTGCGGTCCGGGACCGGCCTGCCGCTGTCGGCGCCGGTCTCCAGCTTCTTGGCCTCCTGCTCGGCGATGGTCTTGGTCGGGTACGGGCCGGCCCACGGCCGGCGCCGCTTGCCGTCGGGGCCTGGCGGCGCCTCGTAGCGGGCCCACCAGGTGCCGTGGTGGCGTTTGGCGAGATCGGGGCAGCTCTTGCCGAGCTTCTTTCCGTTGGGGTCACGGCAGTTGCAGAGCTTGGCTATATGAGCCATCGTCGTCTCTCCTGCCTGCGATGCGGGTGCGGATGTAGTGAGTGGTTTGGGCCGCGAGGTGTTCGGCGATATGGCGCCGGATGAGTCGACTGTTGACGTAGACGTCGACCTGCTCGGCTTGGAAGTCGACGTCGAACAGGTCGACGTCGCGGGTGCGGTGGTATCTCAGTGCGGGGGGATGCTGGGGGTCGATCAGCTCGGCGAGAATCTTGTGCGCCTGGCCAGCCATGGCATCGAGTGCGGCGATGAGGTGCGGGTCGGTCCCCGAGGTGCGATCGATCCGGAACTCCGTGCGGCCGGGGAAGTGCACGGTGTTCACAGGGCTGCCGATGAGGCAGCAAGGGGGGACGAGGCTGACGGAGATCAGTACAGACATAAGGCACCGACCGCTCTCTGTGCCGGTAAATGACGGGGAGTAACTGAGATGACCGATTCTCACCGTCCGATGCGGGAGCGTCGTGTGTTAGTTCGCACATCACTGCGATTGTTACGTGCGCGTTGCCGGTCAGTAACGGAGTGTCATTCTGTCAGGTGGCGCGCCAAGTCCTCCGCCATCCGTACGAACCGAGCTCGATCCTCCTCGGAAAGTCCTTCGGGAACGGTCACGACTACCGCGGAATCCGCCCCGGCCGGCACCTCTGCCACCTCCACGCCGAGCCACTGAGCCGCCGCCAGCTCGGCCAGCCTCCGAACCGGGACACCCATGCCAGCCGCCAGCGCACGCAATCGCCACAGCTCAGGCGCACGAGGGACACGATCCCTGGCGAGGCTAGCGATCCATCCATGCTGGAGCTGAAAGTTGGTCTCGGGATCGATGGCCCTGTCCGCCAGGCGGCGGGTGCTCTCGTCATGTTCGGTCAGCCAGTCGCGGACGAAGGCACTGAGACGGTCTGCTGGGGTTGCCGGGGCGCTGCCGTGAGTCCCACCACTCGTCGGCATGCTGCTGCTCCTCCTCGCTGGCGGTCGATGATTCGGACATCACCACCCGCACCTCTTTGTACCTGATCGGTAATGCAGTCAACCAGTGAGGCGAGTAAACCAGAACTAACCGGTAAGCGACGCGTGCTGTCTCTAAGAATCTCGGCGAGAGTGCTAGACAGTCGTCGGCAACGGTCGGTACTGTGCGATTAATCGCACGACAGAAAGCAAAGGCAACCGATGACCGAGTCCTCCCTGACGCCCCGAGATCCGGCCGGACTCCGCGCCGCCATGGCCTCTGCCGGACTCGACACCGTGCGACTAGCCCGAGCTTCAGGCGTTACCAAGCAGTTCCTTTCCCTACTGCTGCGCGGCCACCGCCGATGCAGGCCCAGCACCGCCCAGGCCATCGCAGAGGCCATCGGCAAGCCCGTGGCCAGCCTTTTCACGCCCTTGATGTTCGAAGATTCAAACACCGAAGATGTGGAGCCGCACATGACCACCACCCCCGTACTCCGCGAGGAGGATCCCCTTCTCACCTTCGAGGAAGTGGCCGCACTCGCCCGCGTGCCGGTCAAGACCCTCCGCCACTACCGCGCCATTGGGAAAGGACCCGAATTCTTCCCGATCGGCCGCCGACTGAAGATCCGCGAGAGCAAGGCGCGCGCCTGGATCGAGCAGTTCGAGAATGCCCCGGCCGAGTAACCGGCCTCCGCCTGAAACCGCCGCGGGCCCACCCGACGCAACCGGATGAGCCCGCTGACGACCCCGCCACCTCAACCAAGCCCGAGAAAGGCGCAGAGTTCATGACCAACCGTATCGCGAGCCCGCAAGACGAGCTCACCCCCGGCCAGGTCGCCGACTTGTTCCGGGTGGACCCCAAGACCGTCATCCGCTGGGCCAAGTCCGGACGACTGCCCTGCATCCGCACTATCGGTGGCCACCGACGTTTCCGCCGCGCCGACGTCGACGCCGCGCTCGCCGGCAAGCAGCTGCACGTCCTGGCGCTGACCGACGCCGAGCTGCAGGCCGCCGTCGACATGCTCGCCGAGGTGTTGGATCGCGCCTGGCAGCTCCCGCTCACCGACGACGAGGCCGCTCCGCTGCGCACACTGCTCGACGCGCTGACGGGTGGTGAGGCCAAGTGAGCTACATCGACCGCACCACCCGCATCCTGGCCACCCTCGCGCACCTGGCCGCTGTGCGTACCGGGTCCGAGGGCGCCGTCCTCTACCACGCCCTCTACGCCACGCTCCTGGCCGTCGAGCTGCGCCTGGCCCCTGGCGACGCCGACGACCGCGCCGCCGACCCCGCGTGGGACGAGGCCGAACGCGCCATCAACGACCGCGCCCGCGCGCTGATCGACCAGGCCCGCCGCGCCATCCGCGCCGCTGAGCACGCCCACGACGGCGAGTGGACGCCCGCCGACGGCGACACCGTCACCTGGAACGGCCACGACGGGACCTGGATCGTCCGCGGCTGGGAGGACGACGACACCGTCTGGATCCACCGCCCCGACGTACGCATGGTGCCCGCCATCGGCCGCAACGGCGGCGGCATGGTCGACCTCGCCGGATGGCGGGACGAGCCCGAGCACGAGGAGCTGGTCTCGATCGCCGCCCTCCGCCCCGCCGAGCAGCCCGCGACGGTGACGCGATGACCGCCCCCACCATGCGCCACCGGCAGCAGATCGCCGCCGCCGCGCTCGCCAACCTGCTCACCCACCCCGTGCCCGACTCCTTCTCCTGGCACATCAACCGGGAGGGCGTGATCGAGGCCATGCCCGCTGTGGGGCCTTCCCTGGACGTGACCCGCGTCATCCTCCACCAGTGGGCCGCGCTGCTCGACGACGCGCAGTGGAGCGTCAAGCCCCACAGCGAGACCCGGCGCAGGCTCATCGTCGAGGGGACGTGGATCGGCCAGAAGGTGCGGATCTGGGAGCTGATCCCCATCGACGGGCCGGACCTGGCCGAGCTGTCCGCCCGCCCCGAGCTCGACACCGTGGCAGGTGCGCAATGACGGATCTGTACTTGGACACGTACGAGCCGCGAAGTGGCGAGTACACGCGGCAGGTGGCGGCGGGGCTGGCCGAGTGCGTGCGCGTGCTCGACCACCACACCATGGACGCCGAGGCCCTGCCGTACCCGAGCACCATCTACGACGTCCTCGGCTCCCTGCACGCTGCTACCGCCGGACTCGACCAGCTACTCCGGCAGCTCGACGCCCGGCTGGCCGCGCAGGCCACCTCCGGCCGTCTCGCGGACACTCGCGACGACGCTCGAAACTCCGCGGCCCGGGCCAGGCACGGCGTAGCGGCAGCCCGGCGGGCCGCTGCCCAGCTCACCGACCACCTGAACTATGCGTTCCAGGCCACCTCCAGCCTCTACCTGCGTGAGGACGGTGGCCAGTGAACAGCAACCAGCAGGCCGCGCCGTCGCCTGTCCACACGGTCACGGAGTACGGCATCCGCTACACCCAGATCAGCCGCGCCCCTGGGGACCCTCGCCTCAAGCGCCGCATCAAGTACAAGCTGTGCAGCCCCGCCACCGCCGCCGAGAAGCTGGTGGAGGTCCGGGCCTGGCAGGAGAACGAGCCGCTGTGCCCCGTGGTGGACGCGGTCGTCGTCACCCGCACCGTCACGTACGGCGCCTGGACCGTACCGGCCGACGCCAGGGGTGGTGCGTGATGGCCGGCCGCAGCACGGCGCCCATCAGCATCCGCAGCAGCGATCCCGGCGTGGGCATCCGCCTCACCATCACCTGGGAGATCAACGACGGGCTGTCGGTCGAGCAGGCCGCGCGCCTGTGCGAGCTCGACGCCGCCAAGGTCCTGCCCGTGGTGCGCGGCAAGCGGCCGGTCCTGGTGACGGCCGAGCCGTGCGCGATCAGGCCGGAGGTGACCCGGTGACCGCCACCATGCCCGAGACCGGGCAGCTGTTCACGCCGACCGCCCAGCTCGTGCTCCCAGCAGACGCGTCGCGCGAGGAGTGGCTGGCCGCGCGGCGGCGCGGGATCGGCGGGTCGGACGCGCTGGCCGTGCTCGGGCTCTCGCCGTACGGGTCGCGCTACAGCGTGTGGGCCGAGAAACGGGGCCTGCTGCGCCCCAAGGATGACAACGAGGCCATGTACTGGGGCCGCAAGCTGGAGCCGATCCTCGCCGAGGAGTTCACCGAGCGCACCGGCATCCCCACCCAGACCTGCGGACTCCTTCAGCATGTCGAGCGGGCCTGGCAACTGGCCAGCGTGGACCGGCTGAGCGCGGACGACGGCATCGTGGAGATCAAGACCACGTCGGCATACAAGGCAGCGGACTGGGACGAGGAGCAGGTCGCGGACGCTGCCGAGGCCCAGCTGCAGCACTACTTCGCGGTCACCGGCAAGGAGCACGGCTACGCCGTCGTCCTGATCGGCGGGCAGCGGCTGGAGATCCGGCACGTTCACCGTGACGAGCGGCTCATCAAGGTGATGGTCGAGGCCGAGGCCGAGCTGTGGCAGATGGTCCTCGACGGCACCGCGCCCGCGATGGACGGCAGCGCCGCCTCGCTGCGCGCGCTCAACGAGCTGTACCCGACCGCCGGCGGCCGCAAGGTGGCGCTCGACGCCCAGACGGTCGCCACGCTGCGCCGCTACGCCGGCTGGGCGGAGGAGGCCACCGCGCTCAAGAAGGCCAAGGACGCTGCCAAGGCCGACGTGTGCGGCGAGCTGAAGGACGCCACCGTCGGCACCTGGATCGGCCAGGACGTCGTCACCTGGAAGAACACCGGCGACTTCAACGCCGAAGCCTTCACCGCCGCGCACCCCGACGTGGCCGCCGCCTGCCAGAAGACGGTCCTCGACGAGAAGGCCGTCAAGACACTCCACCCCGACCTGTACGCGGCCTACCGCGGCCGCCGCTTCCACGTCGTCAAGAAGGGACTCGCAGCCTGATGGGACGCAACCTCGCCGCCCGGGCCGAGCAGGCCCGCGGCCAGATCGAAAAGAAGCCGGCCACCCTCATCGAGCAGATCCGAGAGATGCAGCCGCATTACCAGCTCGCGATGCCCAAGGGCGCCGAGGCGGCCCAGCTCGTGCGCGACGCGATGACGTGCCTGCGCACCACGAAGAAGCTGGACCAGTGCGAGGCCGACAGCGTCCTGGGCGGCCTCATGACCCTCGCCCAGCTCGGCCTGCGGCCCGGCGTCGGCGCGCTCGGCCACGGCTGGCTGATCCCGTTCTGGGACTCCAACGCCGGGCCGAAGAACGCGCAGGGCAACCCGATGGGCGCCTACCGCGCCCAGCTCATCATCGGCTACCAGGGGTACGCCGAACTGGCCTACCGGACCGGCCGCGTGCTGAACATCGCCCCCCGCACCGTCTACCAGTGCGACCGCTTCGAGCTGGAATACGGCCTGGAAGGTGACACCCTGCGGCACGTCCCCTTCCTCGACGGCCCACGCGGCGCAGCCCGCCTGTACTACGCGGTGGCCCGGCTCGTCGGCGGCGGTTACGGCGTCACCGACCCCATGACGCAGGCCGACATGGAATCCCACCGCGACAAGTACGCCATGGCCAAGGGCAAGGACAAGGAGACCGGCGAGACCTTCATCACCGGCCCCTGGCGGGACCACTTCGAGGCCATGGCGCACAAGACGATGGTCCGTCGCCTGGCCAAGCTCCTGCCGAAGTCCACCGAACTCGCCTACGCCCTGGCCGTCGATGAGGGCGTGCGGGTGGATCTGTCGCCGGACACCGCCCCGGACGAGGCCACTGAGCACCCGGTCATCGGTGGCGAGATCGCGCCGGGCGACCAGCAGAGCGCGCTCGAACCGCCGCCGGCCGACGAGGACCCCGACTGGCCGCCGGTACGTCGGCCGGGCAGCGGCGAGGCAGAGAGCGAGGCGTCGTGAAGGGCCGCCACGACCTCATCGAGCAGCTCGCCCGCATGGCCGAGGAAGCCGCCGACGCCGAATACGAGCGCCTGGCCGAGGAGATCGCCGACCAGGCGCTCCGGGAGGGCCAGTGACCACGCCCGGCCGCTACAGCGGCAAACCCAAGCAGCCAGCCGACGTGACGCAGGTCCGCATCATCGGCCCCGCCCACGTGGTCGACCAGGTGCGCGAAGTGCTCGCGCTCGCCGCCGACACGATGCCGGGCTGGCGGATCGCCAACACCTCCCGCCCCCTTCCCGCCCACGCGGGTCGTATCCGCCGCTACGTCGACGTGGAGGTACGCGAGCCGGCCCCGACGCCGAGCGGCCGCTACCGCTACCCCTGCGGCGACGCGGAGGTGCGCGATGCCTGAACCGTACGAGCTGCCGCCCGACACGCCAGAGCTGCTGACCCCCGGTGAGGTGGCGAAGCTGTTCGGTGTCGATCGCAAGACCGTCAGCCGGTGGGGGCAGAACCGGTGGCTCGACTTCATCCAGACGCTGGGCGGCCACCGCCGCTACCACCGCAGTGACGTTCAGGCCGCGCTCCGGGACGGCTTCAGCCCTCGCAAGGGGGGTGGTGCGTGATGGCCACGACGAACGCCGCCGCCAGCATCGCGCCCGTGCTCCGCGAGGCGGCCGACCAGGTGGCCGCGCTCTCGCACGCGCGGGTCGTCCGCAGCGACGTCCACCACGCCCTGCGCCGGGCCGCGGCCTCCTACGGCCTGGCGCAAGAGGCCCTGGTGGAGCTGATCCGCCACCTGCGCGCGGTCGGCCGCCTTGACGTGGTCACCCGCTGGTCCGCACCCCGCAACCGAGACGAGGTGGCCGCCGACCTGCGCGCGGCGGCCGACGCCATCGAGGCAGAGCAGGAGCGATCCCAATGACCGCGCAGTATCCCAACCCCGGCAGCGAGATCCCCGGGCAGCCCGGGTTCGTCGTTGCCACCTGCGGCCACCGGGTCGCGGGCAGCGAGTGGCGGGCCGGATTCCGCACGTGCGAGCGCTGCCCCGCCGCCGCGTGGGCCTCCGATCAGACCACCCCCGCCGCTGACTGCGACTGCACCGCCGATGAGGCCTGCCACGTGTGCGTGCCCTGCGACGTCTGCCGCGACGGCGAGGAGGAGTGCGGGTGCGGCGGCGACGACGGGTTCGACTGCTATTCGTGCAACGGCTCCGGCTATCGCATCCCTGACCATTGCTGCGGCTGCGGCGGCTCGCCGTACTGCGTGAAGTGCCACCGGTGCGAGGCCGCCTGCTTCGGCGACTGCACCTGCCCCGTGACCGTCCGGCTCGCCGACGGCGGCGAGCTCGTCCTGTAGCCCCTCCCCACGGGCGGCTCTCGGGGGGCCGCCCATGGCGATCGCCAGTCCCACCAGCACCAGCAAGACTCCCGAAGGGAGCAGATCATGATCCACCCTAAAGCGGGCGAAGACCTGCCCGAGCCGCTGGTCAACCTCCAGGCCGCCAACCCCGGCTGGTCGATCTGGACCAGCCGCGGCGACTGCGGATTCGTCTCGCGCTGCTACGCCACCCGCCTCGGTGAGCTGACCCGAGACCAGACCGACCGCGGGCTCGCCATGACCGTCCACGCTGAAACCCCCGACGGGCTGTCCCACCTCCTGGCCAAGCAGGCCGAGATCTCCCAGGATCTGGCCGAACGGGGACTCGCATGAACAACGGCCAACACCCCCCGGCCCCTGCGGAGTCGTACCCGCGCGCCGTCTACGCCGCCGACCGGCACATCACCCCAGACACCGTCTCGGTGGAGGCGTCGGAGACGACGCTGATCCTATGGCTGGCCGGCATCATGGTCGGCGTTCCCCGTGACGCCGATGACACGCGCCTGCAGGCCAGCCTGCACCTCGCCTGGCATCTGAGCCAGACGGCCGAACGGTTCGGAGCCCTGGTACGGGCCGAGCTGGAGCAGCGGCAGCGGGAGCGCACCGCCGCGCCGATCGCCGCGGCGATGCGCGCCGCTTCCCACGCCCGCCTCGCTCCCTCCGCTCCGGCCGCGCCTGCGACCGGGGATGTGCTCGCCCAGCAGGCCGCGCCGCCTGGCGCGCGCTACTGCACCGGATGCGGCAACCAGCTACGGCCGGTCACCCCGGAGGAGACGGCCGCCGCGGCCACGGCGGCCGAGCCGGCGGACACGCGGCGGGACTGCCCGCACTGCCGGGTGGAGTTCCTGGCCGATCAGGTCAGGGCACGCGCCGAGCACACCTCCAGCCCGCCCGCGCCCGCGGTCTTGGCGGAGACCGGGCTCATGCCCGTCGTGGCGGACGCCACCGCCCACCCGAACGGGGACCACACCCCATGAGGGCCGAGGTGATCATCCCCACCGTTATCACGGTGGCCTACCTCGTCGGCGTGCTGGTCTTCTGGGACCGGCTGGAACGCCGGGAGCGTGCATACAGCCCCCGTCGCCGGACGGCCGAGGCCGCCCTGCTGGAGCACCCGGTGTACGTGCCACCCGGGCACCCCGAGTACTTCCCCGAGCTCGACAGCCTGGACGGCGAGCTGGCGCAGGTGCATGACGTGCTCTGGCCGCGCGAGGAATGGCTGTTCGTCCTGGACTGCCCTGACCCCGCGCTGACCGGCTACGTCACCCCTGCCGAGGCGCACGCCGAGGAGCCGGGCGGCGTGTCATACACGTGCGCGTGCGGGCTGGTGCACGTGCGTCGCAGCCGGCGTGCCCGCGGCCGCGGCATGCGCGGCCGCGGTGGCCGTCGACGTCGGCCCCGCGCCGACCGGAGCCGCAGCTCCCCCTGACTTCCCATACCGCCCGCCCAGCGCGTAGGGGAAGCGCGCATCGGCGGGCACGGGGTGCCGGCCGCATCCGGAGGGACTCGCGGCCCGCGCTGCGGCCGGCCCCCATTCCCCATCCTGACCATCCCAAGAAAGACGATCATGAGCGCTCCGACCCACCAGCCCGGCGAGCACGTCCGGGTCACCATCGAAGGCCGCATCCAATTCGCCAACGACACCGGGATCACCCTGCGGCAGGACGATCTCCTTTTCCCGATCGCCTACGCGCCCACCGTCAAGATCACCCGCGTGGCCCCGGCCGACGGCGAACCGCAGCCGGGCCAGATCTGGGCCGACGCGCACGGCACCGAGTGGTACGCGGCCCGCCGCACCAGCGGCCGTGGCGAGTCCCGGGTCTACCTGTACGCCCCCGACGGCCGCGACTACCACTGGTCCGACGTCCACACCGACGACCAGCTCGGCCCGATCCGCCTCGTCCGTCCCGCGAACCCGGTCCCGGCCGTTCCCCAGCACGAGACGGCGGTGCTCTGATGGCGCACCGCAAGCTCACCCACGCCGAGTTCCTCGCCGAAGCCGAGAAACGGTTCGGTAAGGACCCTCTGAAATGGGCGTTCGCCTGCCCCAACTGCAGCGACACGGCGACCGGCCTGGACTTCACGGTCGCGCTGACCAGCCATCCGCGCACCGACGCCCACGGCCGCGAGGTCCGCTACTGGGAGATCCTCGGGCAGGAATGCATCGGCCGCACCCTCGGCGCGCTGTCCGGTGACCCCACCACCGACCAGGGCCGCGGCCGTGCCGAACGCGGCTGCGACTGGGCCGCCTACGGCCTGATCCGCGGCCCCTGGGAGATCGTCCTGCCCGAGGGCCAGAGCATCTGGTGCTTCCCCCTCGCCGACCAGGCTGGCCACGCCGATCCCGGGACCGCTGATACGGCGAAGGCAGGTGCCCGGTGACCCGTCTCGAGCCCAACCCGTACAGCCCATACGCGAACGCGGACCCCGACGTCCGGCACCTGTTCGCCGTGCCGTCCTGGCTCATGGCGTCGCCCCGGCCGGGCACGCTCACGCCCACCGCGTGCGGCGCCCTCGCCGTCGTGCCCGAGACGCCGATCAAGCTCACGCCGGGCGATCCGCTGCCTGAGGGGGTGTGCGGCGCGTGTGCGCAGGCGCAGGCCGCCGACACCGTCGTAGCGCGGACCGGCCCCCTTACAGACTGCCAGGAGTGCGGCCTGGGCACCACGCACGGCGCGATCTGCGCCATGTGCCGCGGCGACCTGCACGAGGCCTGGTGGCTGGCGAAGAACACCGCGAATGCGGAGTGCACGTGTTCCGAGGTTGGCCCCTGCCCCGCCCACGCCGAGTCAGGCGGGAGGTCGCGCTGATGGAGATTCTCCTCATCTCAGCCCTGGCCGCCATCGCCGCCGCCAACGCGGCCTGGTGGTGGTACCGGGACCGCGACCAGCAGACCCACATCCGCCTCCTGCGAGCCGAACGCGACCACGCCCGACGCCGGGCGGACGACTGGTGGATCAAGGCCGTACGCGCCGAGCAGGAGCTGCGTACCGCCTCCGACGAAGCGACCTCGTTGCAGGAGCGCAACCGCATGCTCACCGACCTGATCGGAGGCGATCGCACGTGATGATCCCCCGCCGAGTAGGCCAGCGCGTCATCGGCACCCACGGCATCGGCATCATCACCGGCCTGGGCACCCTGCGCGGCGAACAGGTCGTGTACGTGCTGTGGGACCAACCCCAGTACGACGGCGAGAACAACGAGTGGCGTGACACCGTGCGCGCCCGCGACGTCGTCCCCCTGAGCGCGTCATGACACCCGAGCAGCTGCACGCCGCCGTCGACGCCCGCCGGCGCGAGCTCGGCCTGAAGTGGTGGCAGATCGCCGTGCAGGCCGACGTCAGCGCGTCCGCGCTGGAGCGGCTGCGTAACGGCGTCGTCGGCGACCGCACCCGCGAGCAGCTGGCCGCCTGGCTGCGGCGAAGACAGACCCCGCCCAAGGAGTGACCGAGACCACCCTGAAGCGAGGTGTAAGTGAGCGAGGAAGAACCGGGCGAGGCAACCCCGGTCGATGACGCGCCCGCCCCTGCGTGGGCCGCCGCCTATCTGTCACCTGGGCAGCTGAGCATCGACCGCGGCTTGCAGTGGATCCTGCTGGTCTACTCCCGCCGTGGCTGGGATCCCTCTCGGGTGAACGTCGCGCAGCGGCTGTACGTGCACACGGTTGGCCGCCAGCGAAAGCACTGCAACCCGAGCATCACGTCCCTGGCAGAAGACTGCGGGATCTCCGAGACGACCGCCGCGGCGGCGGTGGAGGACCTGGAGTCGGAGGGGTGGCTGGTAGTGGTGCGCCGCCGCCGGCACCCGAACGTGTACCGGCTGGCGTGGCCGCCCTTGGACCGGCATCCGGGCGATCGGGAGCAGGTGCCGCGGTGCGGTGCGCCGACCAAGAAGGGCGGCGTGTGCACGCGGCGAGCGGGCCGGGGCACGGCCACGCCGGGGGTCGGTCCGTGCGTGCTTCACGGGGGGACGCCGGCGGGGCCGCGGGTGCTGTCCGGCCCGATTGAAGGCTCGGTTGAACCCCAACCATTGGGGTCCAACGAGGCCGTCGGCCCTGTGGATAACCCGCCGACCGAACAAAGTTCGACCCCAACCACTGGGGAGTTTGACCCCAACCACTGGAGCGTTGAACCCCAACCACTGGAGCGTTGGACCCCAACCACTGGGGTGGAGTACGTCGTGAGTACATCAACCAGTACGAAGGGAGTACATGAATCCCGGGTTCTCGCCGTAGGCGACCTCGAGGACCGTAACGAGCGCGCGACCGCACGAGCGCCTTCGGCGCAACCCGGAAGATCATCGCGCTTAAGAGCCCACACCCCCGCCGGGATCCTCGCCCGCATCCCCCGCTACCGGCCCCTGCTCGGCACCCGCTACGGCTGGGCACTCATCGCCCTCCTCAAGCGGGCCCTGGCCGCCGGCTACAGCCCCGACGCGATCACCCGCTACGCCGAGATGGTCATCGGCGAAGCCTGCTTCCAAGAGCACCAGCACGTGCCCGAGCTGCGCTACGCCCTGGCCCGCCTGAGACGCGACGCCGACCTCGGACACACCTGCCGAACCTGCGCCAACGACCCGGACATCTGCACCTGCGCCTGGACCGGCGACACCGAGATCACCCTCGACGCCGAAACGGTCGAGCGCGCCCTGGCCAGCCTCGGCGCCGGCCCCGAAGAACGGGCCGCCTGCCTGGCAGCCGCGAGGAGCGCCGCATGATCCCCGCACCGAGCGAGCTGCGCGCCTGCCGCGACTGCGGCCGGTCGGTGCTGTGGACCACCACCGCGGCCGGCAAGCGGCTCGCGGTGGACCCGCACCCGGCAGAGGACGGCAACCAGGCCTGCTACCGGATCGCCCCCCGCTCGTGGGTGTCTCGCAGCCTGGACGGGGCCGACGCCCGCCCGCCGGCCCGCTGGGAGGAGCGCTATCGGCCGCACGTGGCCACCTGCACCGGTCGCCCGGCCGTGCAGGAGGCGCTGCCCGTCGTGCTGCCCGACCCGCCGAACGTGATCCGCATCGACCCGCGCCGTCGGGGGCGCGCGCGTCGCAGGAAGGGACGCCGATGAGCATGATCTTCGCCCCTGGCGAGCGGCATGTCGTGGCCCACCGGCCGTCCGGGAACGGCACCAGGTGCGGGCTGCCCGTCAACGACGGCTGGCAGACCCTCCCGCCGGAGCTGAGCACGCCCATGTGCGCCGAGTGCACGGACAGCCCGCAAACCCCCGAGCACGAGGCCCCACAAGCCCTCGAGGAACAGCCCGCCACGGAGACGCCCAGCGTGTCCCAGGAGCCGCCACAGCCCACACCGGCCGCCCCGCAGGAGCCGCCGCCCGCCGCGCAGGAGAAGGCCCCGCAGGACGAGGCACCGCCGCTGCCCCACGCCCCAACCGGCGTGCCCCTGGTGTGGCGGGTCCTCGCCTGGCTCCGAACCCTCCGCCCCTGACCCGCCGCCGGCACCCGCCCGGCGCTCAACCCTGGAAGAACACGATGACCGACACCACCACCGAACGCGCCGCCCTTACCGCAGGCCCGGCCGCCTACCGCGTGGCCGCCACCCAGCTGAACGCTGACGACGGCCCGTACCTGGTGCTGGAGTGCACGCACGAGCACGACCACGACGCCTGCACGCCGGGCCGCTGCATCAGCAACCTGCTCCACGGCACCCGCTACCGCACGGGCGTCGATCTCGGCACGCTGCTCCAGGCCGCGATCAACCACTACCACTGCCACACCGGCACCATGCCGTGCGAACTCGCCGAGCAGCTGCGCGAACAGATCGCCGAACTCGGCGCCTACCGGCTGTGCCCGGACATGGACGTGCACCCGTTCCTGGTACTCAACTGCCCCTACCTCGAACGCGAGACCGCCCGCCTCTGCCCGGACACCGTCGACGGAGAATGCCTGGCCAACCTGCTGCCGGAGGACCAAAACACCGGCAGCGTCGAACTCGGCACGCTGCTCCGGCTCGCCGCCGAGCACGAGCTGGCCCGGGCACGCGCGCTGGCCGAGCGCCTCGGGGCCGAGAGCCTCGAAGCCCGCGCGGCCGAGCTCACCGCCCAGCACATCGCCCTGGCCGGCGTCGCGGCCGGGCGGGAGGTCGAAGACGCCCGGCGCAAGCAGCAGGCCGCCGAGGAGCACGCCGCCGAACTGCTCGCCCGGCTCGCCGCGCTCCGCCGGGCCTGGGCCGAGCGGCAGAGGGCGGAGATCTACGCCCGGGAGACCTCCGACGGGGTGAGCGCGTTCATCGCCTCTGAGAGTGCGGACCTGATCGGCCGATTCCTCGCCGATCTCGACCGGGCGGCGAACGGTGGCTGAGCAGACCGTCCGCACCATGGTCATCACACTCAGGTCCGGCGCCCAGCTGCGCCTGCCCATCGTCAAGTACCACCTCGTCAAGAGCCGGCACGGCCGCCGTCTCAAGCGCGTGCTGGTGGACACCCCGGACAACACGCACCCGGTGGCGTACATCGACGTGCGCCAGGTCGCCCTCATCCACATCGAACCTGACACCGGCACCCCCGAGCGCGATGCCCGGCAGCCCGCCAAGGAGCCGGAGTGAGCACGCAGCTGGCGCTCTGGACTCCACGCCGCCGCGGGAGACGCCGTCGTCGCGGGCGGTGGGTGCCGCGCTGCGACGACTGCGGACGCCGCATCCGGGCCGCAGAGTCCCTGCGCGTCGGCCCAGACGGCAAACGCCGCGGCGACAAGTGCCGACGCGCCTACAACCGGGCCAGGCGCCGCCTGTGCATCCCTACGGCCATCCCCGTCCGCACATGGCGGGACATCCCCGGCCAGCTCGCCATCCCCGACCCCGACCAGGAACGACCATGACCATCGACCCGTTTGCCGCCGACGAGGTGCCGGCGCTGCGCCGCGACCTGCTGGAGTGGATACGCGACGGCCGCGGCCTGGCCTTCCACGCCCGCATGTCCCACAGCGCCGGCACCATGATGGGCCGCCCCGAGCTCGACGGGCACCCCGGCATGATGCACGCCTACGCCGAGATGCTCGTCGCCCAGGAGACCCGCACGCTGGCCGACGCCGAGTTGTACTTCGTCACCGCCGAGATGACCGAGCTCGTGCAGACCGCCGCCGCTTCCATGCCCGCGTTCCCTCCCGATGCCGACGACTTCCCCGTCCCGGCCGGGCTGGTCGTGTACGAGACGCCGCTCGTGCAATACGAGCGGTCCGAACTCACGGCGCTCGTCATCGATGGCCGCCTGGCGTTCGATCCGCGCGACGGCCGCGAAGAGGTCGGCGTCAGCGCCTGCACTTGGGGCCCGTACGACGCCGGCGGCCAATGGCGGCACGGCGGCGTGTGGATGAGCTTCTACCGCAACCGCGCCGAGATGCTCGCCAAACTCCACGACGACCGGGACCGCGATCACCTCCGCGACATCGTGACCCGCCTGGTGCCGGACAACGAGTACGGCATCCAGTTCACGGCCGACCAGGCGAACAAGGCGAGCCTCGAGGAGCGCCTGGCCGAGACGGATAAGCCGGCTTACACCTCGTACTGGGCCAAGCACCTGATGGCCACGCTGCTGCTGATGCGCCAACCCCTCGTCTACCAGCGGGCCGAACCCATCCGGAGAGGCCTGCGCCGCCGGCTGGAACGCTCCGGCTACCCGACCGGCGACATTCAGATCCTGGACGCCCGGCCACGCCGGTACACCACCTTGCCGCACGACGACTCCGGCCATGGGGCCGGGCCCGAGGCCGCGGCGGAAGAGACCGGGCGGAAGATCGGCGTCCGGTTCCCCGTCCGCGGGTTCTGGCGCAACCAGTGGTACCCCTCCCGCCAAGTGCACCGGCCGAAATGGATCGACCCGCACTGGCGCGGCCCCGAAGACGCCCCGATCACCCATGCCGAACGCGTACGCGTGCTTCGCCACCACCCCGACCACGACCAGGAGGCGCCCAGTGCCCAAACCCACGCCTAGCCGTCCCCTCCCACCCGACCCCGCCCCCGCCGCGTCGTGCGCCTGGGGCTGCACACCGAGCGTGGGGTGGCGCTGGTATCGCGGCGCCGCCTCCTGGGAACGCGTCTGCCGCTCCCACACCGGCGCTCCGGCCTCGCTCACCAAGCGTGAATACGTGCCCGACGACGCCATCGTCGTGCGTCAAGGGGGCTCTCGGTGACCTGCGGCAGTGGAGAGGGAAGGGCTGCCCGGCAAGGCGGAGGCAATGTGAGCAAGGCCGCCGGACAGCCCTCTGGTCGCGGGTCACGCTCCTCCAGATCCGAAACCCGCGACGCAGGTCTATCAGTAATCGACCCATCACGGATAGTGACCGAAGGGCCTGTAGCCCCAGGCCATGCCCAGGAAAGCGCGATGAGCGACCACGACTCCACCCCCACACGCACAACCGGCCGGGGCCGCCTCCACATCGACACGCGCGCCTACCGGGCATGGGTCGACGACCGGCCGGTGGACCTGACGCGTCTGCTGTTCCGGCTGCTGCTGGAACTGGGCCTCAACGAGGGCGCCGTCCTGACCTACGACCACCTCACGATCAACGTGTGGAACACCACGCCGATGCCGAGTTCCATCAAGAACGTCCAGGTGTCCATCTACAGCCTGCGGCGGCGCCTCGGCGACGGCGGTAGCCTGATCCGCTGCATCGACCGTGTCGGTTACATGCTCGCCCCCGGCTCGCTGGCCGAACCGGTCGAGTCCCTCCCGGTCGTCGAGCTACCCCCGCCGGTCGTCGAGCCGCCCCCGCCCTCCGACAAGAAACCGGAACTCGACCTCGCCCAAGTCCTGCGGGACTCGATCGCCAACCTCTCCGCTTACATCGAGGACCGCGCCGCCGAGCTCGCCAGGCCCCGGATCGCCGCGATCCGCCGGGAGGCCGAGCAGCGCATCGCCGAACTGGAGGGCGCGCTGGCCGCCGAGCGGCAGAGACGGCAGGACCTGGCGACCGAGACGCGCCGCCAGGTGAAGGCGCTCGAACAGCAACTCGCCCGCGCCCTGGCCGGGTCGGGCCGGCCGGAGGGTGCGGCCGGATGAACCCGCGTCAGCGCTACGCCCTCGCGCACCCGCTCACCGACCCGCGCCGCGAGGACCTCGGCGCCTACCGGGCGGTACGACGCCACGCCACCGGCCTGCTGCTCGTGTCGATTCTGGCGGTGGATCGTTGAGCGCGCCTCAACCAAGGGCGGCCGGTCTGGCATGCCTCCGTCAGCGCGTGGGATCCGGGCACCCAGCACATGACCCTCAACGAGGCCCTTGCCGAGCGGGAAGCCATACGGCTGCTCGCCGGAGTCGGGGGCGACCGCGAGTGGTGGATCTACTCGCGGGGCCGGGTGGGGCATCTTCGCATCCCGGTCACCGCTGAGGAGTATGAGCTGATCCCGCCGGGGTGCGTGGTCGCGGACGCGGGCGAGTCCGGCCCGGAGCGGCCGCGTACGAGGCGGTGAGGCAGGGGGTGGGGCCGGCGGAATTCGGCACGGCGGCCGGTGAGAGTCCGCCGGCCCCTTCGGCCGATTGAGGAGCCGAATCTTCAGGCTACTTTCTTCCGTCAACCCCTCCACCCAAGTACAGAAGTGTGGTAGATTTATGGGGTGTCGGGACGGGGGGTGAGAGCCCCGGAACCCGCGGCCGATTGAGAACTCAACAGAGGAGAGCCGATGGGGAACATCTCCGCCCATCACACCACCACCGTCACCGCCCGGTACGCCGGTGACCACGAGACCCACGTCGAGACCATCCTCGACACCCTCCGGATCCTGATCCCAGGGCTGGTCATCACGGTCACCGACCCGCACGCCATCTGGTGCCTCTGGAAGGCCTGGCGCGACGCCTCCGGCATCGCCCCCCAGATCTTCACCGGGCAGCGCGCCGCCGCCTATCTGGTAAGCCCGGTTACCAGAATCCAGACGGCGGTCACGATCACCGGCTGGCAACCGGGACGGCAGGTGTGGGGCAAGAACCCGCAGCACTCGGCCAGCGGGTGCGGCGAGCTCCGCGTCCGGGTTGGCGGGCTCACGATCATCTGCGATGACCGCGACGCCTACGACCGGCAACTCGCCACCTGGGCAGTCGCCTACGACACCGCCCACCGCATCACCTGGCCGAGTCGCCTAGCGGCAATCTAACAGCAGGGGGCGGGCCCAGCGCCCGCCCCTCATCCACATCGGCGACATCCCCTGATGAGTTCTCCACAGAACGCCATTCGGGCGCATGGCCGGCGCGACCCGGCCGCCACCCTGAACGCGACGAGAGGAGCTTTCCGTGTACGACATCAGAGACGAGCTCGGCAACGTGATCGACAGCAGACCGACGTTCGACGAGGCCGAGCAGCGCATAGAGGAGATCTGCGCCCAGGCCACCGAGCAGGCCGCCGCATCCGGCGAAGGCACCCGCGGCATGAACCTGCGCTGGACCATCTACGACACCCGCGCCGGCGAGGTCGTCGGCTTCATGGTGCTGTCCCCGGACGACTCCGGCCAGCCGTACACGCCGATCAGCCAAGCCGCAGCTGAGCGCGAGGAGCACCAGGCATGATCCCGGCCGGACGTGACGCCGTGGACGGCGCCGGCGCGGCCGAGCTGCTCGGCATGAGCCCGCAGACCTTCCGCAACAAGCGCATCGCCGGCAGCGAGGACTTCCCGCGGCCGTTCAACCCGGGTCGGCGCAAACCGCTGTACGACCGCGCCAGCCTGGAGGCGTACCGCAACGGCCGCCAGCTCCCCTCCTGGCCGCTCAGCCGCCACCCCGACGACCTACTCGACGGGCCCGAGGCCGCCGAGCTGCTCGACGTGGAGTACGCCACCCTGCGGCACTACCTGTACGAGGCGCGGCTGCCCGTGGTCGACGTCTGCGGGGTGCCGCACATACGCCGCGGCGACATCGAAGAACGGCGGACCAACCCCGGCCGGCCCGGGCGGCCAGTGAGCCGATGATGGTGTGCATGAGCGATGGCGAGTTCACGGTGCGCAAGTTCAGCGCCACGGTGCCCATGTCCGAAGAGCTGGCGATGGAGCGCGGGCTCATCCCGGACACCCGGCCGCCAGTGCACATCCCGTAGCTACGCCGCATCCGCTGGCGCATCAGCGAAGCGATCGGCCGGGCCCGGCTCCGACTCGGCGCGCGCATCGCTGGAGTCCACCCCGAGGAGTGGGAATGAGCACCCACCGCTACGGCCCGCTCACTGTGGTCATCCCCGGCACCGTCGGCCGGGCCCGGCCGGGGGACTGCACGTGCTGCAGCCGCATCAAGGATGGCCGCACCCCTGGTAAGGCCCGCTACCGGTGGGAAGGGCAGAACGGCAACACCGAACACCTGTGCGTCCGATGCTGCGCCCTGTGGCGGCAGAACGCCGCCGCAGACCTCACGCTGGCCCCGGCCTGCGTCATCGACCTGGAAGCAACATGAAAGTGACCTACACCCTCGACGGGGACGAGATCGCCATCACCTGGGAGGCCGAAACCCCCGAGGAGATGGCCGAGCTGAAAGAGCAGGCGCTGCGCATCGCACGCGGCGAGGTACCGGACGACGCGCTGAACGCCATCGACCTATGCCCCCAGGGGTGCGGCCGCACCACCGAGGACCCGTACGGGGGCCCGTGCCGGGCATGCTGGGACGCCGTAGCGATGCCGTGGAAGTGAACCCGTAGACATGACAGACCGCCCGGCATACATCGTGCTGCGAGCCGCTCCAGAGCTGCCGCCTGATTTCATGCCCGACCATCTGGACGGGCAATGGTTCAAGCGCAGCGACCTTCGACTCAGCGCTGATGCCAGGATGCTCCAAGTGATCGCACAGACCGGGGCTGAGCCTCCCTGGTTGGTCATCGTCGTCGTGGCCACCGGCCGCACTGAGCACGACCCGGACCGCGGACCTGGCCAGGACCGAGCCGAGGTATTCGAAGTAAGGCCCTGACGGGCATCACCGCTATGCGCTACGGTCTTCCAGACCCCCCGGGGATAGGTAGAGCAGCCCCCGCACGTGTCGGTTGGCGGCCCGCCGACATGTGGCTCCCTGTCCTCTCGCGTCACCTATAGACCCCGGCGCCCGAACGTGGGCGCCGGGGTCTTCGCGTGGCGGCTGGTCGACCGCGAACGGGGAAGATCATCCGGGCATCTTTGAGACGCGTACACGGCTGAACACGTACGGTGACGCCGAGATATCGACCGCACGCCTCATGCGGGGGCTGTGGTCCTCCCCGAAAGTGAGGGTGCCTCATGAGCCCTAAGCGCAAACCGCCGAGCCGATCACCCCTGCCCCCGCTCGGCACGCACCAGACGCCGGAATCGGTCGCGTACACGCCGATCCAGCAGACGTGCGGGTGCGTGGTCAACTGGGGATGGGAGCCCACCTCCTGCGACCCGCGCACGTTCATGGCCTGGTGCAGGGCCATGTCCGGGGCCCCATGCCCCTGGCACGGCGCCGAGTCCGGCCAACCGGTCGACGTACCGACCACCGCCGTCATCAACATGAGGGATCTCACCACGGGCCGCGGCTTCTACGCGCGCATCGCCACGGCCGGCGACATCGAACTCGGCCGCCGGCTGACGGCAGAGCTTCACGAACTCGCCGAACTGGTCGAAAGCGGCCCCGAGGCGGTGCGCGCAGCGGTGCCGGCCCCGCTGCGCCGATGGCTGGAGGAGAACGGGTACGACCCTGTGACGGCGTGGGTCGACCAGCGCATGACAGACATCATCCTGAACCGCGGGCAGACCAACCTCGACGCCATCGTCGCCGGACTCGCGAACCTGGACTGACTGCCAAACGGGAGGCAGGCGCGGCCCCGGCCGCCCACCAGGCCAGGACCGCGCCGACGTGTTCGAGGTACGCCCCTGACCGGCATCCGCCGTATGCGGTACGGTCCTGCCGAGACTCCCAAACAGGGGGAACGCTCAGGGATGGGAAGACCAGCCCCCACCCGTGCTGGCCGGCGGCCACGGCCGAGATGTGGCTCCCTGTTCCCCCGCCCCACCCAGAAGACCCCGGCGCATGAACCCTGGCGCCGGGGTCTTCGTGTTGGCCGGTGCTCCCGCCGCAGGGGACGCTGCTCACCTTGGTCCTGGTGCCGACGCTGTACAAGATGGTGGTGCGGGCGAAGGAGCGGATGCGGCGCAAGCCGGCCGCGCCGCAGCCGGAGGAGAAGGTGCTGACGCCGGCCCCCGTGACACGTGGAGCGGTCTTGCGCCTGTACGGCCTGGTGCCGTGCGGGCGCAGGCGTGTGGTCCTTGCCCTTGGCGCCAAGTTTGCCATCCACGGGTGAGATTCCAGACGGCTGGCCTCATGGAAGTTCTAGGCTGCCAGCGGATGTCGTGAAGAAGAGGGAAGGCGTGCGAACGGTCATCTCGCTGCTGGTTTCGACCGTCGTGGTGCTCAGGCTCGGCGTCGGCTCGATGGCTTCGGCCACCGGTGTCGGCGACAGAGTGATGGCGACTTTCGTCCTGCGTCAGACCGAACTGGAGATCACCGTGCCGGACTCGGCCGCTGCCGGTAGCACGGGTCCGGGCGGTACGATCAGCGCCACGCTCGGCACGGTGACCGTGACCGACGCCAGGGCGGCGGATCCGACCTGGGCGGCGACGGTGTCGGCGACGGACTTCACCACCGGCGCCGGATCCCCGGCCGAGACCGTCACAAGGGGCGCGGTCGCGTATTGGTCCGGCCCTGTCACCGGCTCATCGGGCGGTGGCTCGAGCACCCCGGGACAGGACACCACGGAGGCGCGTGTGACGCTGTCGGTACCGGTGACGGCGTTCAGCGGGCGCAAGAGCTCGCTGTCCACTCAGACCACGAGCTGGCAGCCGACGCTCGTCATCACCCCGCCGGCCTCCGCCGTGGCGGGGACGTACACCGGCGTCATCGTCCACTCGGTGACCTGAGGCCCGGGGACTGATGACCGGCCACGCGTTTCACCGTGTGGGCCCGTGGCAGGGATGGCCGGTCGGTTACGGCCGGGAGGCCAACGCCCGTGCGGCACGAAGCTGGCGGCGACGGCGCATCCGGAGGAGGGGCAGGACGAAAAGGTACACGCAGCAGGCGATGCTGATCGCCGCTGTGGCAACGGCGATCAGCGACACGGGCGAGTTCAGGAGGGCGGGCAGCCCCCACATGGCGTTTTGCTCGGGGAAGGTGAGCGTGCCGGTGACGGTGCGCTTGACTAGGCCGCTCTGTAGCGTGAGTGTGACCTTCCAGGGGCCGTAGGGCAGCCGGGCGTCGAGCACCACCATGACGGGCGCGCTGTCGTTGAGGGCGATGGTCGTTCCTACTTGGGCGGGGAACGGCCCGGCGTTGAGGCCGCCGGGCCCATCGGACAACCACAGCTTCCCGCTCAGGTCGAGGGCGCGTTCGCCGGTGTTGCGCACCGTCGCCTTGACCACGGGCAGGCCGTCCTCGGTGCGGCCGGGAATCAGCTGGTCGATGGCGAAGTCCGAGGGGGGATCGCCGCCCGGCCCGATATCGAGATAGACCCTGATACCGACTCTGTTGACGACCTGGACGTTTTTCCTGGGGCCGGGCGTCGTGGAGCCCACTTCGGCCCAGATGGCGCCGTACCGTTCTCCTCGGGTGGCCGATTCCGGCACGTTGATCGTGGCCTTGACCGGTATGCGGCTGTTCGGTGGTGCGATTATTTCCGGACGGTCGAGGGAAATCCATCGGCTAAGTTCGTTGGCGTTCGGGTTGGCCGCCGGAATGAATTTGTCGTCGTGGATTTCCGCCGCGGCGGCGTATATCTTTACGCGTTGCGGCTTGCTGGAGGTGTTTCTGATTTCGAGTCGCCGGGAGAACCCGGTTCCGGGATTGACATGGTCGATGATGTAGATATGGGCTCGTGGGTCGTTTTTGCGGCCCAAGGTGGCTTCGAGCAGTCTGATGCCGATGCCGCCGTCTGCGGACAAGGGGGCGGCTCCCGTGCCGTGCAGCACGAGAGCCAGCACGCTGACTGCTGTGAACGGCCGGGATCGTCGTGTCATGTGCTATGTGATCGTGTGGGTGATCGTGCCGGTGTACGTGCCCGCGATGTCCTCGGCCTCGGGGTCCACCGTGATGAGGGCATTCCAGGCCGCGGTGTTGACACCGGTGCCGCCGGTGTGGGCGAAGGCGGTGCGCGCAACGCTCAAGTCTTGCCCGGTGGCGGGAGGTGGCGCGGCACAGCCGGTCTGGCCTGGAGTGAAGGTTCCGGTGCCGGAGGTGCTGGTGGCGGCGCCGGAGCAGTAGTACACGTTGGTGGTGGGTACGGTCTCGGAGGCGTCGAACGGCGCTGTGCCGGTGGTGAAGGCCGTCGATGTCACGGTCGCCGTCCAGGAGGCGTCGGCTGCCGCGCGCTCGTCGGTCACGGTGATCGCCCCGAGGTTTCCCGAGGCGAAGCCGCCCGGTGCCGCGTTGCTGCTGAGAGCACTCGTATCGGGCACGGTGATGTCCAGGACGTCCGCCGTCACGGCGAACGTCGTCGTGGTATTACAGGCGGCATCTTCACCACATGTCGCTGCTTGAGCCGGCTCTGCGAAGACCACGCCGGCTCCCAGCACCATTGCTCCGACCAGAGCGGTGCGAATATGTCTGTTATATCTGTTCATGTCTATGAATTTTCCTTTTAATGCCACAGGGATCTGCTGACACGGTAACACCGCATGTGGGCCATCATGCGGCTCCGTGGAGTCAATGGTTGATCAAGAATGGCCAATGGGAGCTGGGTTGATTAGGTGCATTTCGGTCATAGCGCAAAAGAGTCTCCGATTGGTGCTACAACGGCATTTCACTAATGTCATATGCATGGCTTGCTAAACGGCCCCGGCGTGGCCGTGGCCAGTCCAAGGTGACCGCGGCGACCGGCACCGGCCACATGAGCCCCGAAGTCCTTGCTAACAGCTCGTGGACGTCGAGGTCATGCGGCGGCACTGGCGGCCGGGCATGACCTCCTGGATGCGCTGGCACGCGGAGAACGCCGGCATGTGCGACTGCGAGGAGGGCAACCCATCGTCACCATGCATGCCCGCGACCATTCCCCGGGCCGAGGGCCCGACGGTGAGGCCCGTATCCGGGGCACATTAGAGCCATGAGAGCAGGCCCGACCCCAACGCCATGACGGGCCCAACGCGTGACGGCAACGGCCGCTACGACCGCGACCCCGATACCGCCCGGCGAGACGCCGAGGCGTGCCGTCTGCGCGCCCAGAACCTGACCTACCGGCAGATCGCGGCTGAGCTCGGCGTGGACGTTCACACCGCCTATGACGCCGTCCAGCGAGGCCTGCGTGACACGCTGCAGGAGCCGGCCGACGAGGTGCGCCGGCTGGAGCTGGATCGGCTCGACGAGCTCGCGCAGAAGGCGCGCGAGGTGATGCTGGCCACCCACTACCTGGTGTCGCAGGGCCGCGTCGTACGGCTCACCCGCGGGGGAGCACCGCTGGAGGACAACGGGCCAGCGCTGCAGGCGATCGATCGGCTGCTGCGGATCCAGGAGCGGCGGGCGCGGCTGCTCGGGCTCGATTCCCCTCAGCGTGTCTCGATCGACGCGCAGAACCTCGGCGAGGAGATCCGGGACCTGATCGCCGCACTTGTCACCGGGGACGGGGACCTCGACGACGACGAGCCCGGCCCGGACGGTCCCGATGACGAGCCAGCCTGACCTGGCGCGCATCGCCGCCTCCGTCGACGAGCTGGTGCGCGCCGGCGACACCCGCCGGCTGCGCCTGGTGCAGCGGCAGCTCAAGTCTGCGGTGGACCGTAAGAGGCTGGCCGAGCGGCGGCGGCTGTACGCGGCCGACCCGGTCGGGTGGGTGCGGCGGCGTCTCGGCCAGTCGGTGTGGTCCAAGCAGGCCGAGATCCTCCAGGCGGTGCGCGATCACCGCCGTACGGCGGTCCGCTCGGGTCACGGCGTCGGCAAGTCGTGGACGGCTGCGCTGGTGGCGTGCTGGTGGCTGGACACGCACCCGCCCGGCGAGGCCTTCGTGGTGTCGACGGCGCCGACGTTCTCGCAGGTGCGGGCGATCCTGTGGCGCTACATCCGCAAGCACCACCGCGCCGCCGAGCTGCCCGGCCGGGTCAATCAGACGGAGTGGCTCATCGATGACGAGCTCGTCGGGTACGGGCGCAAGCCGGCCGATCACGACGAGTCGGGGTTTCAGGGAATCCACGCGCGGTGGGTGCTCGTCGTGATCGACGAGGCGTGCGGCGTGCCCGAGCAGCTGTGGATCGCCGCCGATGCCCTGGCCACCGGCCCGGACTGCCGCATCCTGGCGATCGGCAACCCGGACAACCCCGCCAGCCACTTCCGTCGGGTGTCCACGCCAGGGTCGGGCTGGCACCAGATCCGCATCAGCGCGTTCGACTCGCCGAACCTGACCGGTGAGGAGGTGTCGCTGGCCATGGCGACGGCGCTGGTGGGTCGTGAGTGGGTGGAGGAGAAGCGCAAGGATTGGGGCGAGGACAACCCCCTGTACCGCAGCAAGGTGCTCGGCGAGTTCACCGAGGACTCCGAGTGGCAGGTCGTCCGGTCGTCGGACGTGGCCGCGTGCCGGATCGGCCGGGACGAGCCGTACGAGGAGGCCGAGCTGCTGCCGGTGGAGCTCGGCGTCGACGTCGGCGGCGGCGGTGACGAGACCGTCGTGCGCGAGCGGCGCGGCCGGCAGGCGGGGCGGGAGTGGCGGGCGCACACGGACCGGCCTGAGCGGATCGCCCCGCTGATCAAGATGGCGATCCGGGAGACCGGCGCGACCCGCGTGAAGATCGACAGTATCGGTGTCGGGTTTGGCGTGATCGGCGAGCTGCGCAACGACAAGACCCTGCGCGGCGTGCAGATCGTCGCGGTGAATGTTGGGGAGAAGGCGAGCAGGCCGGACCGGTTCGCCAACCTGCGTGCGGAGATCTGGTGGGAGGTCGGCCGCGGCCTGTCGGAGCGCCGCGGCTGGGACCTGTCGGGCATGGACAACGCCGACACGACCGTAGCGCAGCTGCTGGAGCCGCAGTGGGATGCGGACCCGCAGGGGCGGATCCGGGTGGAGAAGAAGGAGGAGATCATTAAGCGGCTGGGGCGGTCGCCCGATAATGCGGACGCGTTGCTGCTGGCGTTCTACGGTGGCGGGCCGAAGGGTCGCGTCCGCTTCGTGTGACGATGACGACGGGAGGCGGGCCTGCCCAGCGCGAGGAGTAGAGCCCATGATGTGGTGGTTCGCTGGAGTCGTCGTCGCAGTCCTGGCCGCGGCTCAGGTGTGCGCGGTCTTGGCGGTATGGCGCGAGACGCGCCGGGCGGCGCGTGGGTGGGAGCGTGCGGCCGGAGCGTGGGCGCAGGCCGAGGCCGGATGGAAGACGGCCGAGGCTGAATGGGCGAAGGCAGCGACGGCCTGGGAGCGGGTAGTCGATCTACGGGCGCGGAGACCCCGGCAAGCGGGATACTCACCGTCATGGAACAACGACGCATCGTGATCCACTTCGGCGGCGTGGAATGGTTCGAGGGCGCCGTCAGCCTCCTCGCCGCCGCCCAGGCCCGGCCCATCGGCCGCTCGCGGACGTTCGCCGTGGAAGGCCCCACCATCACCGCGACACAAGCCGACGCCATCCACCGCCTGGCCGAAGAGGATGGCGTGGCGGTGCCCTCTCCGCCGGTGCCCGATGGGTGGACGATCATCGGGGAATACCAGGAGATCCCCGAGATGGACTTCGGCGAGGCGGAAGCCTGGTGGAAGGCCAGCTACGACAATCGCCTCAGCCGGTGATGGAAGAGATGATCGCGTTCGTGCGCGCCTGCCTCGACGAGGACCGCGACTCCCGGCGGACCCAGATCCTGCGCCGGTTGTTCGACCGCCTCACCGCGACCAAGCAACTGGTACACGAGGATGAGGAGCACGGGCAGCTACTGCGGCATCTGGCAGCCAGGTACAGGTCTCGGCCGGGCTATCGGGAGGAGTGGTGGCCCCAAACCCCACCCAGGCGAAATATTTCCGCTAAGGGGGCCAGTTCACCGTAAATCTTCCTGTTCGCTGTACCATCCGGAGTATGGCGTCCCCCGCGGCCCAGCCCTCCACATTCCGTCAGGCGTTCCGCACCGAGCGCCAGGCCGCGGCCTCACGCCCCCCGCGCACGCCTCTGACGGTCCGGGCCGCCCGGCTCCTCGCACGCTGCCTCCCACGCTGGGCCGCGATCCGCACATTCCTGCTCAGCGTGGCCGGCTTCGGCGCGATCACCGTTGCCGCCTTCCAGATCGCCGTCCCGCTCGGCTGGGCCATCGGCGGCATGAGCTTGCTCGTCTTGGAGGCGCTGAGCGGCGGTGAACGCCGGTGAGATCCCCGCTGCGCACCCTGACTGGCCGCATCCTGCAGCCGTCGAACAAGGCACCCGTCCCCTACGTCAGCAGGGGCCGTACGTGGGGCCACATGTTCGGCTCCCGCACCGACGCCGAAGCGCAGATGCGCACCATGGGCAACGTCGGGACCGTGTTCGGCATCGTCCACCGCACGTCCAATGCCACCAGCCAGGTGGAGTGGAAGCTGTGGCAGCAAGCGGCGTCCGGCCTGGACGAGGACCGCAAGCCCGTCACCTCTCACCTTGCCCTCGACATCTGGAACAAGCCGAACGACTTCTACACCGGCCAGCTGTTCCGCGAGACGTTCCAGCAGCACATCGACCTCGTCGGCGAGGGCGTGTGGGTGATCGCCCGCAACCCGCGCATGCGCTCCATCCCTCTCGAACTGTGGCCCGTCAGGCCGGACCGGATGGAGCCCGTGCCCTCGCGCGAGAACTTCCTGGCCGGCTACGTCTACCGCGGCCCGGATGGCGAGCAGGTGCCGCTGCGCCTGGACGAGGTCATCCGCCTGCTGATGCCCAACCCTCTGGATCCGTACCGGGGGATGGGTCCGATCCAGTCGGTGCTGACCGACATCGACGCAAGCAAGTACAGCGCGGAGTGGAATCGGTCGTTCTTCGTCAACTCCGCGCTGCCCGGCGGCATCGTCGAAGTACCAGGTGAGTGGAACGACGAGGAGTTCGAACAGTTTCGAACGCGGTGGGAGGAGCAGCACCGCGGCGTCGCTGCGGCTCACCGCGTCGCGCTGCTGGAGAGCGGCGCCCGCTGGGTGGACCGCAAGTTCACGATGGTGGACATGCAGTTCACGGAGATGCGTGGACTGTCCCGCGAGATCATCCGCGAGGCGTACACCATCCCCAAGTTCGCCGTCGGGATCATCGACGACGTCAACCGCGCGACGGCCGAGGCGAGCAAGGCGTGGTTCGCCGAGATGCTCACCGTGCCCCGCCTGGAGCGCATCAAGGACGCGCTGAACCACTTCTACCTGCCGCTGTTCGGCGAGGCGGCCCGCGGGCTGGAGTTCGACTACTGCGACCCGGTGCCGGCGGACGCCGAGGCCCGGGACCGTGAGCGCACCTCGAAGGCGCAGGCGGCCAAGCTGTACGTCGACGCCGGCTTCAACGGGGCAAGCGTCGTCGAGGCCCTGGAGTTGCCTGAGACGCTGGAGTGGGAGGGCAGACCTCAGGCCCTCACCCCGGCCCCCGCGGCCGCTTTGGAGCCCGCGCAGGGCTCGCCCGAGGCGTTGCTGGCCGGTCTGCGTGGTGAGTTGCCGGTGCGGGCGCAGGACGAGGACCGTATCGAGCGGCTGGTCGAAGAGGCGATGCGCGCCATTCGAACATTGTTCGAATCTGCCCTGTCGGCGCTCCTCGCCGCGTGGGACACCATCACACGGGCGTGGCGGCGCGACCTCGTCGACCAGGTCCGCCAGGCCGTCGAAGACGACGACATCTCGGCGCTCGCCCGCCTCGTCCTCGACACGGACGACGCCGACACCGAACTCACGGCTGCGATGGTCGCCCTCGCCCGCACAGCTGCCCAGCAGCTGGCCGACGAGGCCGCCGCCCAGGGCGTGAGCGTGGAGCCGGCCGAGCCGGACGAGGACTCCCTGGGCGCCGTGGCGGTCGTCGTGGTGGCGCTGCTCGCCGCTGGCCTCGCCGCGGCGGCCGCGCGGGAGGCGCTGCGGGTGTGGGGGCCGGACGCCGAGGCCAACGACGTCGCCCGCGAAGTCGACGAGCACCTGCGCTCCCTGTCCGACAGGACGCTGCGCGACGAGCTCGGCGGCGCACTGCACCACGCCCAGCAAGCCGGCCGCATGGACACGATGGAGGACGCTCCGGACCCGTCGGTATGGATCGCCAGCGAGCGCAACGACGCCAACACCTGTGACGCGTGCCGGGACGTGGACGACCAGCGGTTCACCAGCTTCACCGCCGCCCGGGCTGCCTACCCGGTCGGCGCCTACCGCGACTGCAAGGGCCGCACCCGCTGCCGCGGCACGATCGTGCCCATCTGGGAGGAGCAGTAATGCCGTGGATCAACCTCCCTGCCGACTGCCAGGCCCCGCCCCCGGTGAGCCTGCGCGAGCCGCACCGCTGGTACGAGTTCCGCAACGTCACCGAGGATGAAGCCGAGCTACTGATCTTCGACGAGGTCGGCGGCTGGTTCGGCATCTACGCCGACGAGTTCGTCGAGCAACTAAACGCGGTCACCGCATCGCGGCTGACGGTCAGGATGAACTCGCCCGGCGGGTCGGTGTTCCAGGGGATCGCGATCGGCAACGCGCTACGTGCGCATCGGGCGACGGTGACGGTGCGGGTTGAGGCACTGGCCGCGTCGATCGCCTCGGTGATCGCCCTGTCCGGAGATCGGCTGATCATGGCGCCGAACTCCATGCTGATGATCCACGACGCGAGTACTGGCACCTGGGGTAACGCCGCCGAGCTGCGGAAGACGGCCGAAACCCTCGACAAGATCAGCGACAACATCGCCGATGCCTACGCCGCCAAGGCCGGCGGCACCCGGGCCGAATGGCGCGAGCGCATGCTGGCCGAGACCTGGTACAACGCCGCCGAGGCGGTGGAGGCGGGGCTGGCGGATGAGCTGATGGTCCCGCCCAAGCCCGGCGAGCCGGAAGGGCCGGACGACGCGGCCCAGCGCCTGACCACCGCCTGGGACCTGTCCGTCTTCCGCTACGCCGGCAGGGAGAACGCGCCCGCGCCGAACCTGCCGGCACCCGCCGCGCCCTCACACCAGCCGGCCGCACCGGCCGCCGCCGTGGCCGTCACGCCGGTGGCCGTGGTGCCCACAGACCAGGCGTCGGCCCCGAGCCCGCCGTCGACCCCTATCGCGGCGCACCCGCACCCCACTGCGGGCGACCAGCCGGAGCCGGCGCCTGAACCGCCCGCCGAGTCCGAGCCCGCGTGGGCCGAGCTCGTCGCGCATCTGACCGCCCCGCCGAGTGCGGAGGACCTGCTCGCCCATCTGAGGGAGGCAATGTGACCACACCCGTCCTGCCGAAGGACATCCCCATCCCGGCCTCCTCGGAGGAGCTGGCCGAGTTCATGGGAGACCCCGGCAAGTACAAGCCCGTGCTCGCCGACGTCGGGACGCTCCAGGCGTTCATTCAGGCGTACGGCCAGAAGCTCCAAGGCGAGGGCACCGACCTGCACCGCGCGGTCGCTGCCGAAACGCAGCGCCAGCTCGCCGCGTACCTAAAGGACAAGGACGTCACCGGCGAGAACGCCGACCGGATCAAGCGGCTCAACCTCGACCCGCAGGCCCGCGGCGGCAAGCGGGCGAGCATGCTCACCAGCTACGGCCAGGGCGCCGCGCACAACCCGCACGCCCCTGGCGCCGTGCTCGACGCGAAGTTCGCGACGGCGACGGACTATCTGAAGGCGATCTGGCACCTGGACGAGTCCAAGGACGCGCACTCGCTGCGGGCGGAGATCCGCAACGCCGCCTCCAGCGTGTCGCCGGCCGACGGTGGCTTCCTCGTGCCCGAGACCCTGCGCAGCCAGCTGCTGGAGATCGCGCTGGAGATGGCCGTCGTGCGGTCGCGCGCCACGGTGGTGCCGATGGATAGCGCGCGGGTGCCGTTCCCGACGATCGATGTGACCAGCAACGCCTCGTCTCTGTTCGGCGGCATGATCGCCTACTGGGGGGAAGAGAGCGCGGCTCTCACCGAGTCGGACCCGAAGTTCGGCCGCGTCGTCCTGGACGCCAAGAAGCTCACCGGGCTCAGCGTCGTGCCCAACGAGCTGCTGCAGGACTCGATCATCTCGTTCTCCGCGCTGATCGAGCGGCTGTGGCCGATGGTCCTGGCGTTCGAGGAGGACGCGGCGTTCATGACCGGCTCAGGCGTCGGCGAGCCGCTCGGCTTCCTCGGCGCGGGCAACGCCGCCGCCATCGCCACCGCGGCGGAGTCCGGGCAGGCGGCGGACACGATCGTCTACGAGAACATCGTCAAGATGTTCGCCCGGATGCTCCCATCGAGCCTCGGCCGGGCAGCGTGGTTCGTCTCCCCCGACACGATCCCCGAGCTGTTCACGATGGCTCTCAGCGTCGGCACCGGTGGTAACTCGGTGTTCGTCGTCAACGCCGCCGGGCCCGGCCCGATGACCCTGTTCGGGCGGCCGATCATCGTCACGGAGAAGGCGAACAAGCTCGGCGACCGCGGCGACATCGCGTTCGCGGACCTGTCGTACTACCTCGTGGGCGACCGGCAGACCATGACCGCGGCGAGCAGCACGGACTGGAAGTTCGGCAACGACCAGACCGCCTACCGAATCATCCAGCGCGTCGACGGCCGGCCGTGGATCCAGTCGGCGATCACCCCCCGGAACGGCGGCAACACGCTCAGCCCGTTCGTCGAGCTGGCCGCCCGCTGAGCCGAGATAGGAGATCTGATCATGGCTGTTGAGGCGTACGCGCTCGGCAGGCACTTCAACGTCGGTGCGGTCACCGTCCCCACCGACGCAGTAGCCGGCGCGATCACGGGCCAGCGGACCCGGATGAAGGACTACGCCGTGTGTAGCTTCGTGGTCGTTACCACGGGCGGAAGCACGGACATCACGGATGTGGACCTGCGCGAGCACAACGCTGCATCGGGCGGCACGAGCCAGGACCTGGACATCATCACCACGTACTACTACCGGTCCGAGGCCACGCTCGATGGTGACGAGTCATGGACCAAGGGCACCCAGTCAGCCGCCTCGGAGATCACTAATGTCGGGGCTGCGTCGGAGGAGCTTCTCCTGGTGGTCGAGGTGCGGGCCGAGCAGCTGAGCGACGGCTACGAGTGGGTATCCCTCGACGTGCCCGACCTGGGCACGAACGGCACCCGCTACGTCGCTGTCATCCCGATCCTGTCCGGGCTCAAGGTGCAGCGGGCCCCCGAAAAGCTGGCCGTGCCGCAGTAAGGGAGACCCACGTTGTCTGTGATCATTCAGGGCGACCAGCTCCGCACGATCCTGTTCGGGACGCGCGTCGAGAAGGCCTATCCCACACTCGCAGTCGAGACCAAGAGCCTGTTCACCGTGGCGGGCGGCAAGGTGCTCATCACGAGCATCACCGGGGAGGTGACCACGGCCATCACGGTCGCGGGCACGTCCAAGCTCCAGCACAACCCGACGGTGGGTACCACCAAGGACCTGTGCGCTGCGACGGACCTGGGAACCACTGATACGCCCGTGGGTAACCTGCTCGGCTTCCAGGGCCTTACGGGCGACTCGATCCTGACCGGGCCGGGCGCGGTCCCGAACCTGAAGCAGCCACTCGTGCTGACCGCTGGCGTCATCGAGCAGGTCAACGCGACTGGCGCGGACGGCGGTATCACGTGGGTGCTCACCTATGTGGCGTTGGACAACGGCGCGACCGTGACGGCGGCCTGACGTGTCGCTGTGGGTGTGCTCCGACTGCTCGACGCGGTACGCGCCGGGCCTGGAAGCGTGCCCGCACTGCAGGGGCGCTGAGCGCGTCGAGGAGGGCAGCCCGCAAGGGTCACGGCTGCCCGTCCTCGACGTCGCCTGCCCCCGCAAGGGCTGCCGGGCTGAGGGAACCGTACGGCGCGTACACCTGCGTGTGGCCGCTCTGGGTGTGGTTGAGATGCCGCACCTGCTGCTGTGCGCCTGCTGCGGCGCCGCGATGCCAGCCCTCAGGTCGTGGATTGACGAGGAGACCGACATGCCGAAGATCACCCGCCACGGCGGGCCGACCAACGCGGCCGCCGAGCGCGAGCACCAGGCCGCCGCGCCGAGCGAAGGTATCGAGGTGCCGGCGGACGGCACCTTGTCGCCCGAGATCACCGGCGACGGCACGGGGGAGGCCCTGCCACCCGCCGACGACAGCACGGGAAAGGAGGAGTCATCTCCTGGGAACAGCTCCTCGACATCAGCCGAGAAGCCGCCGATGAGCGGCGAGCCGAGGAAGCCCGCCCGCCCGAAGCGTGCCCGAACGACGGCGAGCCGCTCGAAAGCGGGCCAAACGGCGAGCTCCACTGCCGGTGGGACGGCTGGACCTGGCCCCGAGACCCCCGATGAGGGCAAGGACGGCTGAGCATGGCGGTCACCCGGGTCTGCTACTGCACGCGGGAGGACGTCCAGCGGGCGCTGGACGTCAAGGAGACCGCGCGCTCCTTCCGGCAGATCGACCGCGCCATCGAATCATCCTCCGACGCGATCGACGGCGGCGCGACCGGCGCCAACCGCGGCACCGGCATCCTGAAGCGGCGGTTCTTCCCCGAGGTGGAAACCAGGACGTTCGACTGGCCGAACTCCCAGCGTGCCCGCCCCTGGCGGCTCTGGCTGGACCAGCACGAGCTGGTGTCGGTCACGTCCTTGGTCGCCGGAGGAGTCACGATCGCCTCGACGGACTACTTCCTGCGCCCCGACGACGGGCCGCCGTACAACCGCGTCGAGATCGACCTCGGCAGTTCGGCCGCGTTCGCGAGTGGGGACACGCACCAGCGGGCCGTCTCCATCGCTGGTACCTGGTGCGGCACCGACATCACCACCGCCACCGCCGGCACTCTCGCCGAGGCGCTCGACGCCACGGAGACGGGCGTGGACGTGAGCGATTCCAGCCTGGTCGGGGTGGGTGACCTGATCGTGGTCGACTCGGAGCGGATGCTGGTCACGTCCAAGTCGATGCTGGACACGGGCGTGAACATCGACGCCGGCGACTCGCTGACCGCCTCGGCGTCGGACGTGTCGATCACCATGTCCACCACCACGAACGCGCCCGCCGTGGACGAGGTCATCCTGATCGACTCGGAGCGGATGCTGGTGGTCGACGTCGCCGGCAGCGTCCTGACGGTGAAGCGCGCTTGGGACGGGTCCGTGCTGGCCGCGCACTCGGCGAACGCCGACATCTACGCGCCGCGCACCCTCAACGTGGTCCGGGGTGCGTACGGGACGACGGCCGCGACCCACAGCAACGGCGCCGCGGTGTCGCGGCACGTCGTCCCCGGCCTGGTGCGCGACTTCTCCCTCGGCCTGGCCCTCGTGCAGCTGCTCGGCGAGCAGGCCGGCTACGCCCGCACCGCGGGCACGGGTGAGAACCAGCGCGAGGTGACCGGCCGCGGCCTGGCCCAGCTCCGCCGCGACTGCATCGCCGCCTACGGCCGCAAGGCACGGATTCGGGGGATCTGATGGAGATCACGGTAGACGTCGACACCTCGGGCCTGATCTTCCGCACCGGGTACGCCGAGCAGGTCATCAAGTCCTACCTCGACGAGGTCACGCTGAAGGTGGCCGGTGTGGGCAAGGCCGACGTCGACGCGACCCTGCGCAGGGTGCTGCGCAATCCGACGGGCTACTACCAGGCGCACATCGCGATCCGGCAGTTCGTGGGCGCGGCGGTGATCCACGACTCGCGGGTGATCTACGGCCGCTGGCTGGAGGGCGTGGGCTCCAGGAACTTCCCCGTCACCCGGTTCCGCGGCTACCACACCTTCCGCGACGTGCACGCCCGCCTGGACGCCAAGGCGGGCGAGATCGCCGGCCACGTGCTCCACCAGTATGTGCGGAGGCTGAACTGATGGCCCTCGATGCGACCGGCATCCTCACCGCCGCCGTGAGTCACGCCGAGACCCTCGGCCTGTTCGAGCGGGTCAACACCCACGAGCCGGACAACGCCCCCGGCAATGGGCTGTCGTGCGCGATCACCGCCACCGAAATAGGCCCTGTCCCGGCGGGGTCGGGCCTGGCGATCACCACGGGACGCGTGGCGCTGAGTGTGACTGTGTTCTCTCCGCTGCCGCAGGAACCGGCCGACGGCATCGAGACGGGCCTGCTCGCTGCGGTCGATGCGCTGATGGCCGCCTACTCGGGTGACTTCGAGCTCGGCGGCAAGGTGCGCAACGTCGATCTGCTCGGCCAGGCCGGTACCCCGCTGTCCGCGCAGACCGGCTACGTGACGATCGACGCCCAGACCTACCGGGTGGCGATCATCACGCTCCCCCTGATCGTCAATGATCTCTGGAGTCAGGCGCCATGAATCCCCTGGAGCTGGCCCGCGTGGGCTACGAGGCGTACGGCGACCACGTCGACTGGACCAACCACGCCGGCAACGTCATGCCCCGCTGGCACGAGCTGCCAGCAGCGCAGCGGAACGCGTGGGTGGCGGCGGCCGAGGCGATGGAGCGGGCACTGCTCGCAGTGAGGAGCGGCGCGTGATCGTCACCGTGAACACGACCATCATGGACGGGACCGTGGTCCGGTGGTTCCGGTCCCTCGACGCGGCCCAGACCCAGCGTCAGGTCATGTCCGCCTCTCGCCACGGCGTGCGTGTGGAGGTCTATCTCCACGAGATCCCGGGCGAAGCGCTGCGCGCCGCCAACGGCGCCTACGAGACGCTCCGGCGCGACCGGAACGCGGACGTGAGGCACCTGGCCACCCACGTTAACCGCGGCCCGTCCAACGGGCCGCTCGTACCCGTTGGGGAGGCGATGAGCGATGGCTAAGCAGAGCGGCCTGGGCGACCGGCTCTTCGTGGCCGGCTACAACCTGTCCGGCGACATCGGCTCACTCGGCAGGATCGGCGGCGGCCCAACACCCGGTGACGTCACAGGGATCGACAAGTCGGCGTACGAGCGGCTCGGTCTCAAGCGGGACGGGTCGATCGAGTTCTCCGCGTTCTTCAACAAATCCGCCGGGCAAGTTCACCCGAGGTTGTCGGCGCTGCCCACCTCGGACGTGATCCTCACCTACTGCCGGGGAACCACGCTGGGAAACCCCGCCGCTGCCTTGGTGGCGAAGCAGGCCAACTACGACGGCACCCGGGACGCTGAGGGCAACCTCACGTTCGCCGTGCAGGCGTTGGCCAACGGGTTCGGGCTGGAGTGGGGACGGCAGGGAACAGCGGGCATCCGCACCGACACTGGGGCCACGAACGGTTCGTCGATCGATGACGGCGCCGCGAGCTCTTTCGGCCTGCAGGCGTACCTGCATGTGTTCGCCTTCACCGGAACGTCGGTAACCGTCAAGATCCAGGAGTCGAGCGACAACGGGTCTGTCGACCCATGGGCCGACGTGGTCGGCGGCGCGTTCACCGCAGCCACGGGCATCACTTCGCAGCGGATCGCCACCGCCTCGAACCTGGCGGTCGAGCGGTACCTGCGCGTGGTCACGACTGGGACGTTCTCTGACGCTCAGTTCCACGTGCTGATCGTGCGGAACACGACCTCGGTGGTGTTCTAGATGGCCCTTATCTCGTGCACCACTGGCACCCTCGCTCTCTACGCCCAGGAGGACGGGTCGATCCTCGCTAAGCCCGTGGAGGCGTGGGACGACGCAGGGGCGCCGTACGTGGCCGCCGCCACCGTCTTGGTCGCCGCCCAAGACGCCGGCCCCGGGACGTTTCAGCGCCTGGAGATGGCCGCGGTCGTGCTGCCGCCGCCGCGCGAGGTGCGCGTCCCCGATCGTGTGGGCCGTCCCCCGCGTCCGGGGCCTCGTCCCGTCCCTGAGGGGCCGCGAGAAAGGCCGGGCGTATGAGACCCGTCTTCCGCCCGGACCCGGCGCTGCAGGTGGGCGCCTACCAGACGTACGCGTGGGCCGCCCCGCGGGATACGCGGATCAAGAGCGTGTGCGAGGAGGTCGGGTGCTTGGCATGGCTGCATGGCTGGACGTCCACCTTTGACGAGTCGACGGAGTTGGGCCGCCGCCAGGCCGACTACGTGCGGCACCGTGCGGGGCGGACGTTCCGCGAGCGGCGTACCGAGGCTGGGCTGACGGTCTTCGAGTTCGAGTCGGGTCAGCGCTGCTTCGCCAACCACGAGACGCGGCCGGCGGTGTGGTGGGTGCGGGGCGGGGACTGGCGACAGGATCGGGGCCTCATCCGCCGGCACGTGAACGGGCGCGACTGGGTGGAGGACTTCGCTGAGCACCAGGACCGCGTCGCGCGGCAGATCGAACGGGGGTAGCCAATGGCGAAGGTGCAGATCGTACTCACGCATGCAGGCACCGGATCGCTGATCGTCGACGGTCACGACATCGCGGGTGAGGTCGGCGGCATCGAGCTCAAATCCATGCCGGGATACGAGCCTGAGCTGCAGTTGCAGCTACCCGGAGTCGAACTGGCGGCAGAGGCAAAGGTCGGCGTCGGCCCGAGTACGGCGGCCGCACTACGAGCGCTGGGGTGGACCCCTCCCAGCAGCAACGACACAGGCAAGGAGGGATAGGCCATGGCCAAGGAGAGCGGCCTCGCGTGGACGACGCTGAGCGTGGACGACAGCGCCGGCACCGTGCGGGCGATCATCAACGACATCACGAACTTCGAGTTCGCCACCCCGCGCGCCGTCCAGGACGTCACCGGCGTGGACAAGAGCGCCATGGAGCGGCTGCTGCTGCTCGCGGACTTCTCGATCACGCTGAACGGGGTGTTCAACGACGCGGCCGGCCAGAGCCACGACGTGTTCAAGACCGTTCCGAGTACCTCGGTGAACCGGACCGTGACGCTCACCCACTCCGGGCAGACGCTGCCGAACGAGTGCCTGTTCACCGACTACGCGTTGACCAGGGCGGCTGATGGGTCGCTGACGTTCCAGGCGCCGGGCGTTCTCGCCAACGGCACCGTTCCCACCTGGGCATAGGGGGGCGAATCGGATGGGATTTGTGCGCGCCCGAACCGTCAAGCTCACCTGGGCAGACGGCGAGCTGCAAGGACTGGAGATCCGCGCACGGCGCGTGTCCATTGAGCAGTTCTTCGACCTCGCCCCGCTCATCGACGGCAAGTTCGATGTGTTCGACCCCCAGGACCGTGAGGCCCTGCGGGACCTGTTCATGCAGTTCGGCAAGGTCCTCGTCTCCTGGAACCTCGAGGACGAGGACGAGGACGGCACCAGCACGCCGATCCCGTGCACGGCCGAGGAGTTCATGCGCCAGGACCCGGCCTTCGTGCGGGAGGTCCTCAACGCGTGGGCCGAGGCCGTCTCCGGAGTGTCCGCCCCTTTGGAACAGCCATCGCCCGGTGGCGAGCCGTTCCCGGAGGGATCACTGCCGATGGAGGTGTTGTCACCGAGCCTCGCGAGCTGACCGACGCCCGCTGGATCTTGCGGCAGTGCGAACGGTTCGGGTGCCTGCCGTCGCAGCTCATGGCGGAGGACGCAGGGCTGATCAGGCTGCTGAAGCTGGAGGAACTGGCCGGGCCCGAACCGGCCGATCTCGCCGATCTGGGAGAGGGGGTGTGAGCGGTGGCCAACGAAGTCGAGATCGTCATATCGACCCGGGACCGATCCGGCCCCGGCCTGGCCGCCGTGCGCGCCCGCGCTGGCCGGTTCGGCGCCGACCTCGGCCAGACCATGGCCAAGGCCGGCCAGCAGGCAGGGCAGCAGCTTGGTGAGGGCCTCGTCCGCGGCGTGGACGGGCGGCTGCGCGACAGCCGCGGCCGATTCATCAAGGGCGGTCAGGACCTCGGCGACGGCATAGCTGACGGGATCAAGGACGGCACCGAGCGGGGCGGCCGGATCGTGTCCGGCTTCGCTACCAGCACCCTAAGAACCTTCAGCCGACTGGGCCCCGGCATGGGCGCCGCGATCACCGCCGGCCTCGTCGGCGCGGCCGCCAGCGCGGGAACCGTCGCAGGGGCTATCACGCTGGCCGTGGGCGGCGCGCTGACCGGGATCGGTGTCGTCTCGGCCGCTCAGTCGGAGGCCGTGCGCCGGGAGTGGCGGGCCACCGGCAAGGACCTGAAAGCGGGCCTCGCCGACGCTGCCCAGCCGCTTGAGCAGTCGGCCATGCGGGCCGCTACGGTCACCCGGACGACGTTCAGCCGGCTCAAGCCGTTCCTGGCGGATTTCTTCGAGCGGTCGGCACCCGCTGTTGATCGTTTCGTGGCGTCGATCGGTGAAGGGGTCGCCTCCCTCGGGCCTGCACTGGAGCCGGTACGGCGCGGCTACACCGCCGTGCTGGACGCGATCTCCAACCGCAGCCCCGCGATCTTCGGGTCGCTGGAGCGGTCGCTGGAAAACCTCGGAGAGACCGCCGAGGAGCACGCCGACGACATCGCCGCCGCGTTCGAGTTCACCGCCAGCGCCGTCGAGAAGACTACGGAGGCGCTGGGGTTCCTGGCCGACGAGTGGGACAACTTCACCTCTGACATCTCCGCAGCCAACGAGGCAGGCAAGGACTTCGGCCGGAGCGTGGCTGAGGCGCTCGTGGACGCCTACGAGGCGGTCGGCATCAACACCGACCGGATGAAGGAGATGCGGGAGGAGTGGGCTGCTGCTGACGCCGCGGCGGCCAACAGCTCCGGGGTCAAGGACGCCTCGGCCGCCACCTCTGGCCTGGGTAGCGCCGCTGATGACGCGGCGGCGGGGCTGCGTGATCTCAAGGCCGAGATGGAAGAGCTGAACGGCCCGGCTCTCGACGCGGCGGAGGCGCAGATCCGGGTTGAGGAGGCGATCGACCGGGCGTCCGAGGCGATCCGCAAGAACGGCGCGACCTTGGACGTCAACACGGCCAAGGGCAGGGCCAACAAAGATGCGCTCATCGACATCGCCAGGGCCGCGCAGGATCACATCGCTGCCATGCAGGCCGAGGGCGCGTCGGCGGACGCCATCACCGCGAAGTACGGGTCGTACCGCGGCCAACTGGTGCATGCGGCCCGCCAGGCGGGGCTGACGAGGGGGCAGGCGGAGCGGCTGGCCGAGGCCTGGTTGGCGATGCCGGATTCGGTGACGACTCACGCCAAGGGCAACATCTCCGATCTGGAAGCGAAGATCGCCGCCGCGAAGGCGAAGCTGAAGGACCCGGGCTTGACCAGGCCGGAGCGGGCGCGGATCCGCGCCGAGATCTCCGACCTGCAGCGCAAGGTGGCGGCAGCGAAAGCCGCGCTGGCGGGCGTGCAGTCCAAGACCGTCTCCATCAGCCTGATCACCCGGTACACCACCATCGGGCACGGAACCGTCCTCGCCCCGGGCCGGGCGCACGGCGGCGTCATCGGCGGGCTCGGCGGCGTCAAACGGTTCGCGACCGGCGGCGTGGCCGGCTCGGGCTCCTCACTGGCCATGGTGGGCGAACAAGGTCCCGAGTTGGTCAGGTTGCCGGTCGGGTCCACGGTCACCCCAGCCGGGCAGACGAAGGCGCAGCTCGCACAGTCCGGATTCGGGTCGATCAGCATGGCGTTCCGGGCAGCGGCCGGCGGCGGGGGCGGCGACGTGGCCTCGTCGATGCGGGACCTGGCGTCGGCGTTGCGCGAGGTCGTGTCGCTACGGGACGGCCTGGACAAGCTCACCGGCAGCGTCTTCGGCCAGACCCGCGCGCTGATGGCATACGAAGAGGCGTGGGACGCGGCCCAGCGCGCGCTGAAGGAGAACGGCAAGACCCTCAACATCACGAAGGAGAAGGGCCGGGAGAACCGCAGCGCCTTGCTGTCGCTGGCGGAGGCCGCTCACGAGGTCGTGATCGCGATGCGGGAGAAGGGCTCGTCCATCACGACCGTCACCAAGAAGATGAAGGAGCAGCGCGCGGAGTTCATCCGCATGGCCCGCACCTTCGGCCTCACCAGCAAGCAAGCCAGCGCGATGGCCGACCGGCTCGGGCTGATCCCCTCCCAGGTGAAGAAGATCCTGGAGACGGAGAAGCGGGATCTCGCCTACAACAAGCGGATCGACTCCGGTAAGGCCAGCGGCGGCATCGCCGGCGGGTGGACGATGGTCGGCGAGCGCGGCGCCGAGCTCGTCCGCCTGCCCTTCGGGTCGCAGGTCACCCCGGCCGGGCAGACGGCCGCCATGCTCGCCGGCGGCGGGGGCGGCACGTTGACCGTCGTCCTGGAGACTCGCGGCGGCCAGTCCGAGTTCGACCGGTTCATGGCCGCGTGGATCCGCCAGTTCGTCCACGCCAAGGGCGGCCAGGTGCAAACCGCGTTCGGGAGGTCGTGATGGTCTTCCCCGCCACCGTGCTGCCCGTCGTGGTCGAGCTGTACCTGAACGGGGCGTGGGTCGACGTGACCGCGCTCGGCCACGTCTACCGCCGCGACATGGTCAACATCACCCGCGGCCGCGCCGACTGGGCCAGCCGGGTCGACGAGTCCACCCTGGCGCTGACCTTCAACAACCGCGACGGCCGCTACAGCCCCCGCAAACCCACTGGCCCGTACTACGGGCAGCTGGCCCGCAACACCCCGATCCGGGTCGCGATCAAGGATGGGTCGGTCTACCTGGACCTGCCCGGAGCCACGACCGACAAGGCCACCGCCCCCGACGCCGCGGCGCTGGGCATCACCGGCGACATCGACATCCGCATCGACCTGGAGCTGGCCAACTGGCGCTCAGCGGTCGACCTGTGCGGCAAATACGAGATCACTGGAGACCAAAGAAGCTGGGCGCTCTACCTTGACGATGACCGCGACGGGGCCTTGGTGTTTTCCTGGTCCACCGCGGGCACCCTGGCCAGCGTCCAGAGCCGGGAGTCATTCGTGCCCGTCCCGGCGCCGGCCTCCGGCAGGCAGGCGCTGCGGGTGACGCTGGACGTCAACAACGGCGCCGGCGGGCACACGATCACGTTCTATACC
This sequence comes from Nonomuraea sp. 10N515B, assembly GCF_052245915.1. NCBI lineage: Bacteria > Bacillati > Actinomycetota > Actinomycetes > Streptosporangiales > Streptosporangiaceae > Nonomuraea > Nonomuraea sp. 10N515B. The sequence goes on from NZ_JBQQBQ010000037.1 coordinate 50,867, forward strand.
GCGGACGCGATCGCCGGCCCGTGGACGGTGCTCGGCGAGCCGGAGACGACCGCGGGCACCACGAGCATTTTCGACGGCACGGGAGGCTTGGAGGTCGGCGACGTCGGCGACCTGTCCGCCTCGCCGGTCACCGGCCGCATCTACGCGTTCGAGCTGCGCAACGGCATCGCGGGCACGGCCGTGGCCAACCCGGTTTTCACCGCGCAGAGCGCCGGCGCCACCTCGTTCCAGGACACGGCAAGCTCACCGAACACCTGGACGATCAACGGGAACGCCACCCTGACAAACCGGCGGTACAGGTTCGCCGGCGAGGTCACCTCCTGGCCGCCCCGCTGGGACATCACCGGCACCGACGTTACCGTCCCCGTGCAGGCGACCGGCGTGCTGCGCCGGCTCGCCCAGTCCGGCAGCGTGCTCGGCTCGGCCGCCTACCGCGGCCGCATCTTCGACACCGACGGGCTGGTCGCGTACTGGCCGATGGAGGACGCCGAGGGCAGCACAAGCCTGGCACCGGCGCTGACGCATGACCCGCTCACCATCATCGGCAGCCCGACGCTCGCCTCGTTCGAGAACTTCACCGCCTCCAACCCGATCCCCGTCCTGAACGGCGCCGAACTGCGCGGCAGCGCACCCGCCTACACCGACACCGGGCAAACCCAGATCCGGTTCCTCATGAACGTCCCGACCGCCGACGGCGACAACCAAGCCGTCTTGACGTTCTACACGACGGGCTCCACCCGAAGATGGGAGCTCCACTACGGGAGCGGCGGCACCGGCACCCTCGGCCTGCGCGCGTTCGACAGCGGCGGAACCCAGCTGTTCGATACCGGAGACGTCGCCTTCGCCATCCACGGCGAACTCCTCCTGGTGAGTGTCGAGCTGACCCAAGACGGGGCCGACATCGACTACACCATCTCCACCCTCGAACCTGGCGCGACCACGGGCTTGTCGACGTCGGGCACGCTCACCGCCAACACGGTCGGCCGCGTCGGCGCGCTCATCATCTCGCCCGCCGGCGGCCTCACCAACGTCGCCATCGGCCACCTGTCCGTCCAGAACGTCGTGACGACCCTCTTCGATTTGGGCAGCCAGCTCGACGCGTGGCGCGGCGAGACCGCCGGCCGCCGCATCGAACGGTTGTGCGCCGAGGAGGGCGTCACCTTCCGGGCGATCGGCGACCTGGACGACTCCACGCGGCTCGGCGCCCAGCTGCCGGGCACGCTCGTCGACCTGATCCAACAGGCGGCCGAGGCCGACGCCGGCATGCTGTTCGAGCCGCGAGAGGTGCTCGGGCTCGGCTACCGCACCCGCACCAGCCTGTACAACCAGACTGCCAGCCTGGCGCTGGACTACGAGCAGCACGAGCTGGCCGAGTCGCCGTCGCCGGTGGACGACGATCGGGCGATCGTCAACGACGTCACCGTCACCCGGCAGGGCGGCAGCTCGGCCCGTGCGGTACAGGAGACGGGCGCGCTGTCGGTGCTGGCTCCGCCGAACGGCGTCGGCCGCTACCCGAGCGAGGTCACAGTCAACGTCGAGTACGACCTCGACCTGTTCGAGCAGGCCGGATGGCGGCTCCATCTCGGCACCACCGACGAGGCGCGGTATCCGCAGCTGGTCCTCAACTTGGCCAACTCGGCGTTCTCCGGCGACGCGACACTGACCCAGAACGCCCGCGAGCTCGAGGTCGGCGACCGGGTGACCGTCGCCAACCCTCCGGCGTGGCTGCCCCCCGAGACGATCAGCCTGTTGGTGCAGGGCTACAGCGAGGAGCTCGGTAACTACGAGCAGACGATCACGCTCAACTGCTCGCCGGAGTCGCCGTACCAAGTCGCCACGTACGGCGGCACCGCCCGCTACATGCCATACGACACCGTGCTGAACGAGGCCCTCGACACCACCGAGACCGGGGTGGACATCACCACACCGACCGGGCCGCTCTGGTCAGCCACGGCCAGTGGGTTCGACATCATGATCGGCGGTGAGCGGATGACCGTCACCGCCGTCGGCGCCGCCACCGGGACCGTGCAGACCCTCACCGTCGTCCGCTCGGTCAACGGCGTGATCAAGAGCCACAACTCAGGCACATCCGTCCAGCTGTTCCAACCGGCGATCTACGCACTGTGAAAGGGAGAAGGCCATGGCATACCAATGGAGCAACCAGACGATCACTCCGGCGGGGAAAGTCGGGTTCACCGTCTCCGATGGCACCTATTGCCTGGACTTCGTCGGCGGACCGTGCGGGGAGGGAGTCAATCAGGAGCAGGCGGCCGCCCTGGTGGGGGCGATGAAGGACGCTCTGGAGGCCGCGAACCTGACCGTGGGCACCATCGCGACGTGGGGCGGCGCCAGTTGGACGCTCACCGAGGTGTGACCGATGACGGACACCCTGGTCGGAGCGGTCATCTCGGCCCAGGACTTCCCGCCGGCCGTCTGGGCCAGCGATACCACCGCCAACAGCGACATCAGCAGCACGTCGTATATCGCCGGCACGCCCACGGTCAGCGTGACGTTCACCGCGCCAACGTCCGGCGCCGTGCTGCTATCCGTCGGCGTGGCCGCCAGCGACAACGGCGGCACCAACCGCGTCCACCTCTCCCCGGAGGTGCGCGAGAACAACGTGTCGGGGGCGGTCGTGCTCGCAGCCGACGTCACCAACCGCGGTGTCGGCACCCCCGGGGAGGCCTCGGCCAACACCCACCGCTCTCGGACGACGTTGCTGACCGGGCTCACCCCCGGCGGAACCTACTTCGCCCGCACCATGCACAAGGTGTCTGGCGGCACCACGGCGGACATCGCTGTCCGCGAGATCACCGTCATCCCGACCCCGCTCGGCAGCTCGTTCGCGGGCCGCCCGGTGCGGGCACTCGACTACCCGCCTGCGGTGTGGGCTCAGGACACGACCACGATCACCAACCCGTCAAACAGCTCCTACATCACGGGCACACCCGAGGTGTCGGTGACGTTCATCGCGCCGACGTCCGGCCGGGTGCTGATCGTGGTCGGGGGCGGCCTCGGCAACTCCGCCGGCGCGGACAGGATCTTCCTGTCGCCCGAGGTGCGGCTGACCAACAGCGGCGGCGCCCTGGTCCTGAGCCCGAGCGTGACCAACCGCGGGTTCGGCTCCGACAACAGCAGCTCCGGTTTCCATTACGGGTCGAGGGAGTCGGTCTTGGAAGGTCTTACGCCTGGTCAGGTGTACTACGCAGTCGTCAAATACGTCGTCGCCACGACGGAAGCCGGCGCGTCGGCAGCGGATATCGCGGCCCGTGACGTCACTGTGGTGTCGATCCCATGAGCGACATCGAATCCGGCGACCTGGTGCGCACATTGCCGCCGACGGCGTTCGTGCACGACGACACGACCCAGGCCAACCTGACCAACACCTCGTACGCGACCGGAAGCCCGGAGGTTGGGGTGTTCTTTGTCGCCCCACCGTCCGGCCGCGTGAGGTTGACGATCGGCGGCGGGTTCCGCGACAACGGCGGCTCTGCCGTCGACCGCGTATTCCTGGCACCGAACCTGTTCCGCGACAACAGCGGCGGCACCGAGGTCCTCGCCCCCAGCGTGACCCTGCGCGGCTACCTCAGCGTGGCTGCGGACACCGAGTTCCAGTACGGCTCCCGCGTCAGCCTGATCGAGAACATGACCCCGGGTCAGCTCTACTACATCCGCACCATGCACCTCACCTCAGGAGGCACCGACCCGGACACAGCCGACATCGCCGCCCGCGACCTGATCGTGATCCCGCTGCCATGACCGGAAGGAGGTCGATGTGACCGAGACCGCAGACACCGAGAGGCTCGCCCGTATTGAAGGCAAGCTCGACCTGATCGTGTTGCAGGTGACTCAGGTCAAGGACACCAGCAACGACCATGAGTCGCGGCTGCGTGTCCTGGAGCGGTGGCGCTACAGCCTGCCGCTGGGCCTGGGAGCTGCGGGCGGGGTGGGGTTCGAGCTGATCGCGAAACTGGCAGGAGGAGGGTGAGGTGACCGAACCGCGACCGGAAGCCGAGCTCGTCGCCGAGGGCGTCGACCGGCATGACTGGGGACCGACGGAGGGCGACGAGGAGGCCGTGCTGGAGGGCCTGTACGGGCCGCCCGACCCTGATGGCATCTACCGCGGGGAACCGGCGTGAGCGCCGCCGGGATGCTCGCTCAGATGCGCAAGGCGCTGGGCTGGGGCGAGCCGAATGCCGTGCACCGCTGGTACGGGGCGCGCAACGGCGCCGTGTTCGGCAAGGGGAGCACGCCGTGGTGCCAGATGACCGTCACGTGGGCCGCCTGGCACAGCGGCAACTACGCCGCGGTGTGCCCGCGCGGGGACCGGGCCTACACGGTGTGGTCGGCGGAGGACGGCGAGCGGCTGGGCCGCTGGTACGCCGGCACCGCGGAGAACATCCGCAAGTACGCCCGGCCGGGGGCGGTGGTCTACATCGACTGGGGCGGCAGCGACCGGATCGGCCGGATCGATCACGTCGGCATCGTCGAGGTGAATCTCGGCGACGGCAGGCTCCAAACGATCGAGGGCAACACCGCCGACGCCTGCAAGCGCAGGGTCAGAGGGCCGTCGGTCATCGCCGGCTTCTGGAACCCCGACTACGAGCCCAAGGAGGGCAAGAAGATGACCGGAGAGGCGCTGTTCAAGACGGTGTGGCACCGCGACGCCATCAAGGTGCCATGGGGCACGCCGGACAACCCCACGTGGCAGCCGCAGTCGATCCTCGTGGACAACGGCAAGCGGCTTCGCGCGATCGAGGCCAAGCTGGACGCGCAGAACGCGACGATCCGCGAGCTGGTGGCAGCGCTCGCGCAGCGCGACAGCGAGATCGACGTCGATGCGGTCGTCCAGCGTATCGAGACGGCGATCGCCGGGATCACGGTCCGGCTCGACGTCGGCGACCAGCCGCCGGTTCCGCAGCCCTGACGATCTTCCTATTTTCCGCCCTCAGATGAGGGCGGTCCGTCCCCCACCTGTGAGGTGATCATGAAGAGGCGGCTTTTGACTGGCCAGTTCTGGAGCGACGCCATCGAGCGAATGGTGCGCGCTGGAGCGTCGTCCGCACTGGCCACGATTGGCACCGGCACGATCGGCATCCTCGACATTGCCTGGCCCGCGGTCGGCTCGATCGCCGCTGGCGCGGCTGTGCTCAGCCTGCTCATGTCGATCGTCGCCGGCACCACTGGTGACCCGGCCACCGCCGGATTTACCGTCGACACCCGATAAGTCGCCGCTACCGTTGGCGCATGCCAACGTCATTGTCAGCTCTGCTGCTCTTCGTGGTGCTGCAACTGCCTGGACTCGTCTACGTGCTGGTTTGGGAGCGTAAGGCGCCGCACCGGCGGCCGTCGGCGTTCCGGGAGACGGCGCAGGTGGTGTTTGGCAGCGTGCTGGCCGAGTTGGCCGTCCTCGCGCTGTTCTTCGCCGTCCACGCGGTGGTGCCGGCTGCCACGCCGGACGTGGACAGGCTCGTGCGCGAGGGCAGCAAGTACGCCATCTCGCACTGGGTGTCGCTGACATGGTGGGGAATCGCTCTGCTCACCGCGGCGACGCTCCTAGCCGCGGCTGCCGCCTGGTGGACGGCGGCCCGACCTCACCCGTCCACCCAGTCGGCGTGGTTTCACCTCTTCGCGGATCGCCCGCAGAGGATGGCAGGTGAGTACGGCAAGCTGCCCGAGGCCCGGGTGTGCTGCTTGCTCGATGACGGTTCCCAAATGGAGGGGAAGCTGGCTTGGTTCAGCCGGCTCAGCAGCGACGTCACCGACCGGGACCTCATCCTCCTAGCACCACTGGTTCGCTGGGATGAGACAGGCGGTGAGCAGGCACTGACCAGCCACGCCGTGTGTCTGTCAGCGCGATCCGTGCGGGCCGTGCAGGTCCGCTACGAGTTCCCGGCCGCTCCTCAATCTCCGCTCGTGGCGGGGGCCGGCGAAGAGCCGTCCGTCGACGTCGGCGCCGGGGCTGGCGAGGACGAGGGCTTGACGATCATCGACCCGGGCGGCGCGGCAGGCTCAGGCGCTGGCCAGGCCACCGGTAGCGGATAACCTTCCTTGACCTGGGTCGGACCCGGGGTGGGCGGCTTGGGCAAGGTGGCTGGACGCTCAGCCTTGGGCGGCGGGGCTTGGGCTGTTTCGCGCTGGGTACCATCAGACATCGTCGATCTCCTATCCAGATCGGCCGCGCCCCGGACCGTTGCGAGCGGTGCCGGGGCTTTGTCGGTGCATCACCTTACTCGACGATCAGGCCGCGTACCGCGCTGTAGCCTGGCTTCTGGCACTGAGTGAGCACTCGTCCTGCGGCTACTTCGGGACCTTGCCCGTGCCGCCGCACTGGCGGCAGTTGACCCGCTTCTGCGTGGTCACGTCGACGCCTTCGCCGGCCCAGGTTGTACTCACCGCAGGTGGGAGTGGCCCGGCTTGTGGACGTCGTGGCAGGCGCGGTGTGCCTGCGCAAGTTCTGGCGACCCGAGGTGTTAACTGGCCGTGTCTGATCAACTTCAGACAGTCATAGTCCCGTGTCAGAAGGAGTGCGTTATGGGCATAGCCATAAGGATGACCATCATCGGGGGCGCGATCGCAGCAGCCCTCGCCACGGGGGCCGCTGCAGCCAGCGCGGACTCGGACTCGCCCAACGCCACCGCAAGCAACCAGGTGGGGACCTTCTACGGCAACAACCTTCAGATCCCGATTAGCTTCGCCGTCCCGGTCGGCCAGATGCCAGTCGCTGCGGCCGTCCCGGTCAACCAGGTCCCGGTTACCGCCGCCATCCCGGTCACCCCCTGGAGGGTTGGCATCCCCGTCCTCGGGACGTGGGTACCGGGACTCGGGGTCACGTCCCACTAGCCATAAGGTCGTGGCCCCTGGCGTAACAACGCGCCAGGGGCCTGGAGCAGGCCGGGGCCCCTGCCGGCGTCAGCAGAGCGACCGCGGCAAAGGGCCCTGGCCGTCCGAGGCGCTGACCGGCGCCGTCGGAACCATGCAGGAAACGGCATAACTACACGCATTGGAGAATTTGAGAGCCCGGGCCATGGGGAAGTGGCCCGAGCTGTGGGCGTGGCTTGATCAGGCACCGGGTACCGGTCGAAGGTCCCCCCTTCCGTTCGTTGGGGGAGGCGACCACGCGTCATGACCGCTGCCAAGGTGCCCGTGCATACGCTGGACACCGCCCTGGATGCGCTGATCCGCGCCTTTGCCGACGCGGCGACGGCAATCAGGGCCATCCCTGATGACCAGGCTGCCCTGTCCAGCGCCATCCAGGTCTGTGACGTGCTGAAGGAAGTGAGCACGGCCGCCTCCGGCCTGCGCACCACGATCAGGGTGCGCGTTCGGAGCCGGTTGATCGACTCGGCCGTATGTCGGAAATCGGCCCAGGCGTGGTGAGCTGTCGTTGATCATTGAAGCGACGAAATCAACCGTTGACGTGCCGGGGACGGCCTCCACCCTGAACACCGTCCCCGACTGTACCTCGCCCGGGTGCGAGGCGCTGAGGCCCCGGCAAGGTGTGATCCCGCCGGCGCGGTCTCCGTTTGGTGCGCCTTGGAGGCCGCATAAGCCATCATGCGAGTCGCGAGAGTCGATGTGTAGCAGCCTGGTCCTGTCGCGGTAGACCCTTGTCGAGTTTTGACCCGGGGCGGCTTGTTTCCGGCGCGCGGCTTGCCGATAGGAGGGGCGCGGCGGGAGGGCTGTCTGGCAGGCGCGCCCCCGGTCAGACAGCCCTCGTGCGGGCAAAGGCCCTCCAGCCGTTAGCCCGCCAGCTATACATATCAGTTACTTTCTGAACACGGAGGGCAATCAAGCGGGAAGCCGCACCAGTTCTCCTACTCCGGCACTGGTGCGGCACCCTCAACGAGGAGGCCGATACAGATATGCGTCTGCTGCTGGCCCTCACCTTGATCGCCATCGTGGGCGGCGTGCTGTTCTTCTTCGTCCTCGGGCTGTTGTACCGATAGCCCCCGCCCCTTCGCCGGCGAACGGGAGGCAGAGGGTGGCGGGGCTTCTTCGCGCCTGGACTCAGGTACAGGCCGAACCCACTAAGCGCACGGCTGCTGCTCGATGTAGCGGCCGGGTCCGAGTCTGGCGAGGGTAGACAGGCGTTCGGCCAGCAGCGGGTGCGCCGGGAGGTTCGCCGCTGAGGGGCTGATCAAGCGCCAGGCGTCCACCTCGCTGGTCTGGAGTTCGATCGCGTCCAGGTCGGCCAGCGTCAGCGTCCGCGTGGCGAACAGCAGCGCCAGCCGGTCACGCCTGCCGGGGCGGCCGGGGACCCAGGATGCGATCAGGAATTCGTGCGCCGGCAGGGCCAGGCCGATCTCCTCGCGGGCCTCGCGTTCGGCCGCGGCCCGGGGACGCTCTCCGGGGTTTGCTCGGCCGCCGGGGAGCTGCCAGCGGCTGTGATCGCCGGCAGTGCGGAGGATCAGCCAATGGCCGAGGCGATCGGCGGCCAGCAGATGCGCCGTGATGACGCATCCGTCCGGCCGCTGGTCGGGAGGGGGCTCGGCGGGTGGGCCGCTGCTCATTTCCGGGTGGCGGTGATCAGATGGCGGGCGCCCTGGTGGAGCAGGTCGGCTGCGACGCGAGAGCCCAGCGTGGCCGGATCGGAGGGGTTGCCCCACAGGTGAGCGCGGACGAAGGCCGAGCCGTCGCGGTTGAACACCATCCCGTACAGGCTCATCTGCCCGTCCGGGGTGGTGGAGGCGTGGCCGGCGATCGGGGAGTTGCAGTGGCCGCGCAGCATGTGCAGCATGGTGCGCTCGGCCAACATGTGCGCGGCCGTCGCAGGGTCGTTGAGCTCGTCCAGCAGCCGCATGATCGGGCTGTCGGCGGTGCGGGCCTGGATACCGATCACGCCCGCGCCGACGGCCGGCACCATGGACACGATGCCCTCGTCGACGGGGTGGAACTCGAGCGGCAGGACCTCGATGTGCCGGTCCAGGGCGTCGATGCGGCCCAGCCCGGCGCGGGCCAGGATCAGCGCCGCGTAGGCAGGGTCCTCGTCGAGCTTGGCCAGGCGGCTGTTGACGTTCCCCCGGATACGCTCGCTGCGCAGGTCCGGCCGGTGCATGTGGAGCTGGGCGCGCCGCCGCACGCTGCTGGTGCCGATGACCGACCCGGCGGGGATGTCAGCCAGCGGGGTGCCGTCGCGGGTGACCACGACGTCGTGCACGTCCTCGCGTTCCAGGTAGGCGCCGAACGCGGTCCCCTGAGGGAGCGGGACGTCGCCGGGCACGTCCTTCATGCAGTGCACGGCGATGTCCACCTGCGCCGACATCAGGGCGCGGTCGATCTCCTTGGTGTAGTTGCCCTTGCCGCCGAGCTCGGCCAGGTCGCCCGGCCACAGGTCGGCGCTGGTGGTCATGGGCACGAGCTCGACGTCCAGGCCGGGCACGCGCTTGCGGATCCGGTCGCGTACGTCGTTGGCTTGGTGCAGGGCCATGGGTGAGCTGCGGGTGCCGATGCGCAGCGGCCGGTCGACGAACGTGTCGCTGATGAGGTCGATCAGGGCGTCGGTCATGATGGGTTCTTCCGGTCGGTCGAGGTAAATGGCGAGCTTATGGCTCCTGGAGGGTGGGCGGCCGGCGAACGGCCGTGAGGCGGCACCCCCGCCCGGGCACCCCTCCACTTTCCTGTGGCGCCGGGCGGGGCGGTCTATGCGCCGGTGGCGAACACTCGCCGCAGTCGGATGACGCTGAGGACCAGGGCGACCGTGGTCATCGCCACAGCCCCGGCCGCCGCCTGCCAGGGGATCATCGGCACATGCCCGCTCACGACCCAGCCGAGTAAGCCGATGGCCAGGGCAAACATCGTCAGCATGCAGAAGAAGTCCACCTTCTCTCGCTGCTTGGATTTCTTTGCCACGATTACGTCCTTCCTATCTATCCGCAGGTGAATGCCCAGGTCCTGGAGGGGCCGGGGTTCATGCGCCGATTCTTCGGCGTCGCTCAGGCGAGCAGCGGTGCTGCGCGGTCAGCCCGTTCCACACCTCGACGGCCTGGGCGTACACGCCGCGCCCGGTCTCCTCCTGCTTGTCGCTGTCGCCGGTCCATCGCAGGACGAAGTACTCGCCGCCCTCGGCAGCCAGCTCGTACTCCCCGCAGCAGGACGTTGCGTGGATGCGCAGGCGCGCGGCTCGGGGAGCGTACGGCCTCCACTTGTACATGGCCACTCCTGATTGAAGGGCCGGGGCCGCGCGGGTGAGCGCACGGTCCCCGGCCGGGGCCAGGGGCGCGGCGGCGGGCACCAGGGCTGCGGAGTCACCGCCGCGCCAGCTCATGGGGTGGTGCCGGGGTGGAACCCCGGGCCCGCCGCGGTCCGCGCAGTCGCACGACGGGCCCAGGGGGCTCAGTACGGGCCGGTACGGGGCCGGGCGTCGTGCAGCAGCGCGAACTGCCAGGCCAGCGTGGCGGCGAGCGCGATGGCGTCGCTCTGCCGGATGGTCTGCCGGATTCCGGCCGCCGCTAGCTCTGGGGTCATCGGCCGGCGCAGCGCGGCTGTCCACCACGCCTGGCCGGACGCATCCTGCTCGCGGCCGATCTCCCACGCCGGGTAGGTGTTGCGCAGGACCGACTGCTGACGGCCGGCCACGTCCAGCAGGAGCGCCGCCTGCGCCAGGACCTGGCGCGCGTTCCGGTCGGCGGCCCGGACGAGAGCATGCACCTGAATCGCGGTCATCGCTCCTCCGGCAGGAGGCCGACACCCAAGCGTGGGACCGGCACGATGCGGGCCACGCCCGCGTACAGGTGCGGGGTGCCGTCGTCGTTGACCGCCCGCGTGATGTCGTCCGGGTCGTCGGGCCGCCAGGCATACGTCTTGACCAGCCCGGGCGAGATCAGGGCGCACCCGGTGAGCAACTGCAGGATCTCCTGCCGGGTGCGCAGCACGACTGGGCTGACGTGCTCGGTGTACACCTTGACCGCGGCCGCCACCTTCTCCTCCAGCAGACCATCGCGCCGGCCCACGCTGAACACCAGGTGGCTGCCGTGCGCCAGCCGCTTACGCAGCCGGCCGATGAGGTGGGTGACCTCCGCGTCGGTCATGAAGTGCCACACCGCGCCCATGATGACCGCGGTCGGCACGCGCGGCTTGATCACCGCGCGCAGCTCCGGGTCGTCCAGGACGGCGTCGATGTCACGCAGGTCGTGCTCGATGGTGACCACGCCGTCCCCCCGGCACAGGGCGCGCAGATGGCAGCACACGGTGGGGTTACGGTCGACGTAGGCGAAGCGCGCCCCGGGCTCGGCCACCGTGTCCAGGTGCGGTTCGGCCGGGTAGCCGGCGCCGAGGTCGACGAACTGGTAGATGCCCGCGTCGGCCAGGTGCCGCACCGCGCGCCGCAGAAACTCCTGGTTCGCTCGGGCGGCCTGCGGCGCCCCGGGGAAGATGCGCCGTATCTCGGCCGCGAGGTCGTGGTCGGGGCCGAGGTGGTCCTTGCCGCCGTACAGCGCGTTGTAGACCTCGGCCTGCCTGGCCGGCTGCACCGGGGCGGCGTCATCGGCGCGGCCCTGCGGGCGGGTGTCGGTCATGACCCGACCACCCGCAGAACGTGCAAGATGCGGTCAGCCACCGCCTGGACGTCGTCGGCGGGGCCGATCTCGGGACCCCAGACCCAGTGGTACCGCTCGCCGATGTGGGCGATCGAGTCGTTGAACCCTGCGTCGGCCGGATTGCGCACGTGCAGAAACGGCCGGGCATCGGTGCCGCGGTGGTCAGCGAGCCATCCGCGGCTCTCCAGTTCGGCGCGGAGCAGGTCAAGCTGCTCTCGGGCGCTGATCGCCGTGTCGGTCTCCATGACCACAGACGGTAAGGAGCATGTCACGGCTGGATTCCGCTGGAGCGGAATCACCTAGTGTCAGTGCGGGACGCCCATCCGCGCCGCCATCCCGCGCAGCTCCCGGCCCCCTGCGCTGCTGGTCGCCTGCTGGAGGAGAACGGCGACCGTCTCCCGCACACGGGCGTCGTTGCGGATGCGCTGAGGAGCGACGCCCTCGGCCCGCCGCAGGTACCTCACCGCCAGGTCCCGCGTCGCCCGATCGCGCGCCAGGCCCCGCCCGACGTCGGCCAGGAACGACGCCCGGCGCGACCCCACGGGCGCCAGCTTGGTCTCATCCACCCGCTGGGCGAGCTCGGCCACCGCTCGGCCCGACACCCCGGACTCCACCCCGACACCGACCCGCCACACGCCCACGTTCGTCGCCGAGAACTGCATCCACGCCGAGCTTGGCTGATCCTGCACCTGGCCGGCGAGCTCGTCGGCCTCGTCGAGCCAGTGAGCCGCCGCGGTGTGGTTGTTCACCGCGGCGGCGGCGAGCGACGCCGTCAGGGTGATCATGCCGAGCACGTGGATCCCGACTGGGCCCGAGGCGTGGGGAGCGAGCGCGTCCGCGGCCCTTTCGGCGGCGGTCAAGGACCTGGCCCACGACCCAACCGAACCGACCTTCGGCATGGTCAGCACGGAGACGAACGCGGCCTTGCCCTTCTCCACCGGCGCGTCCAGGCCGGCGGCGGCTTCCCAGGCCCGGCGGGCGGCCAGGTGGGCGAGGTCGCCGTATCCCAGGTTGCTAGCGAGGTGGGTGGCGGCCACGCAGGCGTCGACCATCGCCCTCAGCGCCAGGGCGTGAGCGGCTTCGTCCTCCGGGTCGGCGGTGTGGACGTGCAGCTCGTCGACGACGTCCGGCAGGCGCTCGCCCAGCGCATCGTAGTCGCACCGCACCCGCAGCCTCTCGATGACGCCCAGCTCGGCCACGAGCTCGGCCAGGGGGCGGGCGCGATCGCAGAGGGGGTTGTCGAGGCTGTTGGTCTGCAGCGCCATACGGAGGTGCGGGATCGCCACGTGGGGGCCGGCCTGGACGGGGTCGGCGGTCAGGTGGGGGCCGCCCACGATGTCGGTCTCGGAGACGCGCAGGGCGGCGGCGAGGCCAGCGATGTAGGAGCGCCTGTCGAGCGCTTTGAGGCCGCGTTCGATGTCGGACAGGTGGGTCTTAGAGAGTCCGGCCTGGCCGGAGAGTTCGACCAGGCTCATGCCGCGCCAGCGTCTAAGGGTCCTCAGCCGGGCCCCGATGGTAGTCTCGTCGTACACAGCCCTGCACCTCCTGAACGGGTCGCACCTTCAGGCTACGGTGTGGGGCTTTTACTGTGCCATGGGATGGCCGTATCTCCCGCGCACGACTACTTCGGGAGTCGCCCGGAGCCGCCGCATGGCCGGCAGCCAACCCACTTTCGGGTGACGACCTCTCCACCAGAGGGGGTCTTTACCTTCACGTCCTCGTACCAGCCGCCAGCGCCCCGGCACTGGCCGCACAGCTGCTTCGGGGTCTCTTCCTTCGCGGCGTCGATCTTCGGTGCCGGGTCGGCGGTCGGCCCGTACTGTTCGGCGATGTCCCGGGCTTCGTCCTGGGTGAGGAAGGGGAAGTGCACGGTGCTGCCTCGCGGCGTGGTGATCGTAGCGAAGTGATCACGCTCTGTGGGGTCCATGACTCGACCGTAGAAGCGTGAACGCGGTTCGGCCAGCGACTCCTGGAACCTGTCCCGCTGCGGCGTGCACGCGCCTGAACCGTCGCCGCTCCAGGAGCGTCAGCCCGCCCCACACGCCGAACTGGATCTCCTCGGCCAGAGCGTAGTCGAGGCACTCCTGCCGGACCGGGCAACCGGCACAGATGACCTTCGCTCGACGCGGCGACTCGCCCCGCTCCGGGAAGAACACCTCCGGATCAACCTCCGCGCAGAGCCCCCACGACATCCACGACGTGGCGGTGGCCATGTCCTGTAGATCGGCCAGCGCATCGGTCAGCATGATGCCTCCTTGGTCACGGTCTGTAGATCACGGATGTCCACGGGATGCCCAACGGATCTTGCTCGGGATGTCCACGGGCGACGTCCGACAGGCACACACCCCCCGCGCGTACGCGCGTGTGGAGTATGGGGGTGTGTCTCCGTGGACATGCGGGCATGCTCGGGTGTCCGGTCACGGTCTGTAGCTAGATCGCCGGGCCGCCCGGGGTGATCGTCCGCCCACTCCCCCGGACCGCCCGCCACAGGCCCTCTATCCCGCGTCACCGCATGATCCACTACCCGTATCCCCTGGTCACGGCAGTGGGTTCCGGTCATAGCCCCTCCTCCCCTCGCGACGACCTCCGTGCCTTGAGCGCCCTCTCGATGCGATCCACGCCCGCCGCGAGCGCCTCAGGCGACACGATCGATTTCCACTCCCCTTTGCTCGGCTGCTCGAGCAATCCCCCGTCGCGCCACGCCGCCAGCCGTTCGCTCACCCACTGCCGCGACCGGCGCGGCGCGACAGCGTCAATGGCTTGCGCGGTCGTCACGACGGCGCAGCCGTCTGCCTCCCCGGCGGGGGAGCGGACGAACAGGCCGCACAGGGTGCGCAGTGACTCGTCTTCGAGATCGTCAACGCTGGTGACCTTGTCGGGGATGGTCTCCGACACCATCACCCGCGATCGGCGCGCGGCAGCCGTACGCAGCGGCCTCACGTTCACCTGCTCGGCGGCCTCCACGCGCGCCCGGGCCTCCTCGACCATCCGCCGCTGCTCGTCCGAGCAGTAAGGGAGCAGATGATCGGGCAGGCGAGCCCACCTGTCCGCGTAGTGAGGCAGCTCGGCCGCGGTGGACTCCTCCAGCCGTGGCGCAAGGTGCGCCGTCTCCGCCGCCGCGGCGGCAAGGTCGGCGTCGGCGATCTCGGGCGTGTACAGCAGTGTTGGATGCGCCGAGCCGGGGAGCTGGATGTAGAACGCGCCCGTGGGCAGCAGGGTCGTGTCCACGCGTGTCCAGTCGCGCAGCACGAATTGGGCATCGGCCTTGTGCCGTGTCCCGCCGCACGCGTTGCGCGTGAACAACGGCCGCAGGTCGGGGTGAATAGAGCCCTGTGACAGGTACTGGGAGGCGATCTCCGCGCCCCACCCGGTGGCCCGCCCTTGCGAGAAGGCGATCTTCGCCGCCTCGATGGCCTGCTGATTCGCTCGTTTCTTCCCGAGCTCCTCGCTGAACTCGTCGTACAGCACGATCACGCCCGGGATCTGCGGTGACAGCGGCAGCACCTGGTTGTGCTCGGGCTTCAGCAGACGCCCCCGCAAGGGGATGCCCGCGGCCATGGCCTGCAGGACGCGAATGGCCTCGTCCCGGTCGGTCGCAATCCAATCGATGCGGGGGAGCAAGCTGGCGAACGTGCGGCCGGAGTTCTTCCGGTCGATGACGATGAGCAGATAGTCCGGGCAGTAGGCCAGCAGCCTGCCGATGTGCCGGAGAAGGTTGGACTTGGCCGAGCCGGGTTCGCCGCCGTACAGGCCGCGTGTCATGCCGGTCTTCGTGTACAGGTCGACATACACGTCGCGGCCCTGGTCGTCCTGCCCGAGCCACAGCGGATCGGCGTGCGTCGAGGGCAGTCGTGAGGCGTCGAATCTCACGACGCGAGCGCTGATCTGCCCGTCCTGCCAGATCACCAGCACCCTCGCCGCGCTGGAGTGGTCAGGGTCTTGGCGGATCTCTTTGATGCTGCCCTCGGGCCAGTGCATGCCGGCCTCGATCTGCTGGCGGAGCTTGTCCAGGCTGGCGCGGGTGACGCGCACCGGCAGGCGCAGCGGGAACAGCACGCGCCCGGTCGGCTCGACGGCCGGGCGGGACGCCACGACGACACCGGCCGCGCCGAGTTCGGCCAGCACGGCAGGCAGCGCGCTGACCCAGTTGCGGACCCGTAGCCGCAGATTCCGCCACGCTCGCAGGTCTCGGGGGATCCACCAGGCGGCGAGTACGGCGGCGGTGATGGCGAGCCATGCCGCGTTCGTGATGGTGGTGGGCCCCCCAGCGGTGGCCGCGGTCGCCCACACGCCGAGCACCGCGGCGGCACCGGCCACCGTGTCCGGCGGTACGGGTAGCACGCCTGTGCGGTCGGCGAGCAGGCGCGCTGCCGCGACCATGGCCGCCATCACGAGTGCTGTACCGGCCCACGGCGCCCGCAGGCCGTAGGCCGCGCAAGCCGCGGCGTACGCCGCCGCGCAGGCCCACCACGGGGCGTGCCACTCCCGGTGCCGCCACAGCCTCCTGCAGACGCGCTTGACCACCCACCAGACGGGGACCCGCAGCACCCACCACGCCGCACGGACCGGCCACGGCAACCTGCTCTTGCGCTCAGGCGGCGCGGCGGGGACTGAGACCGGTTCGCCGGCCGTACCGCCCTCGCGGTGCACGGCCAGCGTGCCGCCCGAGCGGCGGCGCCGGGCCACGTTCCAGGTGACGCCGAGGGCGACGACCAGGAGCAGCGACAGGAGCATCAACGGCCACCGCGAGCCACGGCGACAAGAGGGCTACGCGTGGTGACGCTCACCGGGACGTCTCCACCAGCTGGCCGAGGTACGCCTGGAGGCGGCGGGCCCGGTCTGTACCTACGTCCATCCGGTCCTTGATCGTCCGGACGGTCGGGGGCTCGCCCTGGACGACGTCGGAGAGGAAGTGATTCAGGGCCAGCGGGTAGTACGGGGCGTCGCGGTCCGGCGCTGTACCGGCTTGTACCTGGCCGTTGATCGCGGGCTCGTCGTCGCCCTCGGCCGGCGCCGGGATCGGGGTAAGCGGTGTGCCGTTGACCTGCGGAGGTACACCTGTGAACGGGTCAGGTACAGCGGGCACGGCGGGTGCCGCGGACGGCTCGTCATCCTCGCGCTGGTGGTCGGCCGGCGGGGTCTCCGCGTCCTCCTGGTCCTCGGCCGTGATGGCCGCCGGCACGGGCTCAGGTACACGATCGAGCGCCACCGCGGCGGCGGTCTCGGTGGCCCGTGCGGCACTGACGAACGCCGGCGATTCCCGCAGGAGTTCGTGCAGGGCGGCGAGCGCCATGAGGTCGATGATGATGGAGAAGAACACCGCGGGCTCGTGCAGAGGTACACCGGGGATGGGGTCGGGTACGGCGTGCCGCAGCAGGTCGTAGATGCCGAGGAAGGACAGGCCGAGTCCGCCGAGCACGAGGGCGAACGTCAGGGTTCGCCGGAAGGGGCCGACCTTCTCCTTTCGGAGGGCGCGTAGGGCGACGGCGTGGGACTGCATGGCGGCCAGGGCGACGGGGGTGACGCCGTACAGGATGGCGAGCAGCTTGGGCAGGCTGGTCGCGGTCCAGGCGTGCCAGGTGTTCATGCTCATGGACACGACCGCGGCCAGGACGAGCACGCCGATCGCCCAGAAGCGGCCGGGCGGGCTCGGCGGCGCGAGATCCACAGCACCCTGAGACGGCGGCGCGGCCGTGACGGGCTCGGCGGGCTGATGTTCACGGCGGATGCGCCGTGAGAACCTCTTGAACACGATCGATCTCCTGGGATCGGTTGAGGTCCCCGGCCGGCGGTGAGGTCGCCAGGCCGGGGACCGGCTTATGGTCAGCGCGTCACTTGAAGATCAGGTGGCCGATCGTGATCTGAGCGACGTTGGCGAGCAGGATCACCAGCGCGATCACGATCATGTTGAAGAGCATGGGTCGCATGTCATCTCCGGAGGGCTGGGGGTGGCAGGGGTCAGCCGTCGTAGTCGGCCTGCTCGATGAAGCGGTACTCCCACTCCGTGGCGCGGTCGAGCTCGGCCCCTTCGCGCCACGGGATGGGCTGCTCGGGGGCGGTGGCGAGGTCCGGCATCGTCAGGCCTCCCTCTCGAGCTCGGCGAGGTGGTCGCGCTCGGCCGCGTCGTCGTCGGCATACAACTCGGCCACGCCCGCGAGCGCCAGAGTCTCCTCGCACCGGTGGCCGTACACCACCGCGCGCGGCGAGACCGGGTTGTTCGACTCGCACGCCAGGTCATAGGCCATTCCGGTGCGCCACCCGCACGGGGTGTGGGTCAGGTGCGCGAGGTGGCCCCAGTAGCCCGTACCGGGCTCGGCCGTCCAGTCCGCGGGCAGCTTCACGTGGTCTTCCCCGTGAGCCTCTCGGCCGCCTTGGTCGCGTCGTCGAGCGCCTTGCGGGCCACGGCGCTGGTCTCGGCCGCGGCCTCCTTGTGCTTGCCGGTGCGCGAGAGCGCCTCGGCGGTGGCCAGGTGCGGCTTGGGCTTCTTGCTGTTCATGGTGCGTAGCGCTCCTTACGTTCGGGTGGTCAGGCGGCGCGGCGGGCCGTGACGGCTTCCAGCAGAGCGACGGCGGCGCGGTGGTAGCACGGGTACTTGCCCCGCTGCCCGGCCGGGCAGGTGCAGCCGGCGTGGTGGGTGAGGTAGGTGGTGGTGCCGTCGCTGCTCACCGCGGTGTAGAGGCCGGGGCGGCTGGTGGGGAGGATGCCGCCGTCCTCGATGAGGGCCCGGGCCTTGTCGATCGCCTGCGGCTTGAAGCCGTCCAGGCCGGGCGCGGCGAGGGTGATGACCCACCGGCCGCCGACCTTGGCGGCGTTGAGCTTGCCGTGCTGGGCGTGGCGCTGGGCGGTGCGGATGGAGACGCCGAGCGCGGCGGCGGCCTCGCGGGTGGTGACCTGGATCTCGCTGCTGGATTCCATCCTGAACCCCTCCTAGCTGGGCTTCCGCCGGGCTTGCTTACAGTCCGATCTTAGGGGTACCCTCTCACATAATGCAAGAGGGTACCTCTAAAGACTCGCGAGTCGCCAAGGACGGGTTACGAGGTGACCTCTACACTGATCGACATGAGGAGGCCCGCCACCGTGCTGCGCAAACTGATTGAAGACCTCCGCGCAATCACAGATCCCGGCGAACGCGCCGCCATGGCGACCGAGGCGCTCGAACACGTAAAGGCCGTCAACGCCGAAGTCGCCGTAATCCGGCAGGAAGCCGCCAAGGAACTCCGCGACCAGGGCCTCACCTACAAAGAGATCGGCGAGCGCATCGGCCCCGAGGGCCGACCCCTGCACTTCAGCCGGGTCTCCCAAATCCTCAAGGGCGAGCCCACCGGCCGTTGGGCCCGAGCGGCCCGCAAGGAAGGCGAGCAGGAAGGGCAGGCCGGCGACGACGCCGAGTCCTCCTGATCTCAGGGCTTCCTGGAGGAGGATGGCGTGCATGGAATCTGCACGCGTGATCCTCGAAGTGGTGGCCGGCCTCGTTCCCGGGATGCCGCAACCGGAAATGACCCGTCGGTGGGTGCTCACCAGCGAGGACTGGGAGGGCCTGAGCGACGAAGCCAGGGGCATCGCCTTGGCCGAGCTCAACGGGAAGGCTCAGGGGTACGCCGGGTGGCTCATGCTCCAGCCGGACCGGCTGAACTGGGTCCGGCTCGACTGGCTATGGCCCTAGGGGGCGGTGCGCCGGTCCCGCCGAGCAAGCCGGGGCCGCCGCCCGCGCCTACCTCAGCGGGCGGGCCGGCCGTCACGTGGAGGTTAGCCTCGCCGCGGCCCCGGCGTGGGGAAGCACCGGGCCTCATCTATCCGATGTACGGAGCGAGACTGTGTCTACGACGGGCTGTCCGGTGTGCTCTGGCTGCGGGATGCGCGCCTTGCCGATCTTCCGCGAAGCATTGCGATGATGGCCCCGAGCACGAGCGTGGCACCAAGTAGCACTCTGACCCAGGCCCAGAACAGGACGGACTGAATCGGGCCGGACGCAAGCCCGCCGAAGGGGTTGTCGCGCAGCGATTCCACCTTCTGGAGGAGTTCGCTCGTGCGGACGACGATCACGACGGCCGGGTCGCCGATCACGGTAGTCCCCAGCATGGTGAGGGACACGGGCCACAACAGCAGCAGCGCCCCGATGACGATCGCGCTCCACAAGGCGAGGCGCTTCATGAAGGTCCGGTCGATGGTGATGTTGACGCTGGGCTTGTCGTTCATCACACCGCCTTTCGGGTCTGGCCTCGGCTGGTGAGGCCAGCGGCGAGGATACGCATGATCACTCCTTGGGATGGCGTGTGCACGGAGTGTGGACGTATCCCATTGCACCGCGGTTGACAGCCGCTGTCTCAGAAGACGAAGCGGTACATGCCCGCCCGCTGTGGATGGCCACTGCGCGGGACGCGTGAGACCACGGGCTGTGCCGCGGCCGCTGGCCGGCGCGAGTCCGGCCGCCAGCAGACGGTGGGGCCTGGCTGGCGGCCGGAGGCTTCACCTTAAGTGGAGACGGGTATCCCGATTGAGAGCGGGCGGGTCCGGCACTACGTTTCGTGATCATGACGGTGGACCACTACGACCCGACGCCGAAGTTCGTCCAGATCGCGAACATCGTGCGCGCCCAGATCAAGGCGGGTGAGCTGGCACCCCTGGACCCGATCCCGTCGGAGTCCCGCATGGTGCAGATGCACGGGGTGGCGCGCAAGACCGCACGTATGGCGCTCCGGTTGCTGGCGGAGGAGGGGTGGGTGTTCACCATCCAGGCGCGCGGGACGTTCGTGTCCCCGCGGGAGCGGTGGCCTGAGTCGCGGGAGTAATGGCAGACCGTTGCCGGACCGTGGCAGACCATTGCCAGACCCAACGGTCAGGCAATGGTCGGCTCTCACCGGTCGTAGTCGGTAGCGGAATATGCGGGCCGACCAGTTATTTCGGTACTCCACGATCATGACCAGCATTAGGCGATCATGGACAGGAAGGCACTTTTAATCCGTAGGTTCCGGGTTCGAGCCCCGGGCGCCCTACCACTCCACACCCCTTCCGACCTGCACTTTCTCGATTCTCGGCCCTCTTTTCCGAGGTGGAGATGGCCGAGTTCATGCTCGTCACATGCTCTTCGGCACGCGTCCGGCACATCGGCGGGCCGACAGCGAGATCGAAATGAGCCGGTTCGCGCTGCCGGGTATCGGCCACCCCGGGCCGGACTGTAAAGCCAGCCCTGAGCGGCACCCAATCGAAGGGCATGGCGGAAGGGTCAGCGGGTTAGACACACCCGGTATGACCGTAGACCCGTCCAAGCAGTGGTCAAGCTGCCTTCGGCCGCGTTCGCGGGCCATCACGCGGCGGTCGTTCATCTTGCAGAGCTCGAATCAAACTGCACTGACCTGCACCCCGGCAAGTGCGCGGATCTTGATTTTTAACGCTTAAGCAGTTGCTCGAACCACTCACTGCTGGTCAGCGGCACCGGGCACCACCGGGGTACGGCCCCGTCGCCCACAGGTCAGGTTCTCGCGGGCTTCGGGCCGCCGGTGGGATGGCCTTCTCGGCTACAAGGTGCGGCCAGATATCCGGGTCAGGGATAGCGGCCTTCGCCTTTCGACCGCGCGCCGGGGCGCCCCGGCGCTGGCGCCCGCGTCGCAACCTTCGAAGAGAAATGGACAGAAAATGACTTTATGTCGGACTTAGGTAACCCTTAGTGACACGCCCGGACATACGGGACGGCCATGACGTGACCTGCGACAACGTCGGATAGCCGGTCTTCAACTTGCGTTCATGGTCTCGCGTTTCTACGGTTGGATCACTACATGTAGTGGTTACAGCGATGTAGTTCACCACAAGTTGTGTTTCGGCGTCCCCTGGTCCTGCTGGGAAGATGGCGTACACAAAGGGTGGGGGGAACGCGAGAGCCCGGAAGGCGATCCCAGCGCCTTCCGGGCTCTCGACCAGGCAATACACCGGGACCAGACACTGGATCCGGGCGCTAAGTACCTGCTACATCCACCTGCAGGGTAACCAGTGCTCGGACTAATAAGCAAAGTATTCAATCCAGTGCACAACCTGATTCCCGGTGCCGGACGGCGGCGTCAGATGGTCTGACCTGCCAGAACGCGGAAGGGAACAAGATGCCCAACAGTCGGGGGAAGAAGGAGGCGGCTGCAGTCGCCTTCTGTGAGGAACGACGCGTCGGCTGCGGCGAGGGGCCGCTCGACCCGGACACCGCGGCCGCTGGCCGGCCGGGTGGTTGGTAAGGGCCGGGCGTGGCCGCCGTACCGGAGAGCTCCGGCGGCGCCGGAGCCTCGCCGCTCACGAGCAAGGCGTTGTGGACCCGGGTCGCGGGCGCGGTAGGCGTTAGCGGCACCGCCAGCGCCCTGGCGCTGAGTGGCGCGCTTCTGCTAGCTGTGGCATTCCTCGGGGCACTCACCGTGCTCGCATGCGTCGTAGTCGCGATCTCGCTCGTGCGTGACGATCCGCGCATGTTCGCACGGGTGGTGTGCCTCACTGGGCTGCTGCTGGGCCGCCGGGTCCAGGGCTACCTGACCGCCTTGCGCGAGGCGGACGGTACCGTCCCCGTCCTGATCAAGATCGAAGGGGTCGAACCGGCGCCGCTGCCACCAGCCCAGCCGAGCGCCGAAGACAGATAGCCCAATCGCCGGGTCCGGGTGCGCGAGACCCCGGCACCCGGCGATTCGGTTCGTGAGTGCCGTTGGGGGACAACGGCGTCGTTGCGAGGAGAACGGCACTACCCGCCACGAACTCGGCTCCGCATGCCGTTGATGCGGTATCGCATATTGACAACGGCAACGGCTCTTGGCTTCCTCTCTGAGAGCCGTTGCGTTTCGAAATCGTCAACTTCCACGAGCTGAGGTCGACGTAATCGCCCGGCTGCCCCGACGTGTGCGAAACGGATACAGCTGACTACCCCAAGTCCATGTGGCGGTCTGGCTTTCCTGCCTCCGAGTTCAGCTCTGGGCTCGACGGTGACGGCATGTGGCCGCCACATCACTCCGGCCGACTCCCCAAGACGGTGATGATCTCCATCGCTCCGCCTTCTACGCCCCGAACTTCGGCGAGGCCATGATGTCGCCCCTGAGCCTTAACTGCCAGCCGTTCACTGCAGGCGTGGTGATCATCGTGGCCGGGGAGCTCGATGCCACCAACTCTGACGATCTGGAAACCTATATCGGCCGGGTGCGGCAGCCCGGCCGACCCGTGGTCCTCGACTTGGGCGAGCTCACCTTTATGGACAGCACCGGCCTGCACGTCCTGCTTCGCGTGCACGGCGACGTACGCCAGCAGGGCGGCAGCTTACACCTAGCCGCCGTCCAGGATCTGCCCGCTCGCCTGCTGCAGATCACCGAAGTGTGGGATGCGCTCGACATCCATCCCAGCGCGCAAGCCGCGATCACGGCTCTGCTCCGTCCCCTGCACCGTCGCTGCGCCTGCGGAGGCTGCCATGAAGCTGACCCACCGCTACCAGAACGGCGCGTGTGTGATCACGATCGCCGGCGAGGTGGACGTCACCACCTCCCGTGAACTGGAAACCTACCTCGACCTGGTACGCCGCAGCCTGGACGACCATCTGATCATCAATGCCGGCGCCCTGGCCTTCCTGGACAGCTCCGGCCTGGCCGTGCTGCTCGCCGCCGCGGTGCTCGCCCAGGCCGCCGGTGCCGCCGTACACCTGGTTGGGCTGCAACCGAGGGTGGCCCGGATCTTGGAGATCACCGGCGCCATGGTCGCCATCCGCACCCACGAACACATGGAGCAGGCGCTGACCGCGATCGAGAGCATGAGCGGGGCCGGAATCGCCGAACCGGCATGAGTACTCACCGTGAACCGCCGACGCTCACAGCACACCCGCTGAGCGCAAGGAGGTCGGCGCCACAGTAGCTGGAAGACCAGGTCCGCCGCAGGCTTCACGCAGTTGATGAGGTGGCGACCAAGTGTTGATCAAACTATGTCGCCAGCCCAGCTGACGTGCAGGAGCTTGCAGTTCCTGAGGTCCAGAGTGACACCGTTGCCCAGCCCTTCACCGGAACGGTTCGCTCATGCCCGCTCGCCTTCCCCTGGCGGCTGCCGCCTTCGCCATCATCGTTCTCGCCCCTTCACCCGCTTCCGCACAGCCATCTGGCGGTTGGCAGGATGACGCGGGGTGGGGCTCGGTCACTGTCTCGGCCGATCGCACGCACATCGAGGTGTGCGATCTGCAAGACGACGGGCAGGCCGTGCGGGTCGAGTACGCAACCACCTACCTGCAGAAGTGGACGGTTGTTGACACCAATGGAGCCCGCTGGGGCTGCGGGACCGACTCCACCATGATCAGCCGCATCACCGTCTTCAAATTGTGCCAGGGACGCACCTTCGGCACCTGTCGTCCCTCCGTGTGGGTATCCCGCTCCGGCTACCTGGGATGAGGCCTCTTAGGCCGGCGGCGAAGGCCGCGAGACCCACGTTGGACGCCCTCTGCAGGACCTTACTGAAGTCGCGCGCATGGCTGAGGCAGGTGTAGCTGACGAGATACATGTTCCAGCGGGCCCCGGCAATGGCCCGGAGATCGCCGCTCGCGGTCGCCGCGCGCTCCGACATCTGGTCGTGGGTGCTGCCATGGCGGTATCGGCCGTACACGGACCTGCAGACAGGGAGAGGTACACGCGGCATTTGCGGCGCCGCTAAGCGTCGGCCGCCGGTCTGGCCGCCAGGCTGCGCAGCTCGCGAGCGGCCTCAAGCTCACGCCCCTTCTTCGGCAGCGCATCCAGGATGCGGCCGAGGGTGCGACAACGGATCGTGCTGATCGGCCAGGCATGCGCGGTGGTCACGGCATGGCCGAGCCCGTGGTCGATGTCGCCTTCACCAACGAGTGCGAGAGCACGCACGAGCTCGTAGTGGTTGATGTTCCCGGTGAAGGTAGGCGGGCAGACAGCGATCGCCCTGTCGACGGCGGCGGTTGCCGGCGTCGTGTCCCCGATCAGGGCCAGCGAATAGGCGTTGGCCCAGGCAGCGTCGCGTTCCGCGAAGCTCCACAAGGGTGTTGTCCGTTCGCTGGTCGCGTCGCCGGGCAGCCGCTCGTACACATCCCGCAGCTCGCCGAGGGCGACACGTACCGTGTGGACGTCGCCCTGCGATGCGGCGACGAACGCCCGCGCTCGCAGCGCCTCGGCCAGGCCGGCGCTCGCCGCGCCCTGGGCTATGTGCACGGCGTCTTCAGTCAGGCGGGCAAGGACAGGGGCGGGCCGCCCGGCCCAGAACCCGTATTCGGCCTCCCAACCGCGTACCCACACCCGCAGCTCCCGATCTCCGGTCGCGTCGGCGGCGCGGCGGGCCACCTGCCACGATTGGCGTGAGGATCTCAGCTCTCCCACATCGCTCATCTCCATGCCCATGAGGACCGCGAGCTGTGCGCTGACGCGGAGCAAGCCTGTACGGGCCACCGCGGAGGAGGTGCGTTGGAGGAGCCGGGAGACTTCGGCCAAATCGGCGGCTACTGCGTGAATGAGCGTACCTGGCGCCTGCGTGTAGTAAGAGAATCCGTGCTCCCACGCGATCTCTTCCCAGTCATCGGCGTGAATTCCGCGGTCGGCGACGGCATTGTCGATGCCGGAGAACAACGTTTCCAGGGTGCCTGGTGGAATGGCCACTCCTGCGCCCAATGCGGCGAGCAGTCGCATAGCAGCACGCCGATGCATGTCATCATCCTCGGCAAGATCGCTGGCTTCTTCGGGGACGACTTGGCGAAGTCGGTCGAACTCGCCAGCAAAGGCACGCAGCGCCTTTAGCCGTCCCTGTGCACCATACAACGCATCCAGCCGCTCTATTACGTCAGGCAGCACCTGCGCCTGACCGCGCTCCCATCTGGACAGGTCGCCATGGTCGCAGAGCGCTTGCGCCGCCGCCTCGCGCTGGCTGAGACCGCACACCTCATCGCGCCAGTGACGCAGCTCCGAGCCCAGCAAGTGCCAGGGCGACGCGGAGGGATCAACGGCGTCAGGGCGGCGAGGCATTCGGATCGATCTCCTCGTTGGTGGGATTGGTGGGAACGCATATTCCAACATCCACCCTCTTGGATGTCCCCGCTCACTCTTTCACTATGACACTGCGCTTTCTCCCGGAAACGCGAGAACCCCTGTGCGCTGGTATCCGCTGATCAGGAAGGCCATGGCGATGAATACCGACATTGACCTCAAGTCGACCGCAGAGATTGAGCGCACAGGAGCAGTGGCCAATATGAACCTCATTGGCGCGAACGCAAGCGCGCTCATGCAAGTCGCCATCGAGGACACTCCGATGGGGGCATGGCTACGGCTCGATGTGCGGGACCGTCAGCTCGCAGTGCTGCGCAACACCTTCCCTCCGTGGCGGATCACCTACGGCCTCACTCCAACGGGCCTGGGCTGGAGAGCTGAGCCGTCTTGGCGGCTCACGCTGGAAGAGGTGACGGTTGGGGTTCGGCGACTCTTGGAGTGCCGCAGTCCCATCGACCTGATGGCGGAGCTGACCGATCAGGTGGCAATCATCCAGCGCCTGGCCCGCCCGGCCCGTGAAGCCCCTGTCCCGCCAGGCTAGCCGGGCACCCAGGCTTGGTCTACATGCCCGGCGTCATCGAAGAACCAATGCGAGGGAGAACCCCCATGACAGCCAGATTGCTACAGCCCGACCTGTGGGCGGTCACCTCGGGAGAGGCCACGTTCACGCTTCTCGACGGCACGGGTATCGAGTACACAGCGATCGGTGACGGCGACCACTACGCCATTCGCGATAAGGACCGGCCGCAGGTCGAGATCCGGCCCGGCAACGACTGGCGCAAGCGCGGCGCGGTCCTCTGACACCGCCCAAATGAGACACCCGGCGCGCGCTGGAGATCTGCCCGGGACCCGACCGGCGCGGCGGCGATGCGGCCCACCCCGCACGGCCTTCCGCCGCCGCGCCACTGAAAGTGATCACTTTGTTCATTCCAGAACCGCACACTGTCGGCACGGGAGGCCGGCTGTGACCTTTACCGGCCCGAGCACGTGTACACGGTGCCACGCCGACGTGATCGTGGTTCGACTGCTCGAAACGCACCGCACGATCGTTCTGAACGCCGAGACCATCGCAGGCGGCGACTACACGATCTGGGCGAACGGCAACAGTGCCGGTTACACCTGGATCGGGCGTGCTCGCCCCGCACAGGTCCGCCCTCCCAAGCAGGGCGCACCTGCCGGGTGGGACGCCCGAGCCGAGGCCGACCGGCGCTTGTGGTGGGTCGAGCACCAGCACAACAAGACGTCCCAGCAGATCATGGAGATGCGGGAGCCTGCATGACTCGTCCGTTAGGCCACACGCGGCACGCCCCCACCGTGCTGTGCCTGGACACGCCAGACCAAGGTGCTGCGCAGCACCCGAGCATAGGCAGGCGCGGCGGCGCCTTCCTCCGACCGATCCCGCCACCGCCTCGTACGTCCGAACTCCTCGACAGCCGAAGCTGCCTCGGATCTCACCGAGTATCGGCACCGCGACATGGCCGAAACCGCCACGGCAGCAGCTTCGAGCACAGCCTGCCCGAGCCCCGCAACACCCACACGCCCTGGCCACCCGACTACTACGTCCCCCATGAATGGAGCACCCGTCGTGTCTCGCCACAAGATGATCAGTGCGTTGGCTCTGCTGTTGACCGCCGGCTTCCTCACCTTCGCCTTGCTGGCCCCCGCCAGTGTGACCAAGCCGATCAGCCAGGCTCTGGTCGTGGGCCTGCTGATCACCTGACTCGTGACCACCCTACGGAACGTCTACCTGGCACGGCGAGTCGCCAACCGCACCCGCCCCGAACCCCCGCGACCGCCCTCCCCACCCACCCCGTAGACAGCAGTCCCTCCCCCTGCCCCGCAGCCATCCACCACCTACCGGAGTCAGCCATGTCCGACCCCATCGCCCCTGCCGTGACCGCCGAAGCCGCCACCCACCTCAACGAGCTGCAGCAGGCGCTGCAAAGCCTCGGCCTGCACGCCCGCCTGCTCACCCAGGACGACCGGCTACCGCGCCTGCGCGTGATCAACCCCAAAGCCACCACCCTGACGGAAACCATCTCCGTCGCGCAGAAGCACGATCAATGGCTGTTCTGCTGGTCCTGGAACGAACCCATCACCGAGGTCGCCCACCTCGCCACGGCAGCCGAGCGCATCCGCTACGTCCTGGCCGCAACATCCCCCAACACCGCATAGTCCCGCTCAACGCGTTCCCACAACCTGGTGGCAGGCCGGTGCTCTACATTCCCCGGTCGGTCACCCACGCGGCGATGATCACGGCGTCTCGCTGGATGTCTGATCATCGCCGGGGGGCGGTCCCTCGCGTTAGGGACAATCGCGGAAACCCAGGGCCGCGATGCGAGGACCGCCCCCACGAACGACTACCTGGGCGGCATCGGGATCACTGACCCGCCTGCCTTCCCCTGACCTCTCGTTCCGGGCCGGGCGATGCCTGGCTGGGGCGGCACCCGCCCAGGCGCGGGCACGGCAGGGGCTGTGAGAAGAGCAGCGGTCGCCTCGGCCGCCGCAGCCGCCGCTTCTGGGTAGACGCTGGTGTAGGTGTCGCGGGTGAACGCCGAGGACGTGTGCCCGAGCGTCTCTTGCACGATCTTGATGTCGACCCCGGCCGCGAGCATCGCGGTGGCCGCGCCGTGCCTGAGGTCATGGAGCCGGATCGGTGGCAGGCCCGCCTCGTAGCACAGCCAGTAGAAACGGTCGGTCACGTGCTGCGGATGCAGCGGACGCCCCATTTCATCGGTGAAGACGAAGCCTGAGTCGACCCAGTCCTCGCCCGCGGCCAGCCGCTCCCGGGTCTGGCACCTCTTGTGCTCCTTCAGGATCGCCATCGTCTCGGCATCCACCGCGATCTCCCGATCGCTGGCGTCGGTCTTCGGAGTTCCCTGGATCGGGTCCCAGCCGAGCTGGGTGATCTGCCAGTGCACGCCGATCCGTCCCTTCTCGAAGATGACGTCCGGCCAGCGCACGCCGACTCCTTCACCGCGCCGCAGGCCACGTACTGCGATCAGCCGGTACAGGGCGAACAGCCGATCCCGGCGGGCGTAGGCGAGAAACTCCGAGGTCTGCTCGGGACTCCACACCATCACTGGCGACGGACGCACCGTGCCGATGTAGGCGGCGATCGGGTCGACCCGCTTGCCTTCGCGGGCCCGCTTGAGCCGATCCACGTGCCCGGCGTGGTCTTTGCGCCACTGGGCGACCTTCTCTTCGGTCCAGATGACCGGCTTGGGCCGGACGGCGGGGGCCAGCTCGACAACGGCAGCGGGGTTGAAGTCCAGCAGCCGGTCTTGGCAGATTGCGATGTTCAGCGCGTGCCGCAAGGTCGCTCGGATGCGGTGCAGGGTGGTCGGGCCGACCGGGCGGCGGTAGCGGACTGAGGCCACCCGGGACGGGTCGCCGCTGGCGCGTTCGGTGGCGATGATGTCGTTGAACTCCTCGATCGCGTCGAACATGCCTGCGATGTCGGAGACGCGCAGCCGGTCCAGCCGGATGTCCCCTAGATACGGCTTCAAATAGAGCCGGACGTGGGAGGCGTAGGAGCGCTTGGTGGTCTCCTCGATCGCACGCTTGCGCTTGAGGAACTCCTCCAGCCACTCGGCCACGGTGATGTGCCGGTTCAGGTCCTGGCGGGTGCGGACCTTACGCCGCACCTCCTCGGTGTCGGGCAGGCTCTTGGTGTCCTTGAGCATCGACAGCATCAGCTTGGTGATCTGCCGCCGGACGACCGGGTCGGTGTCGAGCGCGAGCAGGCCGCGGGCATGGTCCAGTTCGGCCGCGGCATCCTCCAGGGTGGCGAACCCGCTACGCCGCAGCGGGTTACGTCGCTTGCCGTCCGCGTGCGGGGGCAGCTCCAGCTGGTAGCCCCAGGTGCCGTGCGTGGTGTTCCACCGGGCTCCACCGTCACCGTGCGGGCGGCGCAGCTTCGGGCAGCTCTTGCCGAGCCGCTTTCCGGTGGCGGGGTCCTTACAGGTGCAGCTCTTGAACGTGGTGCCCTTGGCGACGCCGGGCTCTCTGCCGGTCGTGCGCGGATCCTTCGCCATCATGGTCATCCTTCCTCGCTGGCCGGGCGGCTGATCGTGCCGTCCGTGCTGGGATGGTCGAGTAGCGCCCGCAGCCCGCGCACCGGCACCGCGTACCGGCCGCCGATCCGCAGTACCCGGCACGGGAACTGCCCCGCGCGGGCCAGGCGGTAGGTCGTAGTGCGGCCTAGGCCGAGCAGCCGTCCGGCCGCGAGCAGGCTGATCACCTCGGGCGCTGCCTGCTGCGCCGGGTGGCTGGCTGAGGTTGTGCTGCTGGTCATGCGTCACCTCCGTGAGCGTTGATGAACAGGCCATGCGGCCCTTTCGGGCCGCGCGTTCCCGGCGGGCTGTGGTGGGCGCTACGCCCCCGATCCGCCCTGTCCGGTCTCCAGGGGCGGGTGTGACCGGCCGTTCATCGACGGGCGGCCATAGCCCCTGACCGGGGTCCGGTACGGGCGGATGGGTGGCGGGCGGTATCGACGCCCACCTCCATGGCCCGCGTCAAGCGAAATCCGTAGGTTCAGGCCGCGCCCCAGCGCCCGGCCCTGTGCGGAGCCGGGAGCCAGGGGGCGTGTTGCTACTCCAGCTCGCGGACGGTGGCGAGAGCAGCGCGAGGCTCGGCGTCGGACGGCGTCTGCGGTCGTTGGAGCACAAGGAGGTCCTCGTGCGCGATGGCATGGATGGGCACCCCGCGCGCCCATCCCTTGCGCGCCTCGTGCAGCTGGAAGAATGATGCCCGGTTGAGAAGGTGGCCGTCGCCGAGCCCGCACAGCAGGCACACGATCCGATCGGCGAACACCAGCCCGGCCTTCTCGGCCAGCTGGTGGACGTGACCGGGCAAGTCGATCAGCTCGCCTCGCACCCGGTACGGCCGTACCGTGATCGCCACCACGCCGCCCGGCCGCAGCAGCTCCACGCAGCCGACCAGGATGCGGCCGAACCCCTCCAACAGGTGCGGGAGCTGCTGGTGGGCGAGGTTGTCGCGGTCGGACGAGTAGCGCTGGTTCCACTTGCGTACACCTGGCTCACCGGTGTCGCGGGTGGAGCGGATGTGCCCGTGCGTGGCGGCCCCGTACGGGGGTGAGGTGAGCACCAGCGCTGCCCGCCCGAGTAGGTCGGGCAGTAGCCGAGCGATGTGCCGGGAGTCGCCGGCCATCACGCGCCCGAAGCCGGGCGCTCCCTGCTGGCGGGCGTGACCGAGATTGGCGACCGCCAGGCGCGCCCATCTCTCCTCGTACTCCACACCTGCGGCGTGCCTGCCGAGATGAGCGGCCTCGACAAGGGTGGTACCGATCCCGCACATCGGATCGACCACCAGCTCCCCTGGCTCGGTGTAAGTCTCGATCACCCGGGCCGCGATCGAGGGCAGCATCTTGCCCGGATGCCGCATCGACTCTGGCACGTACCGGCCCTTGCGCTGTACCCGCGACGGTCGCTGTCCCGTCGCCCACACCGACGTCGTCACCTTGGACATCAGGCCTCGCCCCCATCCCACTCGATGGAGCCGGCTCCGGCCGGCGTGCTCGAGTCGCCGCTGGAAGGCATGGCCGTGTCGCAAGACGGTGATGGCCTGCGTCCGGTGAAGATCAGTACGTCGCTGTGCGCGCGACTGCTCGCCGGCAGCCCGGCGCATTCCGGCAGGTCCCCGATCGCGGCCGCGGTACGGCGGGAATGATCCGTGTCGATTCTCTCTCCGCGCACAGGATGCCGCAGGGCCACGATGTGCTGCAGATACACCAGCCCTGCGTCGCGAGCACGGACGACGATCTCCGGTACTGGGTCGACCACACCGCCTTCCCGACGCAGCCCAGTGACCACCACTAGATGCCCACCCGGCTTGACCAGCCTCGCCGCACCAGCAAGGTCGAACACCTCGCCTTCCACATCAGGGCGGCCGATGAAGTCGCGCTGGCAGGTCTGCTCGACGACGACCAATCCAGCGCTGCCTGCGAGATCAGCCAGCAGCGAGGAGTCCTCGTCAGGATCGGTGATGCGCAGCTCGGTGACCTCCAGGTCGTCGTTGGCGTGGGTGCGGGCCAGGCAGGTCCAGGACACGCCCGCCCGAACGGCGTCAGCGAAGACGGCCACCGGCAGGCAGCCTGCCGTCAGCGCAGCCGAGACGAGCTGATGATCGCTCGCGCCGAGGTGGACCACGGTCTCGCCCAGCCGCGTGCACGCCGCGACCAGGTGACGGGCCAGCGGGCCACTGATCGGATGGCAGCATCCCGCCGGGCAGATGGCGGGTGATTCGGCGTCGGATGCCACCGCCCATACCGACAGCGGCAGATGCCCCCGGCCCGAATGGCGATCCGGCCGGAGAGAAGCGTCGCCGGGCTGAGTATCGGGTTCGGCTGTGATGGTCGTAGTGGGCCCGGTAGCGGTACAGGCGCTGGTGGATGTGCATGTGAAAGCAGTTGAGGTAGGCGTCGTGTGTTCGGTCATGTGGGTGTGGCCCGAAGTGCCGGCCACCGAACCCTGTCACTGTTCCAAATACCTGCCGCACGACCCGAGTTAGGACAGGCCGTCCAGCAAAGATTCGGCAAGACCACCAGCCGCATCCCACCCGGACTCCGCCGATCGGCGACTCCCAGCTTTTCATCCACAGGCTGTGGGCAGGCTGCGCTGCGGCCGCTCACGAGACCGTCGAGGTCGGCACGCAGGGCCTGCGCCCCTCGAACGCAACCACTCCCACGATGGTCGTTTTTGCAGGTCACAGCGTTTCCGTACACGTTCCGAGCAAGATCCGTCATCGACCCCGTACGGGTGGCCACCTCCGCCGGCCGGTGCGACCTACCCTGTAGGAGGACACACCCAGAGGGTGAGCGGAGGCGGTCTACATGCCGAGTCAGAAGGATGAACTGGCCGAACGCCGCTTCGCCAAGCTCGTCGATCAGATCAGGGCGATGATGTCCGACAGTCTCAAGCCGGAGTACCGAGGCTTCTACGGCCAGCTCATCCTCACCCAGCAAACGGCCGCGGAAATGGGCGAGCCCGCCGACGTTCGCCGAGCCGCACGGGCGGCAGGACGCCGCCTCGGCTGGCGGATCCGAACCCACGCCACCGACGACGGCACGCTCTTCATCATCGATGATCGCGACCCGACCCAGGAGGTCCGCGACCTGGCGGCCCGCCGTTCCGCCGACGCCGTCTCAGCCTTGATCGCCAGCGTTCGGGCCGAGGCCCGCATGCGACGCACCAGCGCACCAGGAACGCTTCCCAGCGGTCCGCGCGGCCCAGGCCAGGACGTGTGAACGAACGCGCCTGCGGGCCCAGCCTTGCCGAAGCGGTTCCAACCGCCAGGCTCCAGGCTCGGATCCATCGCTTGACGCAAGCTTGACCCAGGACTTCCGGCCACGCCTCATCACCGCAGGCCAGAAGGGCATTCTCGGGAGCGCGCGGCTGCTCGCGCCTTCGTATCTCCTGCCGGACACATTCCGTACTTCTCGGCGTTTTCGCAGGTCATCCATGGTTCCGGCGCGTTATCCAATGGCGGTGGGATCTTTGCCGTGCCCGATGACTGATCATTTTGTGTCCGGTTCCTGCCCGGGCTCTCTGGCGACATGGCGACGTCCGAACCGACCACGCCTTTCGGAGCGTCGCCATGTCTCACTCTTCGGTCCAGCTCTCCACGGACGCCACCACCAACTCGACCGTCACAAGCCCACCCGCCGGCCGCACCGACCTGGACGGCTCGGCCACGACCCGCCTGACCTCCGCCGAAGCGTTGTCTACCGCAGACCTCGACGTGGAGATTGCCCCCACCGACGAGGGGCTCGGCGACTGCCGGGGACTGGGCGGGTCGCTGCCGCTGGATGTGGCCGAGCGCGCCTTCACCCTTCTCATGCGCGGTCCTGAACCGCTGTCGGTGGACGGCGCACAGCTCGGATACGGGCTTCCGGCCCGGCCGATCCCGCTCAGTGAGCTGCGCGAGATGCTGCTGCACCCGTCCTGCTCCCGCGTCACCCGTGACCACGTGTGGCGGCACCTGATCGGCCAAGCACGCGACCACCGAGGAGCGTGGATGGTTGCCGCCGTCACCATGGCGATCCCGATGCTGCGCCGCCTCATCACCGCCCTCGCCGACACGATCCCTGCCGAGCGGATCGACCGAGAAGACCTGGAAGCCGACGTGCTGACGGCTTACATGCAGGCCCTTCTCCGGGTGAATCTCTCCTGGTCACATCCGCTGCTGCGGCTGTCACGGCTGACCCGCATCGCCGTCCTTCGCGCTCACGCCACCGATCAGCCGGGCCTGCTGGCCGACCCCGACCTGTCCGACCGCACCGACAGCAGCCAGCAGACGCTCACCTACCCGGCCGGCCACCCCGACGTGCTCCTGGCCCAAGCCGTCGCTGAAGGGATCATCTCCGGCCTGGAGGCGGAGCTGATCGGCGCCACCCGGCTGGACGGTGTTCCGCTCAGCGCCTACTGCCGCCGCCGTGGCCTGCTCTACTGCACCGCGCTCAAGCGCCGGCAGCGCGCCGAAACCGCCCTTCGTCAGGCGCTCCAGCGCGGCGACCTGTCCAGCAGCCTGTAGCGATCGCACTCGCGGTCAGCGGCGAGCAGCCAGCAAAGGCTCCGCAAAATCCGCTGGCCCTCATGTCCTAACTCGGCCTTTCACCCAGGTCTTTTACCCGGTGAGAAGGCAGCGCGGAGGGCGCCCGGCCCGGCAGCGAGACCCGTACCTGTTCACCGGTCCCTGTCACCCGGTCCAGCCCATCCAGCACCCGCTGAAGGAGGACGCCCACCCGGTCCCGTGATCGGGCCGGCACCTCCGCGCCGTCCTCACCACCCGCCGTCATCCGACCTGCACCTGCCACTGCCTGGAGGCAGCACATGACATCCCGCCAGCGCCGCACCACCGCATCGTCCCAAGCCCACAGCCTCAAGATCGCACTCGTCGCCCTGATCACCCTCGGCGGCATCGTCCTGGGCACCCTGCTCGAATACGCCCTCGCCCACGCCGCCGCAAGCTCCGCCTTGGCCGAGGTCTCTGTTCCTGTCACGGGCCATGTCGTGGCTGCGCCGGCCTCGCTGAATGCGGTGATCGACAACCTGCGCAACGTCATCGTCGGCCTGCTGGTCGCCCTGGCCACCCTGTTCCTCACGGTGGGCGGGGTGCGCTACATCCTGGCCGGCGGCGACCCGGGCGAGGTCGAGGCGGCCAAAAAGACCCTGCGCTACGCCGCCCTCGGCTACGGCATCGCGGTCCTGGCGCCGCTGCTGGTCAGCGTACTCAAGGGCATCGTCGGAGCTTGACCGTGACCCGCCACCCGCCGCCTCGCCCACCCACGGCGAACATGCTCCGGCCCGTCCCGCGCCGCTTGGCGCAGATCCTCACCATCGTCGCGATCACGCTCACTGTCACCGCCATCCAAGCCGCCGCCGAACCGGACCCGCCGTCAGCACCCTCGCCCACGTCGAACTTCCGGCCCACGCCGCCCGCCATACCTGCTCCTACCTCGACGCCGTCCATGTCGACGGGGCCGATGCTCACGCCGCCGCCGCCGCACCCGCACCCGAGCACCGGACCCACCGCTCCGGCCTCGGAGCAGCCGCCCGCCACCGAGCCGGCGCCGCAACCGGACGGCGGGGCGGAGGAGTGCGGGTGGCTGGACTTCGGCTGCAAGATCAACCGTGCGTTGAACGGCTGGTTCGGGTCGATCGTGACCGAGGCGATCCAGCCCGCCTTCCAGACCATGGGCACGCTGCTGCTGTCCTCGCCGCCGCCGGACATGGTGCAGCGGGTGCAGGAGCTGTCCGCGCACGTGCGGGTGGTGGCCAACGCGCTGCTGGCGCTGTTCGTGCTGGCTGGTGGCGTGATCGTGATGGCGTACGGGAGCGTGCAGACCTCCACCACCGCGGCCGAGGTCGCACCCCGCGTGGTCGTTGCCGCCATCGGGCTCAACTTCTCGCTCACCGTCTGCCAGTACGCCGTCGAGCTGGCCAACGGCCTGGTCGCCGCGCTGCTCGGGGACGGTGTCGACGGGCGGCGGGCCGGTGACCTGATCGCCAACAAGCTCGCCAACCCGGTCGGGCAGCTGGCGGCTCCGCAGATGTTCTTTATCTGGATGGTCGCGATCGCGGTGGTGATGGGTCTCATCCTGGCCTTCATCGCGGTCGTGCGGATCGCGCTGCTGCTGTTCCTGATGATCGCGGCGCCGCTTGCGCTGCTGTGTCACGCGCTGCCGCAGACCGAGCACATCGCCCGGCTGTGGTGGCGTGCCTTCACCGGCGTCCTGGTCATGCAGGTGCTGCAGGCGCTGGTGCTGATTCTGGCGTTCAAGGTGTACTTCACCGACGCCGCCGACGCCTTCACCACCGGCCCCGACCAGCTGGTACTGGCGGCAGTGAAGCCGATCGTCATGCGGGCGATCGACACCCTGGTGCTGATCGGCCTGCTGTTCCTGCTGATCAAGATTCCCGGCTGGGTGGCCCGCTCCGTCTGGCAGCCCGCCCAGCCCCAGCTGCTGACCCGCCTGGTCAAGGGGCTGATCGTCTACAAGACCCTCGGCCTGGCCAGAACCGCCCTGGCCAAGGGCGGCAGAGCTGCCCGCGTCGGCACACGTACGTCGGTCACGCGTCGTCGGCCGCCGGGTCCCGCAGGCGGGAGCCGACGCCGCCCTACCCGGCCGCGCCCCGGACCACCAGCAGCGCAGTCCAGGAGCGGACCCACGCCCAGCCAAGGAGCACCACCCGTGAACACGCCCACCTCGCCGGGACAGCGCGGCCACCAGCAGCTTCAGCTACCCCTCAACCTCCCGGCCACGGCAACGAGCGCGGGATCGCGGCGGACAGCATCGGCCACCGCGCGGGGACGTCAAATGGCCCTGCCGTTTCCGGTCACCCGCGTGCCCCGCCCGCCCACACCGCCCTCTGCGGCACCACCGAGCGGCCCGTGGATCCGCCCGAAACCGCCCTGGACCCAGCCGATGCTGCCCGGCATGCCCACCCGGCCGCCCCGGCCCCGGCAACTCCAGCTCCATCTTGATCCGCCGCGCCGCCGGAGAGGTGGCCAGTGAACGAGCCCGATCCACTGACCACGAACATTCCCGCCGACCTCAACCGCCCTGACAAGATCGCCTACGGGCTGACCTTTCGCCAGATCACGATCATCGCCCTGACCGGCGGTGTCGCCGCCGCTATCTACTACCTGTTCCACCATCTCCTGCCCGTCGTCATCCTGGCCGCCATCGTGCTGCCGCTCGCGGCGCTCGGCCTGGCCATCGCGCTCGGCCGCCGTGACGGGCTCACCCTGGACCGCCTCGCCCTGGCCGCCCTGCTCCACGCACGCGCCCGCAAACGGCTGGTGTCCGCGCCCGAGGGTGTCGTCGAACCGCCCCGGTGGTGCCGGTTGCGCGGCAAGCTGCCCGCTCCGCTGCGCCTGCCGGTCCGGGCGATCCGCACCGACGGCGCCCTCGAGCTCGCCGACGGCGGCGTTGCCGTCCTCGTCGAGACCAGCACCCTGTCCTTCCACCTGCGCACCACCAGCGAGCAGGCGGCCCTGGTCGGGGTGTTCGGCCGGTGGCTGAACTCGCTCGAAGCACCCGTGCAGATCCTCGCCCGGGCTCGCCCCGCCGACCTGTCCGACCTGGTCGCGACCGTCCAGCAGCAAGCACAGGAGCTGCCACACCCCGCGCTGGCCAACGCCGCCCGCGAGCACGCCGAGTATCTGGCCGAGCTGAACAGCCCGCACGAGCTGCTGGCCCGGCAGGTACTCATCGTGCTCCGCGACCACCCGCCCAGCACCCAGGGACGCCGCTCGGTACGCCGGGACGCCAGCGCCAGCGTCGTCCTGCGGCGCGCCGCCGACGCCGAACGCAGCCTGGCGGCGCTCGGCATCGCCACTCGGGTGCTCGACGCCGGCCAAGCCAGCCAGGCGCTGGCCGAATGCCTCGACCCTGGCAGCCAACACCCCGCCGGCCAGGCCCTGCCCGACGAGCTGATCACCTCAACCACGGGGAGTACGCCGTGAAGCTACGCCGCCGCGACCATCAATCCAGTGCCCTCGCCCATCCAGGGTCGGCGCACGTCGGCATCCGAACTCTGACCTTGCCCAGCGCCATCTGCGCGTCGTTCACCATCACCGGCTACCCGCGCGAGGTCGGTGCGGGATGGCTCGAACCCTTGCTCACCTACCCCGGCCACCTCGACGTCTCCCTGCACATCGAGCCGATCCCGCAGCAGGTCGCCGCGATGCGGCTGCGCCGCCAGCTCGCCCGCCTGGAATCGGCCAGCCGCTCCGACGCCCAGCATGGCAGGCTCGCCGACTTCGCCGCCGAAGCCGCCGCCGACGACGCCACCACCCTGGCCGACAGCCTCGCCCGAGGCCACGGCCGGCTGTTCAAGGTCGGCCTCTACCTCACCATCCATGCTCCTTCCGAGCCGGAACTGGCCGCCGAGGTGGAGCGGGCCCGGGCGCTGGCCTCGTCGCTGCTGCTGGATGCGCAACCGGCGACGTTTCGCGCCCTGCAAGGCTGGACGACCAGCCTGCCGCTCGGCGTCGACTCCCTGGGCGCGACGCGGACGTTCGACACCACCGCGCTGGCCGCGGCCTTCCCGTTCACC
The DNA here is from genome assembly GCF_052245915.1 of Nonomuraea sp. 10N515B. NCBI lineage: Bacteria > Bacillati > Actinomycetota > Actinomycetes > Streptosporangiales > Streptosporangiaceae > Nonomuraea > Nonomuraea sp. 10N515B. The sequence goes on from NZ_JBQQBQ010000037.1 coordinate 88,976, forward strand.
TCACCCGACCTCGCCCCACCAAGCGGCGAGACCTCAGTGCTGTACGGACTGAACGCCACCAGTACCGGCGTCGTCGTCTGGGACCGCTACGCCCAGGACAACCACAACTCCGTCGTCCTCGCACGATCCGGCGCGGGCAAGAGCTTCTTCACCAAGCTAGAAGCCCTGCGCCTGCTGTATCAGGGCGTTGAGGTCGCCGTCGTCGATCCCGAAGACGAGTATGGGCGCCTGGCGCATGCTGTCGGCGGCACCTGCCTGCGTCTCGGCGCCGCCGGGGTGCGGTGGAACCCCTTCGACCTGCCCGCCAACCACGGCCCCCAGAACGACGTGCTGTCCCGGCGTGCCATGTTCCTGCAGACCCTGATCGCCACCATGCTCGGCGGCACGCAGCTCACCGCTCAGGCGCGGGCGGCCCTGGACTCGGCGATCATCGCCACCTACCAGGCCGCCGGGATCACCCGCGACCCCGCCACCTGGACCCAGCCTGCGCCGCTGCTCGCCGATCTGGTCGCCACGCTTACCAGAAAGGAGTCGGGAGGGCAGGCGGGTGCCGAGCTGGCCGCGCAGCTCGCCCCGTACGTGACCGGCTCCTACCGGGAGCTGTTCGACGGCCCCACCACCACCCACCCAGCCGGGCATCTGACCGTCTTCTGCCTGCGGGACCTGCCCGAGGAGATGAAAGCCGTCGGCACCCTGCTCGCCCTCGACGCGATCTGGCGGCGCGTGGCCAACCCCCGCGACCGCAAGAAGCGCCTGGTCGTCGTCGACGAAGCCTGGCTGCTGATGAAGGAACCCGAGGGCGCCCGCTTCCTGTTCCGGATGGCCAAGGCCGCGCGCAAGCACTGGGCCGGTCTCGCCGTCGTCACCCAGGACGCCGCCGATCTACTCGGCTCTGAGCTGGGCCAGGCGATCGTGGCCAACGCCGCGAGCCAGGTCCTGCTCCGCCAAGCTCCGCAGGCTATCGGTGTGGTCGGCGACGCCTTTGATCTGACCGACGGCGAACGCCAGTTCCTGCTCACCGCCGAACGCGGCGAAGCCCTCTTGGTCGCCGGCCCGGTGAGCCGAGCAGCCATGACCGTTGTCGCTTCACCTGCGGAGGCGGCGCTGGCCACGACCGATCCGAAGGTCCTCGCCGAACTCGACCTGCACGATCAACACCGCCCGCTACCAGCACAGGCAGCTCAACCGCCAAGCCCGCCCGGCTCCACCGGGACCGCCATTGACAACCAGGACGAGGAAGGCGACCCGCTATGATCAACGCCCCATCGGCCCGCCAGGATGGGCCGTGCCTGCTCTGCGGCATCGACGACCAGGACGTGCAGACCGTCCTGGACTTCCTGGCCGAGCTGCCCGCCCGCCTGCCCGACCTCGCCCTCACCTACGGCCCCCGCCTCGCCCTGGCCCTCATCGCCGTCTGGACGGTGACGGCCGCCGTACGCTACCTGCTCGGCTGGCTCCATCACGCCGACATGACCCCCGAAGCCCGGCTGATCGAAATCTCCAGCCCACCCCGCAGCGATCCCGAGGGCGCGCTGGTGCTGTGGCGACAGCTAGTCGGCCTGCTCCGCCCCGCATGGAAACGCACCTTTGTCGGCCAGCCGCACCTGGTGTGGGAGTACTGCGGCAGCGACGCAGGCGTCCGCATCCGCCTATGGGTGCCCGGCACCATCCCACCCGGCATCGTGCAGAAGGCCATCCACGCCGCCTGGCCCGGCGCCACCACCACGACCAGCCCCGCCACCTCGCCCCTGCTGGCAGACACCGAGGTCGCGGGCGGATGGCTGGTGCTGGCCGCGCCCGAGCACCTTCCGCTCAAGACCGACCACGACCACGACCCCGTCCGCTCGCTGCTGGAGGTTATGGGCGGACTCCGCGAGGGCGAGCACGCCGTCGTGCAGGTCTTGGCCCGCCCCACCACCGGTAGGCGCTTGCGCCACGCCTACCGAGCCGCCGCTCATCTGCGCGGAGGAGGAAGCCGCCGCCTGTTCGGCCGCGTCTGCGACGAGCTACTCCCCCTGCCGGACTCCCGCGACCACCACCGGCCCAGCGACCTGGCCCGCGACTTCCCCGAACGTGCCGAACAAGTCCGCGCCATCCTCGCCAAGGCAGGCCAGCCCCGCTACACCGTAGCCATCCGCTACGCCGTCGCCACCAGCCACCAACCCATCTTCACGACGCCGGTCCGCCAGGAGCCTGCCGAGCTGGCCCGTGGCTGGCTACGCGGCCACGCGCACACCCTGGCCAGCGTCTTCGCCCTCTACACCGCAAGCCACCAGTACCTGCGCCGAACCCGCCTCTGGCACGCCCGACGCGTGGTCAGCTCGCGCCGCCTCGACTCCGGCTACCTGCTGTCGGTGGCCGAGCTGGCCGCACTCGCCCACCTGCCCTGGGACATCGACGCCCCCAGCATCACCCGCGCCGGAGCCCGCCCGATAGCGCCGTCCCCCGCCGTACCGCGCACCACGCAGGGCGGAAACGCCCGCATCCTGGGCGACGCCGACAGCGGCCCCCCACGCCCCATAGCGCTACCCGTGGCCGACGCACGCCACCACACCCACGTCCTCGGCGGCACCGGCGTCGGCAAATCCACCCTGCTCGCCAACCTCATCCTCACCGACGCAGCCGCAGGCCGAGGCGCGCTGGTCATCGACCCGAAGGGCGACCTGGTCACCGACATCCTCAACCGGCTCCCGCAGCGCGCCGTCGGCAAGACGGTGGTGTTCGACCCGCAGGACCCGGCCCCGCCGCCGTCGATCAACATCCTCGCCGGGCACGACCCCGCCTTCGCCGTCGACTCCGTCGTCACCATCTTCCACCGCTGCTTCTCCACCGCCTGGGGACCACGTGTCGATGACCTGCTGCGCTCCACCTGCCTCACCCTGACCAGCGTCCTGGGCCGCAAGGCAACCCTGGCCGACGTGCCCCGGCTGCTGACCGATGCGGCCTTCCGTGCCCGGACCACGGCCGAGCTGCGCGATGAACTGCTGGCCGGCTTCTGGGATTCCTACGAAGCCCTCACCCCAGCCGGGCAAGCGACCGTCATCGGCCCGGTGATGAACAAGCTGCGCGCTGTCTTGCTCCGCCCGTTCGTCCGGCAAGCTCTGGCCAGCCCGGATACCACCGTGCCGATCGGTCGGCTTCTCGATCGAGGCGGGCTGGTCCTGGCCCGGCTGCCCAAGGGCATCTTGGGTGACGACGCCGCCCGGCTGTTCGGCTCCATCCTGCTCGCCCACACCTGGCAAGCCGCCACCCGCCGCTCCACTCTGACCGAGTCCGACCGGCCGGACGCCTCACTCGTGATCGACGAGTGCCATAACTTCCTGAACTTGCCCGGCCACATCAACGACGTGCTGGCCGAGGCGCGCGGCTACCGCCTGTCCCTGGTGCTCGCTCATCAGCATCTGGACCAGCTTCCGACTGACCTGCGCGAAGCCCTGTCCGCCGACGCTCGCAACAAGATTTACTTCAACGCCTCGCCCAAAGACGCCGGCGAGGTGAAGCACCACACCGGGCCGCTGATCGGCCCGCACGACCTCACCCATCTCGGCGCTTACCAGGCCGCCGCCCGCCTCATCATCGACGGCCAGCAGACCTCCGCCTTCACCCTGCGTACCCGACCCCTGCCCGCCGCAGTCGATGGCCGCGCAGAGGAGATCCGCCAGGCATCTCGCCAGCGGTTCACCGGACCGGCGGTTGCCCGGCGAGCAGGCCAGGCGCCCGAATCGGCCGCAATCAGAGCATCCGGCCACGCCTCTCGCGAAGGCGAGCCCGGCGCAACCTCCTCCACCCGTCACTGACCGACCCGCGCCCTGGCCCGACCACGTCACGGAGGTTCACCATGTCCGACAAGCCCTGCGGTTGCTCGTGCACCTGCCAGCCGGCCAAGCAGCCCGCCACCCGCCGAGCGGCAGCGCGCAAGCTGCCCCGGTTCACGATCCAGCCCATCCCGGCAGCCCAGCCCCGGCTCGATCACACCGCGTTGATGATGCTCTCCGCGCGATTGACCGAGCGCGACTACCAGATCCTCGACCACCTGCACCGCCACCGCGTCCTGACCACCCATCAGCTGCAGCGCATGTTCTTCACCATCGCTCAAGCCACCCGCGCCCGCATGACCATCCTGTTCGAGCTCAACGCCGTCACCCGCTTCCGGCCCTGGGCCGGATACGGCGCGGGCTCGGCCCCCATCCACTGGGCCCTCGGCAAAGCCGGAGCCGCCGCCCTGGCCGCCCGCCAAGGCATCAGCCTCAAGGAACTCGGCTACAACCCCGACATCCCGGTGGCCGTCTCCTCACGACTCAACCATCAGGTCGGTGTCAACGACTTCTTCTCCCACCTGCACAGCCGCGCCCGCCGCACCCCGCACGCCACCTTGAAAGCCTGGTTGTCAGAAAGACAGTGCGCCATGCAATGGAGCGACCTGGCCCGCCCGGACGCCTACGGGTTCTGGTCGGAGAACAGCCATCAGATCGACTTCTTCCTCGAACACGACACCGGCACCGAAACCCTCAAACGCGTCGCCGACAAGCTCCACGATTACCGCAACCTCACCGAAGCCACCGGCATCACCACCCCGGTCCTGTTCTGGCTGCCCAACCCCACCCGCGAAGCCAACCTGCGCAGACTTCTCACGGCGAGCGACGTCCCCGTTGCCACTGCCGTCCATACCACCGACCGCGACGGCCCCGCCGGTCCCGTCTGGCTTCCCGCCCCAGCCGAGGCAGGGCAGACACGGATGCGGCTGGCCGACCTCGAACAGGGCTGGCCCCACCTCACCCTCGGCCAAAACCCTGAGCAACCGGCCAGCGCCGATGACAACGATGAGGAGTTCCTGGACCGTATCTTCGACGAGGAGGAGCCAGGCAGGTGAAGGCCGCCGCGGCCGGCGCTGCCCTCCTGCTGCTCATCATCTGTGCGTTCATCGCGGCCGCCACCAGCATCCTCACCGGCTCCGGGACACCCAGCGGCCTGGCCTGCGCGATCACGCCCGCGACGATGAGCAGCACGGCGGGCGAGCCGGTCGCGGCCACTTTGATCTTGGACGTCGAGCAGCAGGCTCACGCCGCCCTCATCGTCCAGGTCGCCGTAGAGCGCGGCCTACCCGCACGGGCCGCCGTCATCGCGATCGCCACCGCTCTGCAGGAGTCCCACCTGCGCAACCTGCGCTACGGCCACCTCGATTCGCTGGGCCTGTTCCAGCAACGCTCCTCCCAAGGCTGGGGAACTCCTGAGCAGATCCTCGATCCCCGATACGCCATCAGCACCTTCTACGCGCATCTGGTCAAGGTGCCCAGTTGGGAACGACTCCCGCTCACCCGAGCCGCCCAAGCCGTCCAACGCTCCGGCCGTCCCGACGCCTATGCCCGATGGGAGCCCTTCGCCCAACGCACCGTCGACGCCCTCGCCGGAACCTGCGTCCCACTCATCCCGGGCGAGCAGGCCGCCGCCGTCCTCGCCTACGCTCACGCCCAGCTCGGCAAGCCGTACCTATGGGGCGCCGAAGGACCGAACAGCTTCGACTGCTCCGGGCTGACCATGCGCGCCTACCAAGCAGCCGGCATCACCATCCCCCGCGTCGCCGCCGACCAATGGAGACACGCACCACCCATCCCAGCCGGACACGAGCAACCAGGCGATCTGGCCTTCTTCCGCATGGAAGCTGACGGCCCCGGGCACGTCGGCCTCGTCCGGGGTGGCGGCCAGATGATCCACGCCCCCAACCGGCACACCGTCGTCCAGATAGGCTCTTACCAGCGTGAGGACCTGGTCGGCTTCGCCCGCCCCCGGCATCCCGCACGCCTTGGTGGGCCTTTGGATTAGGCACCCGCCACAGGACGCCCCCTCGTACAGGCGGGTGCTATGACGGCCAACTCGTAGGTGAGCTGCGCATTTCTCTCCCGAACCAGCAGTCACATACCGCTATATGGCCGATACTGTCCGGGAAGGCATGTAGCGGTTGTGCAGGTGAAGGAGACGCCTGGTGTGTGCGATGCGGTTCGCCCCGTCCCAGCTCGTCGTCAGCTTCTCCTACGACCTCAACAACCCGATCAAGATCCGCGCCAAGCACAAGGTCGCCGGCATGCTCCTGCTCGACCGCGACCACGCCAACCGCCTCGAGTACGGCTGGAACGTTCCCGGCGCTTACATCCTGCTCGACCGCCCCGACTCGCAGGGGCGGTGGGGAGCCTATGTCGGCAAAGCCACCCACCCCGGTCTTCGCCATCGTGTGCTCAAGCAGCTCAAGGACCGCGACCACTGGTACCGGGCCTTGCTGATTCGCTACGAATCCAACGATGATGAAACCCTCAACAGCAGCGAGGCAGGGTGGCTGGAAGGACGGCTCTACGAGCACCTCGCCAACGCGGGGCAAGTCGATCTGCATAACCGCAACCGGCCCCAAGACCTCACCCTGTCAGACGACGACGAGACCAGCCTCATCGACTACCTGCTGCCCATTGAGGCCGTGCTCCGGCTTATCGGGCACACCCTCCATCCCCGCCCCGTAGGTGCGCCCGACGGCGGGGAACCCATCGTCAAAGAGATCAAGCGCAGGCCCGGGGAGAGCAAGGCCGCCCCTCACCTCAGCCCGCTCTCCTCACCCGTCAACACCAGCCCGCCGTTGGGCCCAGTAAAAGACGTGAAGAAGATCATTGCGCAGATCAAAGCGGGCACCTTCGTGTATCGGGCGCCGATAAGCCGCTAACGTCATGAGACCCGGTGGCGAAGGAGGTGTGCCCCGGCCAGCGCAATTTGCCTGTGCTGGACGGGGCGCACCCCCTACGCCACCGGATCAGGCGCTACCGAACATGACCTCGTCCGGTATGTCTTTCCCTACCTCTGCTTCTTCCTCGTTGTCGTCGAAGATCCGGCAGGCAAGCTCCTCCTCGCCTGTGAGAACCACGGCGAACAGCTCCTCAACCCCGAGGGTCAGGGCCTTGCACAGGCGGTGCCAGCCGTCGATGATCAGCATGCCGCCGTTCGGGACCGTGGCCATGATCAACGGCTCGGACAGATCCACCTGGGCCGCGTGCTCGGCGTCAATGGCGACCAGCTGAATCATGCCCGCCCACGACTGGGGCACGATCCACCCATCCGGGGCACGGCCCTGGGTGATCCTCTTGGCCTCGGTGATGTCCCAGCGCCAGCCGAGCATCTGAAAGACCTCCACGCCCGTACTATCCGCCCGGTCCGATCCGGGCCTGTGGGCGACCGGTGGGCGTGGCGTGGACATGGGGTTGCCGGTGGGGTGGGGGTGGGTCATGCCGTGGCCTCCTGCCCGGCCGGAGCGCTCGCAGGCTGCTCGGCGCAGCAGGCCGGCGCGAGTGTCTCCGCTTGGGCGAGGAAGGTGCGGGCGGCGCCCTGCCGAACGAGGGCGAGGCTGTGATTAAGGTGCGCCAGGGCGTGCTCCAGCTCGCCGTCCTGCCCGCGCCCCCGTACGGCCTGGCTCTGCTCCGGCGAGGTGGGATCGTCGAGGTAGGGGGAGATCCAGGAGACGAACCTGGCGACGGACTGGGCCGGACTCAACTCACCGCCGTCGGCGTGCTCGATGTGCCGGGCCACCAGACGCCACCACGTCCTGAGGGTCTGCGCGTGCAGGGTGTCGTAGATCTGCTCGGCGCGCAGCCGCTCGCCCCGGCCAAGCCGCCGGATGATGTCGTCGAGGTGATGCTGCCAGTTGTGCTGGGTCTGCTGGATGATCGCGCCCATTGAGGCGGGGATCTCCTCGGGTGATGCGCCAGTGGTGAGATGCCGCTGGAGGCTGTTCATGACAGGGTGTCCTTCCTCTGGAGGGTGTTGCCAGCGCCGGGATGCGCTGGCGCGGTCGGCTGGCCGGTCATGGCCCCGCCACCGTCGAGGCGGGCAGGGCGGTCGTGGTGCACCGGTGCGGCCGTGGCCGGGGTGGCGGCCTGATCGATGAGGTGCTGGGTGAGGAGGTGGCCGCTGTCGGTGAGAAAGTCGCGGGCGGCGATGCGTGCCGCGTGGGCGAGGGCGTAATCGAACAGCGTGCCCGGGCGGGCAGCTGGAGGCTCGCCGGTGAGGTAATGGCGGGCCCAGGAGCGCACCCGCCGCATCGCGTGATCGCAGGTCAGCCTTTTGCCAGTGATCTCCTCATCGACCAGGTCCCACCAGGTGCGTGAGGCTTGGGCGTGGGCGGCGGCGAACGACTGCTCTCCGGTGAGGCGTTGCCCGTTCTGCAGGGCGAAGATCGCCTGTGCTGCCGCCGTGTAGAAGGCGTGACGGACGGCGGTGATCTTCTCCGTGGTCAGCTGCTCGCATGAGCGCCGTACCTGCTCGGCCGGGGGCGCGCTGACGTCCCAGGCGGGGGTGATACTGCTCGGCTCCCCGGGCGGCGGGGGGCTGGGTGGGCATAGGTCATTCATCGGGTGTCGTCCTTTCGCTGAGTGACAGGGACTGGTGAGGGATGGGGTCACGGGGTGACCGCCCGGCTGGCGCCTTGAGACCACATCCGCCGAGCGCGGCGTCACGACCGGTGTCCATCGACCGAGCCCGAGTCGGTCGCGGTGGTCGGCATGGCGGTGTGGTGTGGCCGGGTGTCGTGATCGGTGGGGAGGGCGAGTGCTTCGGCGAGCTTTTCGGTCGCGTCGAGGAAGGCCCGTGCGCCGCCTCGGCGGGACTCGGCCATGGCCAGGACGAACAAGCCGCCGTTGGTCGCGGGGCGCGCGTCGATCAGAAACTGCTGGGCCCGTTGCCGTACGGTCAGGAGCGCGGTGCCGCCGTCCACGGGTTCCTCGCTGTCGTGGGTCAGGTCGGTGACCTGCTGCCACCACGACAGCCGCTGGTAGGCGTAGGCGATACGGCCCAGATCCTTGTCGTGCAGGGTGCCTTCCTCGTCGAGGGAGGCGATGCGGGTGAGCGCCTCGTTGAGTTCCCAGCGGGCGGCGTTGGCGTTGTGGATGGCCAGGTCTTCGAGTCGTCCCATGACGCTCTCCTTCGAGGCTCGGTTCATGACGGATGTGGGCGGGGTGTCTCGGCCGGGCGGCAACGGACCGTCGGCCGGGTTTCCGAGGCGGGCTCCGGCACGGTGCCGGGTGGCGGTGTGGGGGCCGGTACGGCCCGCGCTCGGGCCGTACCGGATACCCGGGGCGGTGTGTCAGGCGGTGGACAGCAGCCGGAACGCGCGGGTCTTGATCTTGGCGTGGTCGTGGTCGTCGAGCAGCGCCCGCTCCGCCCGCACGGCCGCCACGTCACGGCTGCCGAACACCGGGCTGCGGTGGTCCAGCCGCTCGGTCACCGCGTTGTAGGCGGCCCAGCGGGTGTTGCGGATCGGCTCTTGCGTGGCCGCCTGGGCGAACAGGTGCTCCAGCTGGCGCAGGGTCAGCTCGCGGTTCTTGCGCGCCAGGTCCTTCGCGCCCGCCGGGATCGGGTACAGCACGTTGGTGAACTGGCGGAACTCGGCGAAGTCCATCGGGGTGGCGTGGAGCTTTTCGGCTTCGGCGGCGAACGCCTGGCCGTGCTTCCAGGTCAGCTTCAGCGCATCGCGTGCCTCGGCGATGCGCCCGGCCATCCGGCCGGTGTGCCGGACAGTGAACTTCGAGGCGTGGTTGGCCAGCGCGGCCCGTTCGGTGTTGGCGCACACCACCCGGACCGGGGTCGCCACGGTCACGAACGACCCCCACCCGTCATGCCGGGAGAACGCCGCCAGGTACAGGTCGATCTGATCGAACCCGCCGACCATGAGCGGCTCGGGCAGCCGCATGGTGACGAAGATGCGCCGCCCGTTGTTCAGCGACCCGCCGGTGTCGAACACCGCCCCGGACTCATCCACCAGGGTCTGCAGGAACGCGGTCACCTCCTCGTTCTGCAGCACCTCATACTCCCGGCCGACCCGGCCGAGCCGCTCGGGCTGCCCGGTGACCGGGTTGGTGCGCACCACCAGGAAGTCCTCATCCGTGGTGACCGGCTGGCCGGTGAGCGGGTCGGTGACCTGGCCGACCGGCACCTTGCGCACGTTCCACCCGGCGAGCTGGGCGTTGGCCAGCAGGTCCTCGGCGGTCATCGGGCCGGGCGCGGTGTAGCCGAGCCCGTGCCAGCCGGGCTTCCCGGCGGCGGCGAACCCGGCCGAACCGTTGGCGAAGATCTCGATTTCGTGAGCCATGACAGGGCCTTTCTGCGGTGTGGGCAAGCGAAACAGACGCGAAGACGGAGGGGGTTGTGATGCGAGTGCGGTCCGGCCCCTCAATGCGCGGGGCCGGGCGGGCGGGCCGGTGGGGAAACGGCCCGCCCGCACATCCCGTTCAGGCGTCGCTGGCCGTGTCGGCGCAGGACGCGTTGGGGGTGAGGGCGAACCGGCGGGGCCGCTCACAGGTCAGCGTCGCCTGGCCGAGGTTGACGAGCCGGTCCAACGCGTTGGCCACCGCGCCGGACGAGGCGTCCAGCACCTTGCCGATCTCGTACGGGGTGAAGTCCTTGTCCGGGTACTCGGTCAGGTGCGCGTGTACCCGGTCCCGTAGCGCGCCCGGCCGTACCCCGCCGCCCGCGCCGCCACCGGTGCCCGGACGGGCGGCGGTCCCGCCCCGGGCCGGGGCAGCGTCGGTGCCGGTCAGCACCGCCCGCGCGTTACGGTGCGCCGAGGCGACCTTCGCCATCGCCATCTCCAGGCACCCCAGCGCCATCACGGCGTTACCCTCGTCCTTCGCCGAGATCACCCCGCCGAACAGTTCGATCAGTTCCGTTAGGTCCGCCCGCGTCTGCGCCCATGCCGGATCACCGACCACCTGCTCCGATCCCGTCTCGGACATGTCGGCATCGGGATCCGAGTCGGATTCGCCGCCCGGCTGGTCCGAACCGTGACCGGTCGTGCCGTCGAAGCTCAGGCCCTCCGGCTGGCCGCCCGGCTCCTCAGCCAGGTGTAGGACGACGTTTTTTCTGAGCATGTAGGGCCTGATGAGCGACATGGACGATGTCCATGATCTTCAGGGCTGGTTTTGGGGTTGGCCTGGTTCGTGCCCGGCGACAACGTGAGCGTCAATCGTTC
>NZ_JBQQBQ010000038.1:0-99903 GCF_052245915.1 Nonomuraea sp. 10N515B
GCCGCGCGACGCACTCGGCGTCGGCCTCCGCGACGTGGCCGGCGAAATGCCGCGACCCCATCGTCACCCGTAGCCCGGCGATCATGATGAGGTCCTTCACCGCGACCGGAATGCCGTGCAACGGCCCCCGACCCGTGCCCGCTCCTCGCCCGCTCGCCGCGCGGCCGGAAACGGAGGCTGGGCAAGTGAAGGCCCGCACCCCATCCAGTGGGTGCGGGCCCGTGTGGCCGGATGGCCTGTCACGTCTTGCGGCCGGTTTTGCTGCGCGTACGGGACGTGCCGGCCTTCTCGGTCTCCTTGGCCGGCCTTCCGATGGGAGATGGCTGCACCACCGATTTGCGCCCCTTCCTCACGGGAGCGCCGGCCGGTGACGGCTTGACGACGGAATCCTGTCTGCGGCCTGGGGCTCTGGCCGCCGCGGCGGGCTTTCGCTGCGCCACCGCCGAGACCTCCTCGAGTTCGTGGGCGGCCTCCCGGCTGAAGGTGCTGACGATCTCCCGGCCGCGGACGGCCAGGTCGTCGTAGACCTTGGCCACCCGGTCCACTGCGGTGTCGAGGTAATTGCGAGCCTTGGCGGGCAGGTCCCGGGTGATCGTCTCGGCGGTCTTGCTCGGCAGGGTGCGGGCGGTTGCGGGGACATTGCGGGAGCGCATCTTGCGCCACTGGTCGGCCGCGTAGCCGCCGGCGCCCGCCACTGCGCAGAACGGCTTGGACTCGGCGATCCTCTTGACTTCTTTGGAGAGGGTCATGGGCCATTTCTCCTTGTATCTGGTGCGGTAGGGCCGCTCAAGCGGTGAAGCGCCGCCGCGCCGGGCAGGCCGGCCCCGATGTGCTGCTCTGGTCAGCGCGGACTTGGCGTGGTCTTCCTTGTGGAAGGACTCGTAGATGTCGATCAGCATCTGGCGTTGCCGCGTGGTGATGCTGACATCGGTTTTGATCACCCGCCACGTGTGACTGCCGGCGCCGGGGCATTCGCCCTCTGGCGCACGGCCTGCGCAGAACACGCTCGATCCAGGGCGCGGCAGAGCCGGCCACCGGGCTGACGATCCGGCGCAACGAGATCAACGCCTGCTCGCGCATGAACATCCCGATCGAGGTGGTGATGGGCAACGCCGTGGCTCCCATGCTTGGCCGAGGTGATCGCTGTTGCGTGGCATGCCATGGAACTCCCAGCCGGCGACAGCACTCGTGGAGGACGGACCGGCGCAGCGCCCCAGACTGTCGGCATGCCGCGACCGCACCGGCGCCCCCCGTCTCGACCCGTGCCCCGCGCAGGGGCCCGCAAGTCTGATCCGCGGCCGATTTTGCTGCCTAGAGCAGGTATTTCAACCTTTCAAAGGCAATCGTCCTGGCACGCTCGGGTCGCGCCCCGTGGGGGACAGACGAGGGCGTCAACTGCGGGTGACGTCAGGTGCCCAAAACCATGGAGATGGCCATGATGTCGGACCAGATCAGTCAAGTCTTGGGGTGTAAGTCCGATTCGGGGGCATAAGTGAAATTGGAGAAGGATGCTTCTAGAGCGGACCGCCGCACCACCTCCAGCCGATCATTCTGATCATTGCCACAAGCTCAAGTCACTTAGCAGGGACAAACGAGTACCCTGTGGAGAAGGCGCACCGTGACAAGGGGGTCCGGGAAGCCATGTGGAAGGTTCCGCCGACGGTGGCGAACGGGTTCGACGCCGTCACAAAGCTGGGCGGCGTCCTGCAATCCGGGATGCGCACGGCAGCCGAGCTCTGCGTAGAGGCGAGCAGGCAAGCCGGTTCGATGCTGCCGGTGACCAACGGCCATCATGACCGGGATCCAGCGCCTGCCGAGGCACCATGTTTCGTACGAAGCCGCCCGAACGGGGTGGCTCCGATCACCGTGGCCTACGAGCGGCAGGGGGCGGGCGAGCCCGTGGTCTTGCTGCACGGAATCGGGCAAGACAGGCATGTCTGGGACCAGATGATTCCTTTGCTCGGAGCCGAACGCGAGGCGATCACGCTGGATCTGCCGGGTTTCGGACAGTCTCCCGACCTGTCCGCCGACGTGCCGCGTGACCTGCCGACCATGGTGTCGGGGCTGGGCGCGGTGTTCAAAGCGCTCGGCGTACGGCAGCCGCATGTCGTCGGCCATTCGCTGGGCGGCCTGATCGCGCTACGGCTGGCCCAGGCCGGGCTGGTACGCAGCGTCACCGCGCTGGCGCCGGCCGGATTCTGGAACGAGGGCGAGCGACGCTACGCCTTCGCCGTGCTGGCCACCGCACGCCAGCTCGCCCGGCTGCCCGACACCGTCGTGGAACGGATGGCCGGCACGGTCGTGGGACGGGTGGCCCTGACCGGCATTCTGTACGGAAGCGCCGATGGGTGCCCGCCCGGCACCCTGACGGCCTGCCTGCGCGCGTTGCGCCAATCGGTGGCCTTCCAGGCGACCTTGCGCGCTGGACGGGCACCGGATCTGTTCAACGGCACCATTGCCGGCATACCGGTGACCATCGCTTGGGGGACGCATGACCGGCTCCTGCCCGACCGGCAGGCGGCCCGGGTCATGGCGATGATCCCTGAGGCGCGGCTGGTCCAGCTGACGGGATGCGGGCATGTTCCGATGAACGACGCCCCGGAACAGGTCGCCAAGCTGATCCTGCGCAGCACCGCCGCCAGCCGCAACGGCTCTCAACGAGTAACGTGAGGACCGCGCCCGGGCTTGACCGTCCTGACCACCGGTCGCCGTCGCCTTCCGCCTCGGCCATCGGACCGGCCTGGACACCGCTATCCTCGTACCGCTCAACCCTGCCTCAGGGCTGACCTGATCGCACGGGCGGCTTCGAAGAGCACTGGCTCCCGGCCGAGGGGGCAGACGAGCTGCAGCCCGACCGGAAGGCCGTCCACCGTACCGGCCGGGATGGTCAGTGCGGGCAGGCCCAGCACGTTCCAGGGGCTGGTCAGCGCGAGCAAGGCAGCGCGGACGGCGGCCGGTCGGCCGTCGATCTCGGTCTCGCGCAGGCCCAGCGGCGGGGCGATGATCGGCACGGTCGGCAGCGCAAGCACGTCGTGGCGGTCGAACAACGCGTCCACGGCCCCGGCGAGAGCGGCCCGGGCGTCCATGGCGCGGACGTATCGCCAGCCGGGCACCTCCGCGGCCACACGCAGGCGTTCGAGCACCTCGGAGTCGAACAACTCGGGCGCGGTGGCCAGGCGGTCGGCGTGCACGGCCGCCGTCTCACAACTCTGGATGGTCGTGTACGTCTCCCGCAGCGTGTCCGCGACGCCCTCGGGCAGGCGCACCTCCTCCAGCGGCCCGGCCGCCGCGTGCACCGTCCGCACCACCCGAGGATCGCCGGGGAAGAGGCCGTCGGGATCGAGCCAAGCCACGCGCACGCCGCCATCCTCGCGACCGGTCGGCCCGGTCAGGCAGGTGTAGGCCAGCAGGCAGTCCTCCGCGCTGCCCGCCAGGACGCCGACGTGGTCGAGCGTCCGCGACAACGGGAACACGCCGTCGGCCGGGATCGCACCGTACGCGGGTTTGAAGCCGGCCACACCGCACAGCGCCGCCGGAATCCGGACGGAGCCACCCGTGTCGGTCCCGAGCGCGAGCGGCACCAGCCCCGCCGCGACCGCCGCCCCGCTGCCGGCGCTGGAGCCGCCCGTCATACGGCCCTGATCCCACGGGTTGCGCGCGGGCCCGGACGCGGAGCGGTCACCCGTCGGGCCGTAGGCGAACTCATGTGTCGTGGTCGTGCCCACGATGACGGCGCCCGCCCGGCGCAGCCGCGCGACGCACTCGGCGTCGGCCTCCGCGACGTGGCCGGCGAAATGCCGCGACCCCATCGTCACCCGTAGCCCGGCGATCATGATGAGGTCCTTCACCGCGACCGGAATGCCGTGCAACGGCCCTCGATCCGTGCCCGCCGCCAGCTCCTCGTCCGCTCGCCGCGCGGCCGCCTGGGCGCCGGCGGCGTCCATCGTCACGAAGGCGTTGAGCGCCGGGTTGAGCGCGGCGATCGCGTCGAGCGCCTGCTCGACCAGCTCGGCCGACGTGGCGCGGCCGCGGCGGAGGTCGTGAGCGAGATCGGCGACGTGACGACCGGAGAAGGGGCCAGGTGAGCCGGCGAGCGGGCCGGGGGTGAGCGCCATGGGATCATTGTCCTCGCCGACGGCGGCAACGGGGGTCGCCGGTCACGCCGCGCCGAGCCGGTGGGCCAGCCGATCCAGGGACACGTTGATCAGGATGAAGATGGCCGCGATGAGGATCGCCGCCGGGATGACGTTGGAGAAGTTGGCCGCGATCCCGTTCAGCCCGCGGTCGACCAGCTCGTCGTAGCCGACGATGAGCCCGAGCGCCGAGTCCTTCAGCAGCACGATGAACTGGCTGACCAGGGCGGGCATCATCGCCCGCAGCGCCTGCGGCAGCAGCACGAGCCGCATGACCTGCCCCTTGCGCATGCCGACCGCGTACGCCGCCTCCCGCTGCCCCTTCGGCAGGCTCTGCACGCCGGCCCGGATGATCTCCGCGATCACCGAGCCGTTGTAGAGGGTGAGCCCGAAGACGACGGCGGCGAAGGCGGAGATGTTCACGCCGATGAGCACGAACGAGCCGAAGAAGGCGAAGAAGATCAGCAGCAGCAGCGGGACGGCGCGGAAGAACTCCACCACCATGGCCGCGGGCACCCGGATCCACCGATGGTCGGACATGCGGGCGGTCGCGAACACGATCCCGAAGAGCCCGGCCAGCACCACGCCCGCCACGGCCGCGCCCAGCGTCCCCGCCAGGCCGGGCAGGATGAACGTGGCCCACACATCGCCTCTCAGCAGCGGCAGCCATTTCTCGGCCGCCCACTGCTCCTTCTGGTCGAAGCGCACGTACACGACGTACGCGATCGCCAGCAGCACCAGCGCGACGACCGCCGCCAGCAGCCGGTTGCGGCGGATCCCGCGCGGCCCCGGCGCCTCGTACAGGTTGGCGAAGCTCATCGGGCCACCGCCATCCGCTTCGACAGCCAGCCGAACAGCAGCCCCATCGGCAGGCACAGCAGCACGAACCCGGCCGCGAAGCCGAGGAAGATCTCGATCACCTGGTCCCCGTACGTCTCGATCATCTCGCGCATCCGCACGGACGCCTCGCTGACGCCCACCACCAGCGCGATCGTGGTGTTCTTGGTCAGCGCGATGAGGATGCTGCCCAGCGGCGCCACGACGGCGCGGAACGCCTGCGGCAACGTGATCAGCCGCAGCGTCTTGACGAAGCCCAGCCCCAGCGACCGGGCCGCCTCGGCCTGCCCGACCGGCACCGTGTTGAGGCCGGAGCGCAGCGCCTCACAGATGAACGCCGAGGTGTAGGCGGTCAGCCCGATGACCGCGAGCCAGAAGTTGTTGGTCGCGATGTCGTCGGACAGCTCGACGCCGAGGTTGGCGCCGATGCCGAGGCCGGTGAACAGCAGCACCAGCGTGAGCGGCGTGTTGCGGGCCACCGACACGTAGACGCTCGCGGCCCCGCGCAGGGAGGCCAGCGGGGCGACCCGCATGGCGGCCAGCACCGTCCCCAGGATCAGGGAGCCGAGCGCGCTGATCGCCGTCAGCCGTACCGTCATCCAGAACGCGGCCAGGATGGTGTCGCGTTCGAAAAGCAACGCTTCCATAGGATCAGTACCGCTCCAGCTGCGGCGCCTGTGGCAGGGCGAAGCCGGAGGCGCCCACGCTGGCCTGCAGCGCCTTCGTCCAGCTGCCGTCGGAGAACATCTTCTGCAGCGCGTCGTTGACCGCCTTGCGGCCGGCGGTGTCGTCCTTCTTCAGCCCGATGCCGTACTTCTCGGTGCTGAACGGCTTGCCGACCACCTTCAGCTTGCCCGCGTGCTGCGCGGCGTAGCCGGCCAGGATGACGTTGTCGGTGGTGATGGCGTCGAGCTGGCCGCCGAGCACCCGGTCCACGCACGCCGAGTACGTCCGCTCCTCCTGCAGCTGCACTTCCTTGGCGTACTCCGTCTTGACCTTCTGCGCCGGGGTCGAGCCGGCGACCGAGCAGAGCTTCTTGCCGTTGAGCGCCTCGGGGCCGGTCAGCGCCGCCTCGTCCGCCCGGACGAGCAGGTCCTGCCCGGCCACGAAGTACGGCCCGGCGAAGGACACCTTCTGCTTGCGGGCGTCGGTGATCGAGTACGTCGCCACGACCAGGTCCACCTGGCCCTGCTCGATGAACGCCTCCCGGTTGGCGGAGACGGTCTCCTTGAACGTGATGTTCGCGGGGTCGACGCCCAGCTCGTTGGCCACGTATTTGGCGACCTCGATGTCGAACCCGGCGAACGCGCCGTCCGGCGTGCGCAGTCCCAGACCCGGCTGGTCCGCCTTCACCCCGATGACCAGCTTCTTGTCGTTCTTGGCCTTGTCCACGACGGAGGCGTACGACTCCGACCCGCCGCCGCACGCGGTGGTCGCGACCATGACGGCGAAGACTGCGAAAAGGGATCTTCCAAACACGGGGGCTCCTTAGTGAGTGAGGATCTTGGCGAGGAAGGACTGGGCGCGCTCGCTGCTCGGCGCGCCGAAGAAGCCGTCGGGGCTGTCCTGCTCGACGATCTCGCCGTCGGCCATGAAGACGACCCGGTCGGCGGCCCGCCGGGCGAAGCCCATCTCGTGGGTGACGACGACCATGGTCATGCCCTCGCGGGCGAGCGAGGTCATCACCTCGAGCACCTCGTTGACCATCTCCGGGTCGAGTGCCGACGTCGGCTCGTCGAACAGGATCACCTTCGGCTCCATGGCCAGCGCGCGGGCGATCGCCACCCGCTGCTGCTGCCCGCCGGACAACTGGGCGGGGAACTTGGCCGCCTGGCCGCCGATGCCGACCCGGTCGAGCAATTCGCGGGCCTTGCGCTCGGCCTCGCCCTTCGGCTTCTTCAGCACGTGGACCTGCCCGAGGACGACGTTGTCCAGGACGGTCCTGTGCGCGAAGAGGTTGAACGACTGGAAGACCATGCCCACCTCGGCCCGCAGCCGGGCCAGCGCCTTGCCCTCGGCCGGCAGCGGCGTGCCGTCCACGGTGATCGTGCCGGAGTCGATGGTCTCCAGCCGGTTGATCGCGCGGCACAGCGTCGACTTGCCGGCTCCGGACGGGCCGATGATCACGACGACCTCGCCCCGCCGGACGCTCAGGTTCACGTCCCTGAGCACGTGGTGCTCGCCGTAGCGCTTGTTGACCTGGTCCAGGACGATCAGATCCGCCTGGCTCATGCGTCACGCTCCTTGCTGTCTGTCAGCGTTGGCGTAACCGTAGGAGCCGTATATGGCGCGAAAAGGCTTGTGATCGTTCTGCTCAGAAGTTAGCGATATTGGTCAGCGGCGAGCAGGTTTGGACTGGTCGGACGTCGCCCCGGAGACGCCGATGGTGTCCCGGTAGGCCCGGTCCCACTGGCCGTCGGCCAGCCAGCGGGCGATCAACCCGTTGAGGTAGTCGCGGAAGACCGTGTCGTGCTTGCGGATGCCCATCCCGTACGGCTCCTTGCCGAACGGCTTGCCGACCAGCCGCAGCGCGCTCGGATGCTGCTCCTGCAGGCCGAGCAGGATGGTGTCGTCGGTGCTGATCGCGTCGACGTGGCCGGCCAGCAGCGCCGGCACGCACTCGCTATAGCCGTCCACGATCGCCAGGTTCTCGCGGGACAGCTCGCCGAGCAGCCGCTCGACGGACGTGGAGCCCTTGGCCGTGCACACTTTCTTGTCGGCGAGATCCGACACGTCGTCGATACGGGTGTCGGCCGCCCTGACCAGCAGGTCCTGCCCCGCGTAGTAGTAGGGGTCGGTGAAGGTCACCAGCTGGGAGCGGGCCTCGGTGATCGAGTACGTGGCGATGACGAGGTCCACGACCTGCTGGGCGATGAAGTTCTCCCGCTCGCGCGAAACCGTCTCGACGAAGCGGATGTTGCGCTCGCTTCCGGTCAGGTCCTTGGCCACCAGCCGGGCCATCTCCGCGTCGAACCCGGTGATCCGCCCGGTCGCCGGGTCTTTGTAGCCGAACATCGGCTGGTCGAACTTGATGCCCACGACGAGCACGCCGCGGTCCCTGATGCGCGCCATGGTCGAGCCCTCGGGGAACGCCGCCGCCTCGGAGCTCGCGCAGCCCGCGGGCAGCAGGCACAGCAGCACCACGAACAGGGTGCGAAGCCTGGTCACCGCGACCGGTACCGGTGCTGCGGTCGGCCGGTCGGCCCGTACCGCGGCCGGGCCTCCACCAGGCCCCGGTCGGCCAGATGCTCCAGGTAGCGGCGGGCGGTGGCGCGGCTGACGCCGATCGAGGCGGCCAGCTCGTGCGCCGACACGTCCTCCTCGACCTCGGCCAGCGCGTCGAGCACCGCCTGCTCGGTGGCCGCGGAGATGCTCTTCGGCCGGTCCACGTGGTCGATGTGGAGCAGACGGAAGATCCGGTCGATCTCCTGCTGCTCGGCGAACCGGCCGCCGGACTCCAGCTGCGCGGCCGTGGCCGCGTACCGCAGCAGCGTCTGCTCGAGCGTGCCGGCCCTGGTCGGCTTGACCAGGTAGTAGAGGGCGCCGCGCTGGATGGCCGCGCGTACCGTCGCCGACTCCTTGCGCCCGGAGATCACGATGACGTCGGCCGGCGGCTGATCGGGCCGGCGCAGCCGGTGCGCGACCTCCAGGCCGGGCAGGTCCGGCAGATGCAGGTCGAGCAGAACCAGCCGTGGCGCGAACCGGGCCGCGGCCGCCAGCGCCGCGTGCCCGCTGTGCGCGATTCCCACCACTCGGAACCCGAGGACCCGGTTCACCTGCGCCTGCAGCGCGGCGGTCACCACCGGGTCGTCGTCCACGATGAGAACGGTGATGTCCCTGGATACAGGCATCGCCACACTCCTCGCTTCTACTGACAGCGGTTCTGAGCAGCTTAGGAGGCTTTTGTTAATTAAGATCGACTTTAGCGCATTCTGCTCACGGCGATCCTCCCACGCGCGCCCGATCCCTCCTACTCTGTACCCGAGTGACAGGCTCGAGCGACAGGGAGACGGACGCCGGTGAGATGGCTGCTCGCGGTGACGGCCCTGTGGACGCTGCTCGGGCTGCTTCCCTTGGCGCTGCTGACTGCCTCCAGCATCTCCCTGACTGAGCAGGCGGTACGCGACGAGGTCACCGACCGGGTCAAGACCACCGCGTCGGTCAGCAGGGTCGTGGTGGACCAGCAGATGGGCTCGCTCAAGCAGCTCGTCAGCGCGTTCGCCCAGCAGCCCCGGGTGCGCCAGGCGGTCGAGAACGCCACCGCCGCCACCCTGCGGGGCTACCTCGGCGAACTGAAGCAGATGCGCGACGGCGTCAGCGGCCTGATCCTCATCTCCCCTGAGGGTGACATGCTGGGCGCCGAGCCGCAGAGCGCCCTGCCCCAGGACATCGGCAACACCGACTGGTACCGCGCGGTGCGCGACCAGCGCCAGCCGTACGTCTCGCAGGCCTATACGCCCACGATGCGCGACCTGTCCCGAGCCGTCGCCGTGGCCGTGCCCATCCCGAGCGCTGACGGCAAGCGCATGATCGGCATCCTCACCGTGGTCTACAGCCTGGACGCCATCCAGCGGTTCGCCAAGGACGCGGCCGAGGCCCAGGACATCCGGCTGCTGATCACCGACCAGGCCGGCGTGCTCGTCGCCGACCCCGGCAGGCAGCTGTACGCCCTCACCTCCCTGCGCGAGGACCCACGGGTGGACGCGGCGTTGATGGCACGCAGGTGGAACGGCCCCTTCCACGGCATCGACGGCACCGTGTTGTCGGCCTCCGAGCCCATCCCCGGCGTCGGCTGGACGGTGACCGCCGAGGTCGCCGCCTCCGAGGCGCTGGCCTCCGCCGAGAAGCTGCGCGGCAACGTGATGACGGTGGCGGCCCTGCTCGCCCTGCTCATCCTCATCGGCCTGGGCATCCAGATCCACACCACGCGCGGCCGCCGCCGGGCGCAGGCCACCCTGGCCAGGTACGCGGCCGAACTCGCCGACGCCAGGGACGAGGCGGTCCAGGCCTCCAGCGCCAAATCCGAGTTCCTGGCCAAGATCAGCCACGAGATCCGCACCCCGATCAACGGCGTGCTCGGCATGAACTCGCTGCTCATGGGCACCCGGCTGGACGACGAGCAGCGCTACTACGCCACCACAGGCCAGGAGTCGGCCCAGAACGTGCTGCGCCTGCTCGACGACTTCCTCGACCTGTCCAGGATCGAGGCGGGCCACCTGCAGGTCGACGCGGCGCCGTTCGACCTGCCGCGGCTGTGCGACGAAGTGGTGGCGCCGCTCGCGCCGCTCGCCTACGAGCAGGGCCTCTGGCTCACGCTCAGGCTCGACGAGCACGTCCCACGGCAGGTGGCGGGCGATCCCGCGCGGCTGCGGCAGATCCTCACGAACCTGATCGGCAACGCGCTGAAGTTCACCGTCCAGGGCGGCGTCGACCTGCACGTCACGCTGCACGAGGGCGAGCCGGGCAGCTCGCGGGTGGTGCTCGGGTTCGCCGTCTCCGACACCGGCATCGGCGTCGGCCCCGACGACCGGGAGCGGGTCTTCGGCGTCTTCCGCCAGGTCGACTCGCCCATCACGCGCCGGACCGGCGGGAGCGGCCTCGGCCTCGCCATCTCCAGGCAGCTCACCGAACTCATGGGCGGGGAGATCGGCCTCGACAGCGTGGAGGGAGTGGGCAGCCGGTTCTGGGTGCGGCTGCCGGTGGACGTTCTGATGTGGTCCGAACCAGGGGCCGGGGCGCTGGAGGGGCGGCGCGCGCTGGTCGCCGACCCGCGCCCCGAGGACCGGGCGCTGGCCGGGCGCTACCTCTCCGACGCGGGGCTCTCCGTGAAGGAGACCAGGGACGCCCGGTCCGCGCTGGCCTGCCTGCACGACGCGGCGGCCGGCGGCAGCCCGTACGAGCTGGCCGTGGTCGCGCTCGACCTCGGCTCCGGAGAGCTCGGCCCCGGAGCTCTCGGCGCAGCCCAGGACGGCGAGACGCTCGCGCACGCCATCCTCAGCGACCCGCTGCTCCAGACCACCAGCGTCGTCGTGGTCGTCACGCCGGGCCGGGCCCGTTTCGCCTGGCCGTCCGCCGGGGAGCGGCCCGTGCAGTCGATCACCCGGCCGCTCAGCCGGCGCCGCCTGCTCGCCGCCGTGGAGAACGCCCTGGGCACCGCCGAGTGCTCCGGGGAGCCGCGCGAGGGCACGCCGGTCGCCGCGGGCGCCGCCGAGGGCGTGCGCATCCTGGTGGCCGAGGACGACGAGGTCAGCCGTCAGGTGGCCATGCTCGTCCTGCGGCAGGCCGGGCACGAGGTGGACACCGTCGAGGACGGCGAACAGGCGGTGCGGGCCGTGCTGGCCGGCGGCTACGACCTGGTGTTCATGGACTGCCAGCTGCCCGTGCTCGACGGGCTGGCCGCGACCGAGGAGATCAGGGGCCGCGAGGAGGCACGTACCCCGATCATCGCGATGACCGCGGCGGCCATGCCGGACGACCGGATCCGGTGCCTCGAAGCCGGCATGGACGACCATCTGGCCAAGCCGGTGGACTGGCCGCGGGTGCTCGCCAGGATTCCGGAGTGGGCCTCCTACGCCGGTCTTCCGCCCGAGCTGGCGGGCCTGTCGGCGGAGGCGGTGGCGGATGTCGCGCAGGCGTACCTCGCGACCGCTCGGCGGACGTTCGAGGATCTGCTCCGGGCGGCGCGGGACGGGGATCTGCCGGAGGTGGCGGCGCTGGCGCACCGGCTCAAGGGCAGCTGCGCGACCGTCGGGGCCGGGCGCGAGGCCGCGTTGTGCCAGCGGGTGGAGGAGCTGGCGCGGGCGGGGCGCGTCGAGGAGGAACTCCTCGAGGACCTGGACGAGCTGCTCAGGGAGGCCCCTGAGTGGATGAACGCGCACCAGTCCTGATTTAAACGCCACGGTTAACACTGGGGAAATTTGTCGGTGTTAACATCCTGATGTCATTGTTACTGGTGGTTTTGTAGTGAGTGGAGGGTTAATGGCGGATTCGTCCGATGGGCCGAGCCCCGTGACCGGTCCAGGCCCTACGGCGACGACGACCGCCAGCCCTACGCCCACGCCCACCCCGACGTCCTCGGCCACCCCGACGCCCACCGGCACTCCGAGCCCGACGCCTTCAGGGACGCCGAGCCCGACACCCTCGGACACGCCGAGTCCGACACCCTCCGGCACCCCAAGTCCGACGCCTTCGGGGACGCCGAGTCCGACGCCCTCCGGCACCCCGAGCCCGACGCCTTCGGGGACGCCGAGTCCGACGCCCTCCGGCACCCCGAGCCCGACGCCTTCGGGCACGCCAAGTCCGAGCCTGTCGGAGACGCCGGCGCCCAGCCCGACCACCCCGGCACCGACGCCCACCTCTTTCCCCACGGCGGAAGTCCCGCACGTTCCCGACGACCGGAGCCGGGAGCCGGGCCCCGCGCCGAACTCCGGCCAGGGGGTGCTGATCGACTGGACGTCGATACGCGAGCTGGCCAGGCTGTTCGACAAGACCGGCGACGACGTGGTGGCGCGGCAGCGCGCCTCCACGTCGCTGGCCGGCACCTCCGGCCTGGTCGGCGGCGACGACGACGGCCGGCGCTTCGCCGAGTGGTACGCCGACGGCTACGACTCCCTCACCGGCGCCCTGCGCCGCATCGCCGACAAGAACTTCACGTGGGCCGGCAACCTGCGTGACTTCGACAAGATGTGGGACTACCTGGAGCAGCAGATCATCAACACGCTCCCGAAGATCCCGGACATCCCGGACGCGCCGATCCCGCAGGCCCCGCCACGCAAGGAGGGTGCCTGATGTTCGACCCCTTCCAGGCCCTCGCCTGGTTCGCCGGCGTGTACGTGCCTGAGGCCGACTCGTCCAATTTGCGAGCCCGCGCCCGGGAGCTGCGCGAGTTCGCCGACTCCATCGGTGAGCTCGCCCGCCAGACCGAGACCGGCGTCGCCGCAGTACGCAAGGCCAACGACAGCCAGGCCGTGTCCCGGTTCGCGGACGTGTGGCCGTACGAGCTCGCCCCCCGCTACGCCGCGCTCCAGGAGGAGCTGCGCGAGCTGGCCGACGGCTGCGACGACTACGCCAACGCCGTGGACGAGCACCGGGAACAGCTGTGGATCATCGGCACCATGCTCGCCGCCATGGCGTTCACGATGATGTTCGGCTTCGTCTACCCGGCGGCCCGGGAAGCCGCCCTGAGGGCCTTCCGGTACCTGCAGGCCAGGGCCAGGCTGGAGCGCACGATCTTCCAGAAGACCGTCCAGTGGATCCTCCAGTACCGGATCGGCAAGCGTAAGGTCGGCGAGTACCTGGTGCGGGAGGGCCTGGACGCGGTGGCCGACTCCGTGCTGTGGACCGTGCTCAAGACCGGCGTGCACGCGGCCAGCTCTGCCGCGACCGGCCAGCCGATGGGCAACCTCTGGGCGTACGCGGGCAAGCATTTCGCCGCCGAGATGGCCTACAACGGCGGCATCAAGGCCCTGAGCGACGTCCGCAAGTTCATCCCGAAGACGCAGCTCACCGAGACGCTGCTGGGCGCGGGCCCGGCGGGCAAGTTCTTCCGCCGCACGCTGTCGGCCGCCACCATCTACCCGCTCGTCGCCAGCGGCGGCTTGTCGGACGAGGGCGCGCTGCGCTCAGCCCTGGCGCACGCCCCGAGGGCGTTCATCTTCAAGCGCTGAAGTAAGGAACCACGATGACGACACCTCGTTCCGGCGATCCGGAGATCGACCGCGCCCTCGCGGAGCTGGCGGCGCACGCGGCCGGGTTCGAGGAGGCGACCCGCCTGCTGGCCGAGACCAGAGGGCGGGGCGAGAGCGCCGGCGGCCAGGTCGCGGTCGAGCTGTCGCCCAGCGGGTCACTGACCGCGCTGCGCATCGATCCCCGTGCGCTGCGGCTGGGGTCGCAGGCCCTGGCCGAGGCCGTGATCGAGGCGTACCGGCGGGCCGAGGAGGACGTGGCCGGCCAGTCCTTCGACGTGGCCAGGACGCTCTTCGAGCGCTGACCCGTCAGGCGACGACCACGTCCAGGAAGATCGGTTTCTTGGCGGCGAGCAACTCGGCCCCGGCCGCATCGGTCATCTTCCAATAGATTTTGCATCGGCCGGGGGAGCCGGCGGCGCGGACGCGTACCGCGATCTCGACCGACTGGCCCGGCTGGACCGGGCGGATCGCTACCCGTTTCGGCGCTTTGCACGGGGTGTCGTTCAGGCGGGTGAGATAGCGGTCCTGCCAGGGGACGGTGCCGGCGTTCCTGATCCGCCAGACCTTGGTGAACTCCGTCCCCTTCTTCACCACCGTCCCGTCCGGATGGGTGACGTCCCCCTCGAAGACGGAGTCGTCGAAGGAGGAGTTCGACGGCGCCGGGGTGCTGCGGGCGGCGGGCTCGGCCGGCTCCGGGGCCGGGGCGAGCCAGGCGAAGAGCGCGGCGGCGAGACCGGTCGCGCCGGTCACGATCGCTGCGATCAGGGATTTGGATGGGGTGGATCGGGCTCGGGCGACGGGGTTCTCCGCCATGAGGACCTCGGTTTCGGTGGCCCCGGCCACCGTTTCGAGGTCGGCGGCATGGGACGCGGCATCGGAGCGCACATGGGCGTGAGGTGCGGTCTCGGGGCGGGATGCGGCCTCGGGAGGGGGAGCGGTCTCGGTCTGTGCGGTGCTCGCGGCCAGCTCCCAATGGGCCCGCCATTCGCGCCGGACCTCCTCGGCGTCCCGCCCCAGCCGGTCGACCGCCAGCACCCGGACGAACTCCCACGTCGTCTCCCAGGTCGGCAGCGCGCTCCCGCGGGCCGCGGCCGCCAGCGACGATTTGGAGGCCGCCGCGCCGAGGCGCGAGGCCATGTCGGCGAACGAGGGGTCGCCCGCCTGTTCCTTGAGCTCCCACAGCCGGTGTGCGAACAGCGCGACAGGGCCGGACGCCGGATCCGGCCGGATCGGCTTGCGCCCCCGCCGCGACGCCGCCGCTTCGTCCTGAGGTCCGGACGACTCCGCCATCCCACGGAGGCTACCAAAACCATCGAAAAGGGGGCCGGGCCCCGGCAGCGCGGCCGGGGCCCGGCGCGGAACACGGGATCAGGGCGTCAGCCGCAGTGCGAGACTTCCTTGATCGACTGCACGGTGGGGCGCGCCCCCTTGAACTTCTTCTTGTCGAAGTCCCCGCCCCGTACCCAGATGCAGGCGTCCTTCGCCTGCGCGACCCGAATCTTGATCCCGCGTGAGTGCTTGCAGCGGTTGTGGAAGTAGACCGTTACGCTCGTCGTGCCGTCGTCGCCGTAGGAGTAGCTGAAACAGCGCGTCTTCCCCCGGATGACGTCGAGCGCCTGCTGCGGGGCGGCGGAAACGGCGGCCGTATTGGAAACGGCGAACGACGGGGCCGCCGCCGTTGAATAGGCGAACATCGAGCCGGCCATCGCGGCGACGGTGAGCGTGACTTTCCCACGAATTCTCATGGCAAATTTCCCCCATTTCGCTGGGTGGTGGTCGTTCTTTCCGCCACCAACTGTCGCGTGCCGTCGCCGCCACTGCCAAGCGATCAATGTCCGAACATTGTCCAATGCCCTTTGGACAATAAAACGTGCAGGTCGGAGCGAGCAGTTTTAGCAGTCGCCGCAAGTGGAGCAGCTGCTATCCGCATGCCGGCAATAGCAGCGGTCGTCGCATGGGCGGCCGGCCGTTTGCTCCATCTCGGTGAATGTACGATTGATCGCCCGCTGTACCTCGGTGTTGAACAGCGTTTCCACCAGGTGCCGTTCCGTGAATTCGACGTCCCGCAGCGCCAGCCCGTGGGCCGCGTCCTCGCACAGGCGCCGCGCCTCATCCGGCGCCGTGCCGGTGGCGGTCAGCGGGTTGAACGCGCCCCGGGCGTCGTCCTCGGCCTGGTCCTCGACCGCGTCCAGGAGGTGCGCGGCCGGCCGAAGAACCGGCCCGCCTCGGCCAGGGCGGCGGCGCTGCCGGGCCGTTGCGGTTTTCCGCCATCGAGTTCGGCGGGCCGCCTCCATAGTCATCCGGGCGGCGGCTGCCTAGCGTGGGGCGGCGTGATCAGTCTCAAGGGTTTTAGCAAGCGTTACGGCGGCCGACTCGTCGTGGACCACTGTCGCTGGAGTTGAAGCCCGGCACGGTGACCGGCTTCCTGGGGCCGAACGGAGCCGGCAAATCGACGACGATGCGGCTCGTGCTCGGGCTCGACCATCTCACCTCAGGCACGGCGCTCATCGGCGGCAGGCCGTACCGGAAGATCAGGAACCCGCTGAGCACCGTGGGGGCCTTCAGGCGGGTGGTGAAGGCCCACGCGGGAAGGCCCCAAGGGCCTGAGCGTGCCCAAACCCGCGCTTTGGAACCAGTCGTGACCACGTCTGGTCTTGTCTCATTTCTGGGGCCGGTCCTGAGACTGGAGGTAGGTGCGGACGGTGGCCAGGTTGGCGTCGCCGGTCGAGCCCGCGTAGTAGGAGCGGGACCAGAAGTGGCCGCCCCACAGGTGTGTGTGGACGTGGGCGCTGTATTCCTGGCGGAGGTAGCGGGCCGAGACGCCTTTGAGGGAGTTGACGAGGGAGGACAGGGCGACCTTGGGCGGGTAGCGGACGAGGAGATGGACGTGGTCGTGTGCGCCGTTGAAGTCGGTCAGCTCGCAGTCGAACTTCTCGCACACCTCTTTCATGATCTGTTCGCAGCGTTCCAGCATCGGGCCGGTGAGTGCGTCCCGCCGATATTTCGTGACAAACACCAAATGCGCGGACAGGTCGTGTACGCAGTGACGTCCGGTTCTGATGTCCGGGTTGGGTTCCCATCGCGGTGACATACACCAAACGATAGAATGAGGCGCGTGGAGCGGGAGAAACGCAACCGCGCTCATGTCGCCCGCCTGGAGTTGGACCAGCGGCAGAGCGCCGTGTTGGACGGCCAAGGGCACAACGCTCGCACGCTGTGGAACCTGTTGCACGAGTTCTTCACCTTCCGGCAGGGCCGGTTCGCCTCCCTGGCCCAGTGCGACGAGGCCATCCGGGCCGCCCGCAAAGAGATCGACTGGCTCAACGACCTGCCCGCCCAAGCGGCGCAGGCCGTGCTGAAGACCTACCGGCAGGCGTGGGCGAACTACTTCAACCCCGACCACCCGGCCGGGCGCCCCACGTTCAAGAGCCGGTACCGCTCCCGGATGGCGGTGGACGTCCCTCAGGCGCGGGACCTGAACATCACCCGGATCAACCGGCGGTGGGGCGCGGTCAATATCCCCAAACTCGGCCGGGTCCGCTTCCGGTGGACCAAGGACGTGCCGGGGGTCACGAAGGGCGGCTCGGACGGGAAGATCACCGGGGCGCGGCTGGTGAAGGAGGCCAATGGCTGGCACATCGTGTTCCGTATCCAGACCATGCAGGCACCCCAGGCCCCGCATCCGGGGTCGCACACCGCGATCGACCGGGGCATCGCCGTACCGTTGGCCCTGGCAGGCGGAGAGAAGATCTTTCACCGGAAAGAATGGCTGACCGACGGGGAACAGCAGCGCCTGCTCCGCCTGGAGCGCAAAGCCGCCCGCCAGAAACGAGCCGCAAAACCCGGACAGCCGACCAGTAACCGGCTGAAGACAACCTACGACCA
This sequence comes from Nonomuraea sp. 10N515B, assembly GCF_052245915.1. Classification (NCBI taxonomy): domain Bacteria; kingdom Bacillati; phylum Actinomycetota; class Actinomycetes; order Streptosporangiales; family Streptosporangiaceae; genus Nonomuraea; species Nonomuraea sp. 10N515B. Next base: position 17,543 of record NZ_JBQQBQ010000038.1, read on the forward strand.
GATCGCCCGCCTGCGCGCCAAAGCCAAACGCCGGGTCATCGACTGGCAGCACCGAACCACCGCCGAGCTCACCGACCGGTTCTCCGTCATCGTGCTGGAAGACCTCAAGGTCACGAACATGATGGCGAGCGCCTCCGGCACCCCCGAACAGCCGGGCACGAACGTCGCCCAAAAACGCGGCCTCAACCGCGCCATCGCCGGACAGGCATGGGGCCGCACCGCCGAGTTCCTCACCTACAAGGCCACCGCCAAGGGCGGAAAGGTCGCCATCGTCCCGGCGCCGGGCACCAGCCAGGAATGCCACGCCTGCCACACGATCATCGAGGGCTCCCGCGAGAGTCAGTCCCGGTTCGTGTGCAAGAACCCAGCCTGCGGGTGGATCGGCAACGCCGATGTCAACGCCGCCCGCACCCAGTTGTACCGGTACAACTCAGCCGCCGGACGGGCGGTCACCGGACGTGGAGGCCCTGCGGTATTGGGGCCGGTGAAGCGTCAAGCACCTCATGGCGGGACTACCCGCACCACCCCGCAAGGAGCGGCGGCGTAGCGGCCATGAGAATCCTCCCCATTCATGGGGAAGTGCACGTCAATTCGTGGCCCGCGAGGCCATCACGAACGCGGTCAAGCACGCCGGAGCACGTGACATCCTGGTCGTGTTGAGCGAGGACGAGCGGACGGTGCGGGTGGCGATCTCGGACGACGGCAAGGGCGGCGCCGAGCCGTCGGGCGGCGGGCTTTCCGGGCTGGCCAGGCGGCTGCTGGCGCTGGACGGCGAGTTCGTCGTGGACAGCCCGCCCGGCGGCCCCACCAAAATCGTCGCCACGCTGCCGAAGGCCGAGCCGTGCGGGTGATCCTGGCCGACGACTCCGTGCTCCTGCGCGAGGGCCTGACCCGGCTGCTCGACAACGCCGGCCGGAGGTCGGCGTGCTCGTCCTGTCCCAGTACGTCGAGCAGCACTACGCGGCAAGGCTGCTGGCCGGGCGCACCGAAGGGCTCGGCTACCTGCTCAAGGACCGGGTCTCGGAGGTGGCCGATTTCCTGGAGTCGCTGGAGCGGGTGCGTACGGGCGGCACCGTGTTCGACCCCGAGGTCGTGCGCCAGCTCCTCGCCCGCACCACCCACGCCGACCCGCTGAGCAAGCTGAGCCCGCGCGAAGCCGAGGTGCTGCGGCACCTCGCCCAAGGTCTGACGAACGCCGCCGTCGCCGCGCGTATGCACGTCTCGCTCAGCACGGTCGAAAAGCACGTCAACGCCATCATGGACGAGCTCGACCTGCCCCGCGACCCCGGCTACAGCCGCCGCGTGCTCGCCATCCTGCGCTTCCTCGACAGTTGAGACGGCAGGGATGCCAGGCAGGTCTCGGCGGGGGTGAGCGTCCGAATCGTCCGTGGGTCAGCGGGTGCCGGCTGAGCGGAGGAAGGCCAGGACGGCGAGGACGCGACGGTGCGAGGCCGGGTCGTCGGCCAGCCCGAGCTTGGCGAACACCTGGGCCACGTGGGCCTCGACGGTGCGGTCCGTGATGGTCAGGCGGGCGGCGATGGCCTTGTTCGACATGCCCTCCGCCACCAGGCCGAGCACCTGTCGTTCGCGGTCGGTCAGGGCGTCCAGCGGGTCCTTGACCCGGCGGCGGCCGAGGATCCGGGACACGATCGTCGGGTCGATCACGGTCTCGCCGTCGGCCAGCCGGCGCAGCGCGTCGACCAGGATGACCGGGTCGAACACACGCTCCTTCAGCAGGTAGCCGACCTGTTCTGGGCGCTCTTCGAGCAACCGCAGGGCGTAGCCCGGCTCGACATACTGTGACAACACGAGCACCCCGACCCCAGGATGGTCCGCCCTGATCCGCTCGGCCGCCACCAACCCCTCGTCGGCGTGCGTCGGCGGCATCCTGATGTCCACCACGACAAGGTCGGGTTTCTCGGCGTTGACCAGGGCCAGGAGCGTCCCCGCGGCGTCGGCCTGGCCGGCGACGGTGAATCCGGACCGGCCCAGCACGTGCGCGATGCCCTCGCGCGTCAGCAGGGAGTCATCGGCCACGACGACGCGCATAAGATCTCCAGTCCACGGCGGGTGAGTCGAATCTAACTGCCTGCCGCCGCACTGTCAGCGGCGACGATCGCCACCAGGCGGTCCGGGGTGATGGTCAGCCGCCCGCCGAGCGCGGCGACCCGGTCGGCCAGATGGCTGGGGACGGGCGGGACCCGGCCGTCGACCTGGAGGGTCAGCGTGCCCCCGTCCTCCATCACCGCGACGGCCAACGGCCCGCCGGCGGCCTCGAAAGCGTACTTGGCCAGCAGGTACATCGCCTGCTCCACAGCCGGCGCGAGCCGCCCCGCGGGCGCCTCGCCGACCTCGACGGGCACGGGAGCCTGGTCCGCGAGCGACCACAGGGCGGAACCCAGCCCGGCCTCGTGCAGGATGGCGGGGAAGATGCCGTGCGCCAGTTCGCGCAGCTCCCGCAGAGCGGTCTGGGCCTCGTCGAGGGCGTGTGCCAAGGTCGTGTCGCCGGGAGCGTCCGCCAGGGCCAGCCGCAGGTCGTACGTCAGCGCGAGCAGGCGTTGCTGCGCACCGTCGTGCAGATCCCGCTCCAGCCGCCGGCGCGCCTCGTCACCGGCCTCCACGACCCGCGCTCGGGAGCGCCGCAGGTCCGCCATCTGGGCGAGGACTTCCGCGCGCAGGCGTTCGTTCTCGATCGCCAGCCGGGCGGCCGCGCCGATGCGCTCGGTCAACTCCCGTCCGCCGGGATCGTGGCAGATCACCGCGATCGGCGCGCCGTCCCTGACGACCGAGGTGGCGACCTGGCCCGGACGCGGGGCGGCGTCCGTGGCGGCGCCTGTGGAGTCCACGTACCGGCCCGTGAGCGGCAGCCAGTACGCCACGGTCAGCGACGGATCGCCGGTCATCCTGCGCAGCGCCGCCTCCAGCGAGCCGGGCGGCGGCGCGGAGCCCAGCGCCTGGGCCAGCCGGGTGACGGCCGCCCGGCGCAGCCACGCTCGCGCCTGCGCCCAGCCGAGCGCGCCCGCGAGCAGGGTCAGCCCAGCCGCCGTGGCGAAGAAGAACGCCTGGTGGATCGGGCTGGACGTGGACTCGGGCGGACCGGCCAGCCGGGCCGCGCCGTGCCCGGCCCACGCCGCCACGGCCACCGCGCACGACGGCAGCACCACCCCTCGGGTACGGCGGGAGGCAGGCGACATGCGGATGTACCCGGCCGCGGCCACTGCGGCCGTCACCAGCCCGAAGACCACCGCGAAAGCCGCCAGCGCCAGATCGAGCGTCCTGGCCGCCTGCGGCCACGCCCCGACCAGGAGCATGTTCTCGCGCGAGCAGGTACGCCAGCAGCCCAGGTCGAGGAACGGGTCGTAGACCAGCGCCCACGCGAGGACGGCGACGGCAGTGACGGCATAGCCGGCGATCATCAGCCGCCCGCGCAGGGCCACCTGGGCGACAGCGGGCAGGACGAACGGGATGGCCAGCGCGCCCAGCGTCTTGGCGACCGGCGGGCCGGCGGGCCAGCCGGCCCAGATCTGTGCCAGCCAGCACGCCCCCGCGGCGAAGGCGGCAGCGCCCATGCTCGCGGCGCAGCCAGAACAGGCTGCCCGCCGCCAGCAGGCCCAGCCCAGCGGCGAACGTGGCGGCCGCCGCGGCCGGCGACTGCGCGGCATAGGTGGTGTGCGTTCCTTCCAGGCCGGTGAACACGGCGAACGTCCCGCCGGCGTACGCGAACGCCACGATCGGAACCACGAAACCGAGCCGCACCCGCCGATTGTCACACCGCCGCATCCCCGCCACCATCGGTGCCAGCACGGATGCGATCGGCCGCGTGGCCTGAGGCTCGCCGCGATGTGCCGCGCCGGCCGCGCGCCTACAGTCGCTGCCGATCCACGAAAGGAGGGGGTGGCGAATGAAGGGCATGAGAACCGGCGCCGCGGCCCTGGGCCTGGCCGCCGTGCTCGCCGCAGGGTGCGCGGCGCCGTCCGGCAACGTCGACAAGGCCGGGGCGGGCACGAGCGTGAAGGCGCTGACCATCGGCACGGACGACCAGCCGGGACGCCCGGCGGCGGCCGCGATCGAGGAGTTCGCCCGGCAGGTGAGCGCGAAATCGGGCGGCCGGTTGCGCATCCAGCCGCGCTGGCGGGCGGCGGGCGAGGGCGCCGACGATTGGGACCAGCAGGTGGCGCGCCTGATCACGGGTGGCCGCCTGGACATGGGGCTGATCCCGTCGCGGGCCTGGGACACCGAAGGCGTGACCAGCCTGCGCGCTCTGAGCGCCCCGTTTCTGATCACCTCGGAGGAACATCTTCGCCGTGCGCTGTCCAGTGATCTGTCAGGCCCGATGATGAAGGGCCTGGACCGGGTCGGGGTCACCGGGCTCGCGCTGCTGCCCGAGGGCATGCGGCGGCCGTTCGGGTACGACACGCCGCTCCTGTCGCCGGCCGACTATGCGGGCGGCCGTATCAGGGCACCCCACTCGGCCACGGTCTACGCCACGCTGCGGGCCCTGGGCGGCGAGCCGGACGACTACACGGCGGACGGCGCGCTCGACAAGGCCTTCGCGGACAAGTCTCTGCGCGGGATGGAGACGAGTTATGCGCTGGGGGCGGAGTTCAGGTCGATGGTGGGGACGGGCAACGTCACGTTCTTCCCCAAGGTGAACGCGCTGGTGATCAGGAGCGACGTGCTCGGCCGGCTTCCCGGCGACCAGCGGAAGGTCCTGCAGGACGCGGCCGCGAGCGTCTTCGCCTGGTCGTTGGAGCGCCTGCCCAGTGAGGCGGACGAGGCCGAGCGGTTCTGCGGCAAGGGCGGAAAGGTCGTGCTCGCCTCCGCCGCCGACCTCCAAGCCCTGGAGACAGCCGTGCGGCCGGTGTACGCCGAGCTGGAGCGGGACGCCGTGACCAAGGAACTGATCGGCCGCATCCGGCAGCTGAAGGCGGGCTTGCCGGATCAACCGCAGGCAAGAGCCTGCGGGATGGCAGAACGGGAAGCCAAAGCTGCGCCGAGCCGCGACCCTGGCCCATTCCCGGAGGGCGTCTACCGCGTGGAGATCACCGCGGAGGAATTCCTGAAGGCGGGGGCGAGGCAGGCTGAAGCGGAGCAGTTCGGCGGGGTCAACACGCTGACCGTCAAGGACGGCACGTGGCAGCAGCGCAATCCCCGTGGAGAGCCCGTGTGCGGCGGGCCCTACTCCGTCACGGACGGCCGGATCAAGTTGCAGCTGGACGGGGTCTGCGGCCCCAAGGACTGGTGGGTCTTCACGGCGACGTGGACCCTCGACGGGAAACTTCTCCGTTTCGTGGACTACCAGCAGGGCGACAAGAAGGCCGCCTCAGAGGACCCCTTCGGCTGGACATTCTGGACGTCCAAGCCCTGGGAGAAGATCGGATAGCCCGTCGAGAGGCAGCTCGGCCGTCAGTCGGGTGCCCCCGCCGGTGGGGGAGATGATGGCGAGCCGGCCGCCGAATGTCTCGATCCGGTCCGCGAGGCCGCGCAGCCCGCTGCCTGCGGCCGGATCCGCGCCGCCCGCGCCATCGTCGGTGATCTCCACTCTCCAGGTACGGCCCCTCGGCGCCATCTCGATCGCGGCCGCGGACGCCCGGGCATGCTTGGCCACGTTGGCCAGCGCCTCGGCGCAGACGTAGTAGACGGCGGCCTCGAGCTCGGCCGGGAGGCGGCCCTCGGCGAGGCTGAGCCGGACCGGCACCGCCGAGCGTTGCGCGAGCGCCGTCAGGGCCGGGCCGAGGCCGCGCGCCAGCTCACGCGGATGCAGCCCGCGGGCCAGATCGCCGAGTTCCTCGATGGCCTGCCGCAGGTGAGGCCGGTCGGGCAGGGCCACCAGCAGCGCCGACAGCCGGCGGACCGGGCCCTCGTACAGGCGCTCTTCCAAGCGGCGGCGCTCGTCGTCGGCAGCCACCAGCAGGCGGCGCCGGGAGGCCGACAGCTCGGCCAGCTGGGCCCGGATCTCGGCGTGCAGGGCGGCGTTCGCGGCGGTAAGCCGGGTGGCGGCGGCGACGGCCGCGACGAGGGCGGGGTCGGTGAGCACCGAGCGGTCGTGGACCAGCACCGCGAACGGGCTGCCGTCGTGGGAGACGAACGTGGCCGCCTCGCCGCCCGCCCCCGTGGGCAGGGCGATGCGGGCTTCGACCTGGTCGACGTAGCCGCCGTCGCGCCAGTACCCGACACGCAGGCCGGGATCGCCCAGGACGTCGGCGAGCGCGTCGCGGAGGGTGCCCGAGCCCCGCTGGGTGAGCTCGACGACCAGGTCCGTGACCGCCTCGTCGTCCCTGCGCCGCATCGTCACGGTCAGCGCCACCGCGATGCCGGCCACGACCGCCTGGTACGCCAGAGTCACCCAGGCGGCCGCGTCCCCGGCGGGGAAGATCAGACGCGTGCCGGCCGCTGCGTACAGGATCAAGGCGAAGGCCGCCGTGGCCCGCGTCGCCACTCGCTCCCGGCGGCCCGCTGCCGTGCGGACGCGGAGCAGGAGCAGGACGGTCACCAGCGCTACGCCGACCAGCGGGCTGGACCAGAGATGCGCCACGGCGACCAGGTAACCGGCCCCGATCATCGCCCACTGCGCGCGCGAGGTCGGCCGCCAGCCCGGGAAGGCGAGGAGCAGGTGCACCAGCGGCGCCCGATGCCAGTACCAGAACGGCTGGCCCAGGTTCCCCGCGAACCACGCGAAGCCGGCCGTGATCAGCAGGACCGCGGCGCCGCGACCGGACGGCCACATGACCAGGCCCGAGCCCACCAGCACCAGACCGGCCAGCAGGTCCGGCACCCACCTGGCTGGATCAGACCAGCCGAGCACCGCCCACTCCGAGGCCACGCCCGCGACGAACGCCACGGGGAGGAGGGCCCACCGCGTGTTCATCGTCTCAGTCCAGGAGGGCGCGCAGAGCCGGCCCGGACAGCTCGTGCTTGGCCAGGAAACCACGTGCGGCCGCGGCGCGCAGGCGGGGGCCGTACGTGACGCCGTCACGGCTGGAGATCAGCACCACGTCAGGCGGCTCCGGAGTGGCGGCCAGCGCGCGGGCGACGGCGAAGCCGTCCAGGTCGGGAAGCTGGATGTCCAGTAGGACGACGCCTGGGCGCAGCCGGGCGGCCGCCCCGACGGCCTCCGCGCCGCTCGCCGCCTCGCCGACCACCTCGAAGCCGTCGGCCTCCAGCAGAGCACGCGCCGACGACCGGAAACCTTCATGATCGTCAACGATCAGCACACCGCGGGCCACGCCCCGATCGTGACACGCCCGGCCCCGCCGGGCATCCGTGCCACCACCAGACTGAGGACACACGACAGATTCAGGCACACAGGGCCCCGCGATCGGCGACGCCCAGTTTCTGATAGATCCGGCACAGATGGTTGGCCACCGTGCGGTGCGAGAGGACCAGACACTCGGCGATCTCCCTGTTCGACAGCCCCCACGAGGCAAGCTGGGCGATCTCCCTCTCGCGCGTCGTCAGGTCCGGCCGGCCCGGCTGCAGGCCGGACCGCGGCCGCGGCAGCGCGCCGAGGTAGCCGCGCACGGTGAGCACACCCGCGCGACGGCGGACTACCTCGCCGTAGAGCGGGTGCGCCAGCCGTACCCACACCGATGTGCCGCTCCCGCCGCTCACGATCACCCCTCTCCTCTCCAGCCGCTTGGCCGCGGCCCGCGACGACTCGGCCGCGACCACCGCGGCGTCCAGTGGCTCACCGAAGGCGACCAGCTCCACCACCTCGCGCTCGGCGTCGTTCAGCGGACCCATGAACGATTCGATCAGCATGGCGAACCGCGAGCTCATCGACAGATCACCCTGCCAGCGCCACATGCCGGCGCGCAGCTCCAGCGATCCGCTCGCTCGCCCGCTGGCCACCAACTCCCGCAGGAATCGCACGTTGCCCCGGGTGGCGTGCCAGAGCCGCCTCGCCGTCGCGCCCTCCACCCTGCCGCCGAGCGCGGCGGTGAGCACTTCTGTCACCTGGTGCTGGTTCAGCGGGAGCAGGTCCAGACGCTTGATGAGCCCGTCCCGCCATAGCGAGGACAGCGCGTCGGGCAGCGCTCCCGCCCGGACGGCCGCCAGCAGCCGGGTCCCGTGGTGGACGACGAGGTGGTGGATCAGGGCCGCCGACCAGCTGTCCAGCAGGTGGGCGTCGTCCACGATGAGCAGCGCGGCGGCGTCCCCCAGGATCTCTGCCGCCCAGCGCAGCGGATTGGCCGGCACGTCCGGCGGGAGCAGGTGCGCGAAGGCGCCGAACGGGACGCTCGGCTCGGCCGCGACGGTGACGAGCCCACCGCCCGCACGCCGCGCGGCCTCCCGCAGCAACCTGCTCTTGCCGGCCCCAGCCTCCCCGACGGCGACCGCCCCGGAAGCGAGGGACTCCAGTTCGGACCTGCGAGCGGTGAACGGCCATTCGGATTCCACTGGCACCTCCCCACCCGCGACGTTAGTCAGGAGTGCGGCGCCGGAGATCCGGGCTGGCCCGGATCCGGGATCCGGGCCAGCCCGGACTTGCGGCGCCGGCCACATCCGAGCCAGCCCTTTCCCGCCGCCGCAGAGCCCCGCCGGTTTTGAGTAGGGGCTACTCATGCGGCCCGGGGTGCCGCGCCTTCAAAGTCATCGGAGTAGGCACTTCCGACACAGGGGAATCTCATGAAGGCAAGAATGCTCGTCGGCGCCGCCATGGCGTCGTCCTTGATGACCGCCGGGTTGCTGTCGGCATCCGCAACGCAGGCAGGGGCCACCACGACGGTACAGGCCGCCGTCACGGCGCAGAACTGCGACATCCGGGACGGCACGTCGCGGACCGGCTACCGGACCGGCAGCAACCCCACCAGGTACGAGTACAACGACACCCCGTACCTGGGCGCCCGGTACAACTCGTGCACGAACAACGTCACCCTGTATTACGGCGGCTATGGTGACGCGCCCGGCTATTACTACAACCTCCGCACCGGTGCCGGAGCGCAGCGGGAGGTGAAGGCGGGTGTCGCCCGCAAGTTCACCTTCACGGCTCCCGCCGGGTCGTACGTGGACGTCATGGTCCAGCTCTGCAGGAGGGGCATTCCCGGCCAGAGGTCGAGCTGCACCCGCTGGTCACCGGTGGTGCGCGTCGCCCTCGTCTAGCGGCCACTCTCGAGCAGCATCCGAGCTGGGTGTCGAATGCCAGGTGCCGCCGATCGTCTCTCTTATAAAGAGCAGAAAGAGAGACATGCCATGGTTCGCCGCCCACGCGGGCAAGGCCCGCATGGGCGGCAAGCTCCAGCCCCCGCATACCGCCACCACCGTGCGCCTGCGGGGCGACGCGGAGCCGATGATCACCGACGGGCCGTTCGTCGAAGGCAAAGAGGTGGTCAGCGGGTTCTGCGAGATCGACGTCGAGGACCTGGACGAGGCGCTGCGCATGGTGCGCACCTGGCCGGCCTGCCCCACCGTCGAGATCCGCCCCGTCGAAACCAGATGAGCCGCGTCAGAACGCCATCCGGGCCAGCCAGTGCTCCATCAGGGCGCGGTCCCCGGTGATCTCCACCCGGGCGTCGCCGAGGGGAGGCGGCGTGAGCACACCAGCATGAGGTCTGCCGCCGCACCCGACACCACCACGTCGGCCTCGGCCGGGACCGGCCCGCGCTCGCACCGCAGCCCCTCCGGCGTCCGGATGAGCACCCAGCCGTCCCCCGAGCGGGGCCGCACGCCGAGCCGCTCACCCCGGCCCCGCAACTCCACCAGGTCCGGCTTGAGCTGCTCGGCGCCCGGCGAAGACGACCACGTCCACTTGCTCGTGCACGCCCGCACAAGATCTCCATCGGCAAGCTGGTCAGCTCCCTCAAGGGAGTCTCTTCCCACTACCTGCGCAAGGAGTTCACAGGACGCGTCAACCGGCCAACATGCATGGTCACTTCTGGTCCCTGCCCTAGTTCGCGGCGTCCTTACGGCGGAGCACCCCTGTCGATCATCGAGCGGTACGTCGAACAACAACGTCCGTCCGCTGAGCTCTGAAGGTGGCGTTCTATGTAACATGCGACGTCATTGCCCGAAACATACTTTTCCTATAAATCGGTCATGGCGGACATCTTTGATACGTATGTCATGGCCGGAGCGTGGGATGAGATGTTCGAGCGGCCGGGCGTGCCCCGTCGCCAGTACCAGGCGTTGTTCGCCGCGCTCCAGCCGCTCGGCGCCCGCGAGCTGCGGACCAGGGCCGACCAGCTCGCCAGGATGTTCACCGATCGCGGGGTCACCTTCGACTACGCGGGCGTGGAGCGGCCCTTCCCGCTCGACCTGATCCCGCGGGTCATCGACGCCGCCGAGTGGGATCTCGTGACGCGCGGCGTGCGGCAACGGATCCGCGCCCTGGAGGCGTTCCTCGACGACGTGTACGGCGACCGCCAGGTCTTCCACGACGGCGTGGTCCCCTGGCGCCTGCTGCACTCCAGCCCCCACTACCATCGCGTCGCCCACGGCTGGCGCCCGCCCAACGGCGTGCGCGTCCACGTCGGCGGCACGGACCTGATCCGCGACGAGCAGGGCGTCTTGCGCGTGCTGGAGGACAACGTCCGCACCCCCAGCGGGGTCAGCTACGTGCTGGAGAACCGGCTCGCCATGACCCGCACGCTGCCCACGCTCTTCTCCGAACAGTTCGTGCGCCCGGTCGAGGAGTATCCCGCCAGGCTCCTGGCCGCGTTGCGCGCCGCCGCGCCCGCGGGCGTCGCGAACCCGACCGTGGTGCTGCTCACGCCCGGCGTCTACAACGCCGCCTACTTCGAGCACGCGCTGCTGGCCCGCCTCATGGGCATCGAACTGGTCGAGGGCCGCGACCTGGTCTGCGAGAACAACCGCCTCTACATGATCACCACGTACGGCCGCCGCCCCGTCCACGTCGTCTACCGCCGCGTCGACGACGACTTCCTCGACCCGCTGCACTTCCGCGGCGACTCCATGCTCGGCTGCCCCGGCATCGTGAACGCCGCCCGCGCCGGCAACGTCACGATCGCCAACGGCGTGGGCAACGGGGTCGCCGACGACAAGCTCATTTACACGTATGTGCCCGACCTCATCGCCTACTACCTGGGGGAGACGCCGCTGTTGCCCAACGTGGAGACCTACCGGCTCGACGAGCCGGACGTGTGCGACCAGGTCCTGGCCGACGCCGACCGGCTGGTGCTGAAACCCGTGGACGGCGCGGGCGGCAAGGGCATCGTGATCGGGCCTGTCGCCACACCCGAGCAGCTCGCGTCCGTGCGACAGGCCGTACGCGAGGATCCGCGCGGCTGGATCGCCCAGCGGCCGGTGCTGCTGTCCACCTCGCCCACCCTGGTCGGCGAGCGCCCGGCGCCGCGCCACATCGACCTGCGTCCGTTCGCCGTCAACGACGGCGACGACGTGTGGCTGCTGCCCGGCGGGCTGACCCGCGTCGCGTTGCCGGAGGGTGAGCTGGTGGTCAACTCCAGCAGAGGCGGCGGCTCCAAGGACACGTGGGTGCTCGGCGAGGCCTGCGCGCCCGCCGCCTCCGTCGCGGTGGCCGCGCCCAGCGCCGCGCAGTGGAGTCCCAGCAGGACCGCGGCCTGGGAAGGGGAACAGCAATGACGCGCCCGCTGCTCAGCCGCATCGCTGAGACGCTCTACTGGATCGGCAGGTACGTCGAGCGTGCCGACGACACCGCCCGGCTCCTCGACGTGTCCGTGCACCGCATGCTCGACGAGCCCGAGACCAACCACTCCCTCTACGCGGTGCTCGGTCTCAGCCCCGCTGCTCCCGCCAGTCCCCAGGCGGTCATCCGGCGCCTGGCCTACGACCTGGACGAGCCCGCCTCGATCGCCTCCTCCGTCAGGTCGGCCAGGGACAGCGCGCGCGGCGTGCGGGAGGTGCTGTCCAGCGAGGTGTGGGAGTGCCTCAACGTCACCTGGCACCATCTGTCCAAGCTGGAGACGCTGCCCCCGCACGCCTGCCTGGCGTTCGTCCGCGAGCGGGCCGCCCTGTTCTTCGGCCTCGCCGACGCCACCATGAGCAGGGACGACTGCTGGCGCTTCATCGTGCTCGGCCGCAGCCTCGAACGCGTCGACATGACCACCCGGCTCCTGGCCGTGCACCTGGCCAGCGACTGGCGGCTGCTGCTGCAGGCCAGCGGCGCCGACGAGTCGTTCACCAGGACGCACGGCGCCAGGGACGGCGCGGTGCTGGAGTTCCTGCTGCTCGACCGGCTCTTCCCGCGCTCGGTCGTCTACTCGCTGCTGACCGCGGAGAAGTGCCTGCGGGCGCTCGCCCCCGACACGGCCAGGGCTGGGGTGGCCGACTCCGCGCAGGCCGCGATCGGGCGGGTGCGCGCCGGGCTCGAGTACAGCGATCTGGACGAGCTCAGCGACCGGCTGCCGGAGCTGCTCGGCACCCTCCAGGAGGCGTGCGCGGCCGCGGGCGAGGCGATCACGAAGCGGTTCTTCCAGCACAGGGAGGCGATGGCATGGGTTGGCGCGTGAAGGTTTCCCACGTGACGCACGTGGAGTACGACGGTGAGGCGCGCTCCTCCTACAACGAGCTCAGGATGACGCCCGCGTACGGGGTGTTGTCCAGCCGCGTCAAAGTGACCCCGGCCGTGCCGACCTACTCGTACGAGGACTACTGGGGCACCACGGTGACGGCGTTCGACGTGCCCGAGCCGCACCGCTCGCTGACCGTCGAGGCCGTCAGCAGGGTGGAGACGAGCGGGCCGCGCACGCCGAAGGTCTCCGTCACGCTGGCCCATCCGTCGATGGAGGAGCTGCTGCGGCGCACCCCGATGACCGCCGTGAACGCAGAGCTGGACGAGCTGGCCAAGACGCAGGCGCTGGGCCGCGACCCGCACGAGACGGCCGAGGCGATCTGTGAGCTGGTCACGGCCCGGGTGGAGTACATGCCCGGCTCGACCGGCGTGCAGACCTCCGCGCAGGAGGCATGGGACCTGGGCAAGGGCGTCTGCCAGGACATGGCGCACCTGACCGCGGGGCTGCTGCGGGCCGCGGGGCTGCCCGCCCGGTACGTCTCGGGCTACCTGCACCCGCGGCCGACCGCCGGGATCGGCGAGCCCGTCGCGGGGCAGAGCCACGCGTGGGTGGAGTACTGGGCGGGGGAGTGGCTGCCGCTCGATCCCACTAACCGGACGTACGTGGGAGAGGCGCACGTGGTGGTGGCCCGGGGGCGGGACTATTCGGACGTGCCGCCGCTCAAGGGCATCTACCAGGGGCCGCCGGGGAGCCGCCAGGAGATCACGGTGACCGTCACGCGGTTGGGCCCGGCCTTGCTGCACACCCCGCCTGGCTAGGTTGCAAGGCGGGCCATCGGATTCTGGTTGGAGGCGTGGTCGCATGCTGGCCCATGACCGGCGCGGCGGCGCTCATCTCCTGGTAGCGGGAGTAGTTGCGGTCAAGGCCGAGCCGGCTCGCCACCAGGCGGCCGGTGGGGCGGCCATCGGTGAGTTACCGGCTCAAGACAGCAGCCGGGCTGCGGGCGAGCAGCACGGCGAGTGCCGCCAGGAGCAGCCAGGCTGAGGTCAGGGCTATCAGCCAGGGCCAGCCCGCGTGGCCGAACACGACGGTGCCCGCCGTGCCGCCGGCGCCGCTGCCCAGGTAGTAGCAGAGAGTGTAGAGCCCGGCGGCGCGGCCACGGGCCCGCGGGGTCGCCTGGGCGGTTACCCAGGCGTTGGCGATCGCGTGGGCCGCGAAGAACCCCGCGGTCAGCCCGGCGAAGCCGAGCGTGACCACGGGCAACGAGGCGTGCAGGGTGAGCGCCGCACCCGCGATCGTGACGAGCAGCGACGTGACCAGGGCCGCCGTACGGCCCAGGCGCGCCGTCAGCCGACCGGCGGCGGCCGAGGAGGCGGTGCCCATGGCGTAGGAGAGAAAGACCAGAGAGGCGGTGGCCGGGGCCAGCGAGAGGGGAGGCGCGGCCAACCGGAACCCGGCGGCGTTGTAGAGCGCGACGAACGCCCCCGTGGCAAGCGCCCCGACCACACACGGAACGAGCACCCCCGCCGCAGCATTTCTCCGCCCGGCCCGGCCCACGCCGCCAAGCGTCCGCCCGGCCCGGCCCACGCCGCCAAGCGTCCGCCCGGCCCGGCCCACGCCACCACTGCCCGATCCGGCTCTGGACAGCCCGAGCCGCGCCACGCCGAGCGGGGGCCGCTCGGCGTGCGTCTGGAGCGGCGGGGAGCGCACGGCGTGCGCCGTCGTGTCGGCCGGTTCGCCGGAGGACGCGGGGTTGCGCGCCGACGTGGGGTCATGGGCGGGTGAGGGGGCGGGCAGCGGACTCGGGGTGCGGGGCAGCGTCAGGGACGCGAACAGTGCGCACGCCAGCGCGACCACGGCCACCACAGCGAGGGCGCCGTGCCAGCCCAGCGGGCCGGCGGCGAAGCCGGTGCCGAGCCGCCCCAGCATCCCGCCGACCGAATTCCCCGCGATCATCGTGCCCACCGCGGCCGCCAGCCGTCCGATGCCCACCTGATCGGCCAGATAGGCCGCCGCCACCCCCGCGAACCCGGCGATCGCCACCCCCTGCACCGCCCGCATGACCAGCAGCACAGGAAAGGACGGCGCCAGCGGCAGCAGCAGACCGAGCACCGCCGACACCACCACCGACCAGACGATCATTCGCCGCCGCCCCACGGTCTCGGCCAGCGCGGCCACCGGCAGCACGGCCACCGCCAGCGCGCCGGTGGCCACGCCGATGGCGAGCGACGCGCTGCCAGGATCGAGCCGGAACGCGGCGGCCAGCTGCGGCAACACCGGTTGCGGCGCGTACAGCAGCGCGAACGACGACAGCCCCGCCGCCGCGACGGCCGCGCCCACCCGCCGGGTGTCCACCTGTGGAGGCGCGCTCTGCGCTTGGATGACCACCCGCACAACGCTAAGCAAGGCTAATAAATACGTCTAATACTGAAATAGGCGATAATTCATACTGTGCTGGATGAATCCGATGAACAACTGGCCGCCCACCTCGCGCCCACCCTCGCCCTGCTGGCCGCGGTCGGCGAGACCGGTCACGTGACGCGTGCCGCCGAGCTCCTCGGCATCCCCCAGCCCACCGCCAGCCGCCGCCTCGCCGCCCTGTCCGACCTGGTCGGCGCCCCGCTGGTGTTGCCGGCTGGCCGCGGCATCCGCCTGACCAGGGCGGGCCGCACGCTGGCCGCCGCCTCGGCCCGCGCGCTGAGCACCGTCACCGGCGCCGCCCGCGAGGTACGCGAGGAGATCGATCCGGACAGCGGCCGCATCCTGCTGGGCTTCCTGCATCTGCTCGGCCGCACGCTCGTCCCGTCGCTCATCCGCGGCTTCCTCGAGCGCCACCCGCGCGCCCGCTTCAGCCTGGCGCAGGGCTCGCGTCAGGACATGCTCCGGAACCTGCACGAGGGTGAGAGCGACCTGGTGTTCGTCGCCCCGATGCCACTGGACGACCCGGGCCTGGACAGCCGGCCGCTCGCCGATCAGGAACTGGTCCTGTCCGTGCCGGTGGCACATCGGCTCGCCACGCGCGAGCGGGTGCGGGCCGCGGAGCTGGCGGGAGAGGCGCAGGTCGCACTGGAGCACGGGTACGGCCTGCGGCAGATCGTCGACGACCTGTGCGCGGCGGCGGGGTTCGAGCCGCTGATCGCCTTCGAGTGCCAGGAGTCGGAGACCGTGCGCGGGCTGGTGGCGGCGGGGCTCGGCGTCGCGGTCCTGCCCCGTTCCCAGCCGGGACCCCGTCCGGCCACGCCGGGTTCCGCCGTTGTGGAGATCCCCCTGTCGCCGGCCATGTTCCGGACGATCGGGGTGAGCTGGCCCGCGGGAGATCGGCTGACCCCGGCGGCGCGGGCGTTCCGCGACCATGTGTGCTCGGGAACCATGGACCTGGGCCCCGGCTTCCGGCCCGCTGCCTCGTGAGCTGAGTCTCCAGGCCACACTGGGGACCATGACACATGACGGCGACGCGGGCGTGCCGGGCTCGCTGGCGAGGGTGCTCGCCGAGGTGGCGGCTGAGCGGGCGGCGCAGGACGAGAGGTGGGGCATGCAGGAGCTGCCCGACGGCACCGGAGGCGCGCGTACGACGGCCGAGTCCGACCTGGCCAGGCAGGAGACGGAGACGGCCGCTCCGTACGGCGAGGACGGTGGTGACGAAGTCCCCGCGAGAATACGCGACCAGCGGCGGCACGTCCTGGCTGAGGAGGTGCTGGAGGCGTTCGCCGAAGCCGACCCGGACCGGCTGCGGGCCGAGCTGATCCAGGTGGCAGCCGTGGCCGTCAAATGGGCCCAAGCCCTCGACCGCCGCCCAACTGGCCTCGAGCAGCGCCCAACTGGCCTCGAGCAGTGCCCTGTCGGCCTCGAGCAGGGTCCCGTCGGTTCCGACCAGCGCAGGGACGTCCTCGGCCGTCCCTCTGCTGATTCGGCCGCCGCGTCGCCGGACCGCTTCCGGGCCATCGTCGACGTCCACGTGGTGCTGCTGCGCGGCGACGAGCTCCTGCTCGCCCGCCGCTCCGGCACCGGCTACGGCGACGGGCTCTGGCACCTGCCCTCGGGACACCTGGAGGAGGGTGAACCGGCGACCGATGGCGCCGCCCGGGAGGCGGCCGAGGAGCTGGGCGTGACCATCGACCCGGCCGACCTGACGTTCGCCCACGTCATGCACCGGGCGCCCGACCGGGTCGGCCTCTTCTTCACCACCGGGAAGTGGACCGGCGAGCCGTACAACGCCGAACCCCACAAGTGCTCGGAGATCGCCTGGTGGCCCGTCCACGCCCTGCCCGCCGACATGATCGACTATCCGGCCGCGGCTATTGCGAACATCCTCGGCCGGATCCCGTTCGCCCAGCACCATTGGTCTACATCCCCTTGACGCGACTACATGACGATGTTGCGCTTGAGAGGTGTCCATCGACTACACCGAGCGCATACCGAACAACGTCGACCTTTCGGAGGACCGCCGGTTGCGGCGAGCGCTGGAGTCGTGGCAGCCGCGCTTCCTGCAGTGGTGGGCCGAGATGGGCCCGGCGCTGCCGACCAGGGACGTCTACCTCCGCACCGCCGTCTCGGTCGGCCGCGAGGGCTGGGCGCACTTCGATCACGTGCCGCTGCCCGACTACCGCTGGGGCATCTTCCTGGCCGAGCCGAAGGACGACCGCCGCATCGCCTTCGGCGAGCACCAGGGCCGGCCGGTCTGGCCGCGGGTTCCCGGCGAGCACCGCGCCGACCTGCAGCGGCTCATCGTCATCCAGGGCGACACCGAGCCGGCCAGCGTCGAGCAGCAGCGCCGGCTCGGGCTGACCGCCCCCTCCCTGTACGACCTGCGCAACCTCTTCCAGGTGAACGTGGAGGAAGGCCGGCACCTGTGGGCCATGGTCTACCTGTTGCACGCCTACTTCGGCAGGGAGGGCCGTGAGGAGGCCGAGCAACTGCTCAAGCGCAACTCGGGCAGCGAGGACTCGCCGCGCATCCTGGGCGCCTTCAACGAGGAGACGCCGGACTGGCTGTCGTTCTACATGTTCACGTACTTCACCGATCGGGATGGGAAGTATCAGCTCGGCACACTCAAGGAGTCGGCGTTCGATCCGCTGAGCCGTACGTGCGAGTTCATGCTCAAGGAGGAGGCCCACCACATGTTCGTGGGCACCACGGGCGTGGACCGGGTGGTGGAGCGCACCGCGCAGCTGATGTGCGAGCACGACACCGACGACATCGGGCCGTATGGCGGGATCCCGCTGGATGTCATCCAGAAGTACATCAACTTCCACTACAGCGTGAGCCTCGACCTGTTCGGCGGCGAGACGTCCACCAATGTGGCCAACTACTTCACCGCCGGGCTCAAGGGCCGCTGGCAGGAGGAGCGGCGCACAGACGACCACCGGCTCACCGAGGCCTTCGCCGTCGTGCCGCAGGTGGAGCGGGGCCGGCTGGTGGACGTGCGACTGCCGGCGCTCACGGCGCTCAACGCGGACCTGCGCGGCGAGTACATCGCCGACTGCGCCACCGGCGTGAACCGGTGGAACCGCATCCTCGCCGGCCATGGCCTCGACGCGACCCTCTATCTGCCGCACGTGGGGTTCAACCGCCGGGTCGGCGTGTTCGCCGGGCACCACATCTCCCCGGACGGGCGCGTCCTCGACGAAGGGTCATGGGAGGCGGCCAGGGGCCGGTGGTTGCCGACGGGCGCGGACAAGGCGCACGTGAAGGCGCTGATGCGGCCCGTGTACGAGCCGGGGAAGATCGCCGCCTGGGTGGCGCCGCCGCGCAACGGGATCAACGGGCGGCCGTTCTACTACGAGTACGTGCATCTGTGATGCTACAGGCGGTTGACGGCTCATCTGTTCTCTGTGGAGGATGCGCCTACGAATGTCCGCCTGCGGATGGGGACGGCCATGATGCCGGAGTCGTTCAACGCCAGCGTTTACCTCGTGGACCGGCAGGTCGAAGCCGGCCGAGGTGATCAGATCGCGGTGACGGGGCCCGCGGGCGCCCTGAGCTCCGTTACGTACGCGCAGCTCGCCGCCCGCGTCGCCGAGCTGGCCGCCGGACTGCGGGAGCTGGGCGTCCGGCCTGAGGAGCGGGTGCTGCTCGTCATGTCGGACCGCCCCGAGACGGTGGTCACCATCCTGGCGGTCATGCGGATGGGGGCGGTCGCCGTGCCGATCTCCACCATGTACAACGGCGCCGAGCTGGCCACCTTGTTCCGGGACGCGCGGGGGCGGGTCGTGGTGGCCACGCCCGAGTTCGCGCCGGCCGTGCGGGAGGCGCTGGCGACCGCCCCCGACGTAACGACGCTCGTCCTGACAGAGCCGGACGAAGCGGACCCGGACCCAGCCGCAGAGGACGCGGGCGCGTGGGATGCCGGGGTGCGGGTCCGGCGCTGGGCGGACGTGCTGGAGGCCGGCCGCGGCGCCGTGGCGGCCCACGGCCAGGGCGCCGGGGCCGCGTACGACAGCTGGCGCGACTCGCCCGCCCTCTGGCTCTACACCTCCGGCACCACCGGAGCGCCCAAGGCCGCCATGCACCGGCACGGCGCGATCCGCGACGTCTGCGAGACCTACGGCAACCAGGTCCTCGGCATCCGCCCCGGCGACCGGTGCTTCTCCGTCGCCCGGCTGTTCTTCGCCTACGGACTCGGCAACTCCCTGTTCTTCCCCCTCGCCGCGGGCGCGACCGTGATCCTCGACCCGGCCAGGCCCACCCCCGCCGGGGTGATCGCGCGGGTGACGGCGGACCGGCCGACGTTGTTCTTCGGCGGGCCCACGTTCTACACGGCCCTGCTCGCCGCCGGCGCCCCCGACGACGCGTTCGAGTCGGTACGGCTGGCCGTCTCGGCCGGCGAGGCGCTACCCGCCGAGATCTACCGGCGCTTCACCGAGCGGTTCGGCGTGGACATCATCGACGGACTCGGCTCCACCGAGGCCCTGCACATCTTCATCTCCAACCGCCCCGGCCAGGTACGCCAGGGCAGTTCGGGCACGGTCGTGCCCGGCTACGAGGCCAGGCTGCTCGACGACCTCGGCGCGCCGGTCCCCGACGGCGAGCCGGGCCACCTGTACGTCCGGGGCGACTCCATCGCCACCGGCTACTGGTGCCGCACCGCCGCCACCCGTCAGGTGTTCCAGGGGGAGTGGCTGCGGACCGGGGACACCTACACCCGCGACGCGGACGGCTTCTATCACTGCCTGGGCCGCTCCAATGACCTGATCAAGGCCGGCGGCATCTGGGTGTCGCCGATGGAGGTCGAGGCCAGGCTGCTGGAGCACACGTCGGTGGGGGAGTGCGCGGTGGTGGCCTACATCGACCCCGACGGGCTGGAGAAGCCGGTGGCTTGCGTGGTGCCGGCGGCGGGCCGCGCCGTGGACGCCACGGAGCTGGTCGCGTTCTGCCGCGACGGCCTGGCCTCCTTCAAGCGCCCGCGCGAGGTGCTGATCGTGGACGCGCTGCCGAAGACGGCCACCGGCAAGATCCAGCGCGTGGTGGTCCGGGACATCGCCGCCGACCTGCTGGGCAAGCGTCAGATCGGATCCGTGCCGTAGATGGAGACGGCGAACGGCCGGTAAGTGGCGGTGTAGACCTCCTGCCCGAGCCGGGGCAGCGACCTGTCCAGGTAGCGGTGCAGGCGGGTGGCCTCCGGCCACGGGTGCACCGCCACCAGGACGCCGCCCGGCGCGAGCAGCTCGCCGAGCCGCGCCGAGGCCCGGCGCAGGCGTTCCGTACGGCCCAGGTAATAGAGGGTCTCCGAGCAGAACACCAGGTCGAAGCGCTCGTCCGGGCGGTGGGTGAGGATGTCCGCCTGCACGAAGCGCACCCGCGCGTTGCCCTGCACCCGCTCGCGCGCCCGCGCCAGCGCCCGCTCGGACACGTCCACCCCGGTGATCTCGGCGTCCGGGAAGGCCGCCGCGAGCGCGTGCGTGAACACGCCCTCGGCGCAGCCCACCTCGACGATCCGCTGGTACGGCCTGGGCGGCAGGAGCTGCAGCGTGGACAGGTATTTCTGCTGCTCGTAGCTGTCGGTCGCCAGCTTCCACGGGTCCGGGTTGCGGTGCCACCAGTTGAAGTAGCGGCGCAGCAGCACGCCCTGCGCCGCCGGCGAGAGCAGGGACAGCGTACGGAAGAACGTGCGATGCATGATCTCAGGGAAGCTCGGCATGCGGTCAGCGGCCTCTCTCGACGGGGACGGAGAGATGTCCCGGGGGTCAGGTGAAGTCGTTGCCGGGAGTCCATGCCCGCTCAGCCCGCCGCCCGAAACCGCGGATCACTTCAGCGGATGCCCCGCGATCATGCCGGACACGTCAGCCGGCTCCCGCCCGCATGACGGTGAAGGGCGCCATCTCGCCCAGCCCGCGTACCGACAGCTTGTCGACCGGCCGCAGCCGGAAGGCCCGGTCGCCCTCCAGTTCCTCGGCCAGCGCCGGATCGGCCAGAATCGTGCCGGGCAGCGACAGCGCGGTGAGCCTGCTCGCCAGGTTGACGGTGGTGCCGAACACGTCGCCCATCCGCCAGATCACCGGCCCGGACGCCAGCCCCACCCGCAGCTCCGGCAGGCCCCTGACGCGCGCGTGCGTCTCGACCAGGCGCAGCGCGATCTCGGCCGCCACGTGCGCCTTGTCGGCCACGAACAACACCGAGTCGCCCAGCGTCTTGATCACCCGGCCGCCGGTGGAGGTGACGATGTCGGCGGATCCGCCCTCGAACCTGTCGATCAGCCGGGCCAGCTCGCTGCTGGTGATCTGCCTGCTCAGCCGGGTGAAGGCGACCAGGTCGGCGAAGCCGACGGCCAGCCGTACCGCGCTCATGTCCTGGTCGGCCATGCGGCCCGCGGCGGCGGCGAGCTGGCGCTGCCAGGCGTAGACCAGCAGCTTCGCCAGGTCGGGCACCACCCGCTCGGCCCGCCGGCGCCAGGCCCGCGGCCGGTCGGCCAGCGGCACGCCCGCCTGGTCCAGGGCCTCGACGCCCAGCTCGGCCTGCGACTCGGCCAGTCTCGCGGTGGCCCCGCCGAGCGAGCGGGCCATGAGCAGCACGTGCTCCTCGTCGTAGACGCCGGAGCTGACCATGCCGAGCAGCGTCTTGAGCGCCTCGACGTCGGAGTCGGTGAACTCGACGGCGTCGTCGGCCACGTTGGCGAACCCCAGGGCACGCCAGAAGCGCCGCGCGCGGTAGACCGGCACGCCCGCCATCTCGGCGACCTGGTGGCTGGTGTAGCGGCGCGGCTCGCGCAGGAAGGCCTCTGTCAGCCCGTTGTCGTCCCCGCGGCCCACGCGTGCAAGATAGCACTGTGTGGGGCAAATCACTCCAGAAGGGCTTGCAGCGCGATTCGCTCCTCCTCGGGCACGTAGCCGGCGTAGTAGTCGTACACCGAGCTGCGGAACAGCCGGGCGGCCAGCGGGCCGTCGCCGGCGCGCACGGCGGCCAGGACCTCCTCGTGGTGGGCGATGCTCCGGCGCATCAGCGCCTCCTGGTCGGGAGCGGCGGCGATCCTGCCGGCGATGAGGTCGACCACGACCGACCGGACGACGTCCGTACAGACCTGGATGAGCGTGTTGCCGCTGGCCCGCGCCAGCGCGTCGTGGAAGGCGACGTCCGCGGCGCTGAAGGCCGCGCTGTCCGCCTCCTTCATGCGCTCCACGGCCGCGGCCTCCTTCATGCGCTCCACGGCCGCCGCCATCTCTTCCAGCTGCTCCTCGGTGCGCAGCCGCGCCGCCAGCAGGATGGCCGCCGCGTCCAGCACCATCCTGAACTGCACCAGCTCGCCCAGCGACAACTCCGCCACCCGGGCCAGCGTGGTCATCGACTTGTGCAAGGCGGCGGGCGTGAACGGCAGCACCTCGGCGCCGTTCGGGTCGCCGGGCCGCGAGCGCACCAGGCCGCGTGCCTGCAGCACCCGCAGCGCCTCGCGCACGGTGGAGCGGCTCACCGAGAACTGCACCATGAGCTCGCGCTCGCTGGGCAGCCGCCCGCCCGGGCACAGAGCGCCGCTCTCGATCGCCCCCTCGATCTGCTCCACGACCCGTTCATAGGCGCGTACGGTGCGTACCGGCTCGAACTGCGGACCACTCATGGACGTCCCCCTTGACCCGAGCCGCCATCGGCTGGCAATGTGCTGAGCCTACTGGTCCGACCAGTGCACTAGCCAGGAGGCTGCAAGACATGAGGCGCATCGGAATCTGGATCGCCGTGGGCGGTCTCCTGCTGAGCGCGGCCGCCTGTGGCGGCGAGGCCGGCGGCGGCACTTCGACCCCCGCGGCCCAATCTCTCTCCGTCGGATTCGTGGCCGAGCCCGCGAACCTGGACTTCACCGCCACCGAAGGCGCCGCCATCCCGCAGGCGCTGCTCGTCAACGTCTACGAGGGCCTGGTCAAGCTCGGCCAGGACGGCAACATCGTCCCGCTGCTGGCCGAGAAGTGGGAGGTCTCGGACGACCGGAAGACCTACACGTTCACGCTGCGGAAGAACGTGAAGTTCAGCAGCGGCGCGGCCTTCACCGCCGATGACGTGGTGTTCTCGCTCGACCGGCTCAAGACCGACTGGAAGCTGAAGATCAAGTCGCAGCTCGACGTGGTCGACAAGGTGGAGAAGAAGGACGACTCCACCGCCGTCGTCACGCTCAAGCGCCCCAGCAACGGCTTCCTCTACTCGATGGCGACCAGGCTCGGCGCGATGTTCAGCCGCACCGGCGTCGCCGACCTGGCCAACAAGCCCGTCGGCACCGGCCCCTACGTGCTGGGCTCGTGGCGTCGCGGCGACTCCATCCAGCTCAACGCCAACCCCTCCTACTGGGGTACGAAGCCGCCGCTGTCGTCGATCACGCTGAAGTACTTCAAGGACGCCACGGCGATGAACAACGCGCTGCTGACCAGCGGCATCGACGTCATCTCCAGCGTCCAGGCGCCGGAGTCGCTGCAGCAGTTCGCCGACCCCAACCGCTTCCAGACGGTCGAGGGCACGACGAACGGCGAGGTCGTGCTGTCGATGAACAACGCCCGCGCGCCGTTCAACGACAAGAAGGCCCGCCAGGCCGTGCGCCACGCCATCGACCACAAGGCGTTGCTGGACACCGCCTGGGCCGGGCGCGGCCAGCTGATCGGCTCGATGGTGCCGCCCACCGACCCGTGGTACGAGGACCGCACCGGCGACTACCCGTACGACCCGGCCAAGGCCAAGGAACTGCTCGGCGGCAAGACGCTGACCGTCAAGATGCGCATCCCGAACCTGCCGTACGCGGTGGCGAGCGCCCAGGTCGTCAAGTCGCAGCTGGCCCAGGTGGGCATCACGGCCGACATCGAGCCCCTGGAGTTCCCGGCCCGCTGGCTGGACGTCGTGTTCAAACAGGGCGACTACGACCTGTCCATCATCAACCACGTCGAACCCCGTGACATGGGGATATTCGCGGATAAGTCGTACTACTTCCACTACGACAACCCCGAGTTCGGCAAGCTGCTCGCCTCCGCCGACGAGGGCACCGAGCAGCAGCAGACCGGCGACCTCAAGAAGGCCGCCCAGCTGCTGTCCGATGACGCCGCGGCCGACTGGCTGTTCCTGTTCCCCAACCTGATCGTGGCGAAGAAGGGCGTCACCGGGCTGCCGAAGAACGCCATCGCGGAGTCCTTCGACTTCACCGCGCTCGCCAAAAAGTGATCGTTTACCTGCTCAAACGGCTGGCGGTGCTGCTCGCGAGCACCGCCGTGGCCGCCGTGGTGGTGTTCGCGTTCATGGGGCTGCTGCCCGGCGACCCGGCCGAGATCGCGCTCGGCGTCAACGCCACCCCGGAGGCGGTGGCCCAGCTACGCCAGCAGTTCGGCACCGACCGGCCGCCCGTCGCGCAGTTCTTCGACTGGGCCGGCGGGCTCGCCCAGGGCGACTTCGGCACCTCGTACGTGACCAGCTCGCCCATCGGCCCGCAGATCAGCGACCGCCTGGGCGTGACGGCGGTGCTCGTGCTCGGCGGCATGGTGGTGGCGCTGGTCATCGCGGTGCCGCTCGGCACCTTCGCCGCCGTGCACCACCGCAACCCGCTGGGCGCCGCCATCAGCGCGGCCAGCCAGGTCGGCATCGCCGTCCCGGCCTTCCTGGCGGGCATCCTGCTGGTGTTCGTGTTCGCGGTGCAGGCGCAGGTGCTGCCGTCCGGCGGGTACGTGCCGATCGCCGAGAGCCCGGCGGAGTGGCTGCGTGGCCTCCTGCTCCCGTGGCTGTCCCTCGGCCTGGTCCAGGGCGCGGTGCTCACCCGCTACGTCCGCAGCGCCGTCCTGGACGTGATGCGCGAGGACTACTTGCGCACCGCCCGCGCCAAGGGCAGGGGCAGCACCGGCGCGCTCTGGCGGCACGGCCTGCGCAACGCCTCGATCCCCGTCGTCACCGTCCTCGGCCTGCAACTGGCGACGCTGCTGATCGGCGCGGTCGTGGTCGAGCGCGTCTTCGTCATCCCGGGGCTCGGCGACCTGCTGCTCAACGGCGTGGCCGGGCGCGACCTGCTGCTCGTCCAAGGAGTGGTGATGGTGCTGGTGGCGGCCGTGCTACTGATCAACTTCGTGGTGGACATCACCTACCACCTGCTCGACCCGAGGCTGCGATGAGAGGCCGCATGAACGCCGCCCTGCTGGTCGGCGGCACGCTCGTGGCACTGGTGGTGCTGGCCGCGCTGCTGTCGTTCTTCTGGACTCCGCACGATCCGACGCTCGTCGACGCCGCACGCAAGCTCCGCGCGCCCGGCGACGGCAACCTCCTCGGCGCCGACAAGTTCGGCCGCGACACCTTCAGCCAGCTCATGGTCGGGGCCCGCACCACCCTCTACGTCGGCATCGTGGCCGTCGGCATCGCCGCCGTACTCGGCGTCCCCCTGGGAATGATCGCCGGGATGTCGCCGTGGGGCTGGCTGTCGGAGCTGATCATGCGGGTCAACGACCTCGTGTTCGCCTTCCCCGCGTTGCTGCTGGCCGTCATGCTCGGCGCGGTCTACGGAGCCGGCACGCTCACCGCGATGATCGCGATCGGGGTGGCCACCGTGCCCGCCTTCGCCCGCGTGGCCCGCGCCGCCACACTCCAGGTCATGGTCACCGACTACATCCTCGCCGCCCGGGCCGCAGGGCGCCGCCGCACCGCGATCGCCGTGCGGCACGTGCTGCCGAACATCGGATCCGTGCTGATCGTGCAGGCGTCGGTGTCGTTCGCGATCGCGATCCTGGCCGAGGCGGCCCTGTCGTTCCTCGGCTTCGGCACCCGCCCGCCCACCCCGTCCTGGGGCCGCATGCTGCAGGAGTCGCAGGAGCTGCTGTTCTCAACCCCGCGCCTGGCGCTCTGGCCCGGAATCGCGATCGCCCTGGCGGTGCTCGGCTTCAACCTCCTCGGCGACGGGCTGCGCGACTACCTCGACCCCAAGCTCAGGAGGATCCGTGCTGAAGGTTGAGGGACTCTCCGTGCGGGCGGACGCGGTCGAGCTCGTGTGCGACGTGTCGTTCGCGATCGGGCCCGGCGAGCGGCTCGGGCTCATCGGTGAGTCCGGGTCCGGCAAGTCGCTGACCGCGCTGTCGCTCATGGGCCTGCTCCCCGAAGGCGTCACCGCCTCGGGACGGGCCGCGCTGGACGGCCGCGACCTCGTCGGCGTGCCGGAGAAGCGGCTGAAGCGGCTGCGCGGCCGTGACCTGTCCATGGTCTTCCAGGAGCCGATGACCGCGCTCAACCCGCTCATGCGAATCGGCGCCCAGGTCGCCGAGGTCATGACCCTGCACGGCGTCCCCCGCCCGCAGGCCCACACCCGCGCGTACGACCTCCTCGAACGGGTCCGCCTGCCCGACCCCCGGCAGATCGCCCGCGCGTACCCGCACCAGCTGTCCGGCGGGCAGCGCCAGCGCGTCATGCTCGCCATCGCCCTGGCCAACGAGCCCCAGCTGCTCATCTGCGACGAGCCCACCACCGCGCTCGACGTCACCGTGCAGAAGCAGATGCTCGACCTGATCGCCGATGTGGCGCCCGCGCTGCTGTTCATCACCCACGACCTCGCCGTCGTCGCCTCCGTCTGCGAGCGGGTCCTGGTCATGTACGGCGGCCGCGTCGTCGAGAGCGGCCCCATCCGCGAGGTCTTCACCCGGCCCCGCCACCGCTACACCGAGGGCTTGCTGGCCGCCTCGAAGCTCACCCCGCGCGGCACCCGCCTGCCCACCATCCAGGGCAACGTCCCGGCGGCCGGGCACTTCCCCGGTGGCTGCGTGTTCAGCAACCGCTGCGCGCACGCCGCCCCCGACTGTGAGACGGCACCGGCGCTGACAGGAGACGGCCATGCCCACGCATGCTGGCACCCCGCTGATTGACGCCCGCAACCTGACCCGCGTCTACCGCCGCCCCCGCACCTCGCTCACCCAGCCGGGCGCCGCCGTCCACGCGCTGAACGACGTGTCGCTGACCATCGGCAAGGGCGAGCGGTACGGCATCGTCGGCGAGTCCGGCTCCGGCAAGTCCACCCTCCTGCGCCTGCTCTGCGCGCTCGACCAGCCCACGAGCGGCACCATCACGTTCGACGGCCGGCAGATCACCGGCCGCCCCGAGCGGAGCCTGCGTTTCCTGCGCGAGAACCTCCAGATCGTCTTCCAGGACCCGATGAGCTCGCTCGACCCCCGCATGCGGGTGCGCGACCTCGTCGCCGAGCCGCTCGTCGCCCTCGGCCTGCCCGTCGGCAACCGGGTCGCCGAACTGCTCGACGAGGTCGGCCTGCCCGGGGCCGCCGCCGACCGCTACCCGCACCAGTTCTCCGGCGGGCAGCGGCAGCGCATCGCCATCGCCCGCGCGCTCGCGCCCCGACCGAAGGTGCTCGTCGCCGACGAACCCGTCAGCGCTCTGGACGTCTCCGTCCGTGGGCAGATACTCAACCTGCTGGCCGACCTCGTCGACGAGCTCGGGCTCACGCTCGTGTTCGTCTCGCACGACCTGTCCGTGGTGCGGCACGTGTGCGAGACGGTCGCGGTCATGAGCCAGGGCGAGATCGTCGAGACCGGGCCCGTGGACGAGGTGTGGGCCGCGCCCGCCCACCCCTACACCCAAACGTTGCTGCAGGCCGTACCGACTCTGGAGGGATTGTTGTGATCGACGTCGATGCCGATGGAGTGGTGGCGTTCACGCAGGCGCTGGTGCGCATCCCCAGCACCAACGACCCCGGACGGCGTGAGCAGCCGGCCGCCGAGCTCGTGGCCGCCCGCATGCGGGACTGGGGCTGGGAGCCCACCGTGTACGAAGCCGCGCCCGGCCGGCCCAACGTGGTGGCCGTGGTCGAGGGCGGCGGCGGTGACGGTGACGGGCCGACGCTGATGTTCGAGGGCCACACGGACGTCGTCACCGAAGGCGACCTGTCGGAGTGGACCGTGGACCCCTTCGGCGGGGAGATCCGCGACGGCAGGCTGTGGGGGCGCGGCAGCGCCGACATGAAATCCGGCCTGGCCGCCACCCTGTACGCCACCCGCGCCCTGCAGCTCGCCGGGCCGTTCCCCGGGCGGATCAAGGTGTGCGCGCTGGCCGACGAGGAAGGCCTCATGATCGGCGCCCACCACTTCGTCTCCGAAGGGCTCGCGGCCGGCGTGGACGGCGCGATCGTGGCCGAACCCGAGGCGGGCGAGATCTGCGCGGTCGCCAAGGGTGCGCTGCGGCTGCGCGTGGACCTCGCGGGCAAGATGGCGCACGGCGCCATGCCGCAGCACGGCCGCAACCCCATCCAGGCCATCGGCCCGCTGCTGGTCGGCCTGCGGGCACTACAGGAGGAGCTGCAGGGCCGGCATCCGGCGCACGAGCACCTCGGCGAGGTCTACGTGACGCCGACCGTGCTCCAGGCCGGCTCCGAGGAGCAGGTCAACGTCATCCCCGCCGGCGCTTCGGTGTTCGTGGACGTGCGGACCATCCCGGGCGTCGAGCACAAGGACATCGCCGACCGGGTGGCCGCGCTGGCCTCCTGCGACGGGATCGGGGCGGAGGTGTCGGTGCTGGTGGACCGGCCGCCGGTGGACGTGCCCGTGTCCGACCCCGTGGTGGCCGCGCTGGCCGCCGCCCATCGCGCGGTCACGGGGGAGGAGCCGGTGTACGGCGGGGTGCCCGGGTCGACCGACGGGACCGTGCTGACGCACTGGGGCGGGATCCCGTCCGTCGTGTACGGGCCCGGCGGGAAGTGGATCGCGCACCAGGCGGACGAATACGTGGAGGTCGAGGAGATCGTCCGGTGCACCCGGGTGTTCGCCGAGGCGGCGCGGCGGTTCCTGAACGGCGACTTCTGATGCGTCCCGGTCCGACGAACTCGCTGGTGGACGTGGCGGGGCTGCGGGTCGGCCACGCCCACCGGGTGGGTGCTGGCCACCGCACCGGCACCACCGTCATCCTGGCCCCCGCCGGGGGCGCTGTCGCGGGGGTGGACGTGCGCGGGGCCGCGCCGGGGACGCGGGAGACGGAGCTGCTCGACCCGCGCAACCTGGTCGAACGCGTGCACGCCGTGGTGCTGACGGGCGGGAGCGCGTACGGGCTGGCGGCGGCGTGCGGGGTGGTGGACCGGCTGGCGGACGCGGGCATCGGCTACCCGGTGAGCGGCGGCGTGGTGCCGATCGTCCCGGCGGCCGTCATCTTCGACCTGGGCCGCGGCGGCGCCTTCCGCGCCGTCCCCGACGCCTCGCTCGGCACCGCCGCCTACGACGCCGCCACAACGCCCGCCGCGGTGCCTGCCCCGACCCCAGGCGTGGAGCTCGGCGCGCCACTCGCCACGACGCCCAACGCGGTGCCCAATGCGGTGCCCAACGCGGCGTCCGGCGCGTCGAGCGGCGCGCACGGCGTTGGGAGCGCGTCGGGCGCCCCCACTCACGCCTCTCCCTCCGAGGGGGCCGCAACCCCGGTCGGCGGGATCGTCGCGACGCACCCCGGAGCCGTACCCGTCCTTGGGACGGCACCCCCGACGGCGAGCGGGTCGATCGGGGCCGGGACCGGGGCGATGGCGGGCGGCCTGGCGGGAGGGATCGGCACGGCCAGCGCCGTCCTCCCCGACGGCACCACCGTCGCCGCCCTGGCCGTCGCCAACCCTGTCGGTTCCGTCCTGGACCCCGCCGACGGCACCCTGGCCGGCGCCCGTTACGGCCTCCCAGGCGAGTTCGACTACCTCCACCCCCCGACCCCGCACGAAGTCCACGCCTGGAAACCCGAGAAGGCGCCGTCCTTCAACACCACCATCGGCGTGGTCGCCACCGACCGCACCCTCACCAAGGCCCAGTGCGGCAAACTGGCGGCGGTGGCCCACGACGGCCTGGCCAGGGCGATCCGACCGGCCCACACCATGACCGACGGCGACACGATCTTCGGCCTGTCCACGTGCTCCGCCCCCGCCCCCGCCCAGGACGAGTTCCAGGACATCCTGGCGGCCGCGGCGGACGTCTTCAGCCGCGCCGTCGCCCACGCCGTCCTCGCCGCGACCGGCCGCGAGGGCGCGCCCGCGTACCTCGACGTGTTCCCGAGCGCCGCAGCCACCACAGGGGGAATCTCATGACCATCGACACCACCTGGCCGGACGGCCTGCCCATCGGCGACGGGTGGGTGCAAACCGGCCGAACCTCGGACGTGATCTTCCCCTACGACGGCTCCGTCGTGGCCGCGGCCCCCCTGGGCGCCCCGGCCCACGCCGCCCGAGCCGTCGACGAGGCCCTGGCCGTCGCCTCCGCCATGGCCGCGCTGCCCTCGCACGCCCGCCGCGCCGCCCTCATGAAGGCCCACGACGCCCTCGAAGCCGACCGCGACGCGTTCGAGCGCCTGCTCGTCATGGAGACCGGCAAACCGCTCGTGGACTGCAAGGTCGAGGTGGCCAGGACGCTCGTCACGCTCGCCACCGCCGCCGAGGAGGTGGCCAGGCTGCATGGTGAGACCGTGCCGCTCGACCTCCTGCCGTCCGGAGAGGGCCTGATCGGCTTCTGGACGCGCCGCCCCATCGGCGTCGTCGTCGGCATCACCGGCTTCAACTATCCGCTGCTCCTCGCCGCCCACAAGATCGCGCCCGCCGTGGCGGCCGGCTGCCCCGTGATCGTCAAGCCCGCCCCGGCCACCCCGCTGGCCACGCTCTGGCTGGTCCACCTCCTCCGCTCCACCGGCGCCCTGCCCGCCGCGGCCGTTCAACTCGTCACCGGCGACGTCGAGGTCGGCCGCACGCTCGTCGAGGACCGGCGGATCGGCGCGGTCTCGTTCACCGGCTCGGCCGCCGCCGGCCACGCCATCGCCCGCGGCGCCGCCCCCACGAAGGTCCTGCTGGAGCTCGGCTCGAACGCCGCGCTCATCGTGGCCGCCGACGCCGACCTGGAAGCCGCCGCCGACGCGGTCGTGCGCGGCGGCTACTACGCCTCCGGCCAGGCGTGCATCTCGGTCCAGCGGGTCCTGGTCGAGGAGCCGGTACGCGAGGCGTTCCTGTCCCTGCTGGCCGACCGCGTCAAGACCGTCGCGGTCGGCGACCCGCGCCTGCCCGAGACCCGGGTAGCCCCGCTCATCGACGAGGCCGCGACGGACCGGGTGCTGGAGTGGATCGCCGCCTCCGGGGCCGAGCCGATCACGGGCGGGCTCCGCGACGGCCGGGCCATCGCGCCGACCGTGCTCGCCGGCGTCCCCGACGGGGCCGCCGCCTGGGACGAGGAGATCTTCGGCCCCGTGGTGTGCGTGCGCGCGGTGCCCGACCTGGAGGCTGCCTTCACGGCGGTCAACGCGTCGCGGTACGGCCTGCACGCGGCGGTCTTCACCCGGTCGCTGGCCACGGCGTTCGCCGCGATCGAGCGCATCGAGGCCGGGGGAGTGGTGGTCAACGAGGTGCCCGGCTTCCGGGCGGACAACATGCCGTACGGCGGCGTCAAGGACTCGGGCACCGGCCGCGAAGGACCGCGCTTCGCCATCGAGGAGCTCACCGTCACCAGGATGGCGATCATCCGGCCCTAAAACCAGGAAGCATGGGCGACACCGGCGGGAGCCCCTCCCCGGAGGCTCCCGCCGCTGTCGTCACGATGGTGCGGAACCGCTACTTCTTGAAGGCGTCTTTCGCCTTTTCCTTCGCCTGCCGCACATTGCCCTTGGTCTTCTCCGCTTTCCCCCTGGCCTGCAGGGACGCGCTGCCGGTGATGTCGCCGGTGCGCTCCTTGGCCATGCCTTTCGTCTCCTCGATCTTGCCCTTGGCCTTCTCCTTGCGGGCCATATCGCCCTCCCCCGGTAGGCATCAAAAGTGTGATCCCACTGCCCGAGTGGCCGGCGAATACACACCTCTCGGCAGTGGCTCGCCGCCGCGGCGGGAGCACGCGCCACGCCGCTGGGAGGCGGCGGCCGCGACCCGTTAGGCCGTGGCCGCCGGGGATGTGCCGGTTACTGTTCCGCGCGGATCATCCGCAGGTGGTGCCGGATCACCGGCGCGCTGTCACGCGCCAGATCCTTCGTCCAGTTCGAATGACCCAGGCGCAGCTCCACCTGGACCAGCCGGAGCGAGCGGTAGTGGGCGTCGGCCTGCAGCCGCAGCCATGCCCGGTCGAAGCGCTGACCGGACCTCGCGACCACGTCACGCAGGGCGGCCTGTTGCTCGGCGCTCGGCGCGTCCGGCAGCCGGACATCGAACCGGTCTGCGACGTCGCGCAGCCGGGCGTCCAGCCTGCGATGATCGCGGATCAGCCGCCAGGCGATCTCGCGCACGCCCCGGTCGCGAGACTCGCGTAGCGCGGCCCTGCCGGCCGCGATCTCGGCGAGGTGTCCGCGATGCGCCTGCCGCAGGTACGACTTGTCCTGCCTGGACAGGTGCAGAGCCGTGCCGGACTCCGCGATGGAGGCGGTCATGGGGGCGGCGGCCGTCTGGGCCTGCGCCGCTGGGGCGATGGTCAACGCCAGCACGGCCGCGAGGGTCGCGGGTGCTAATTTCCGTGCTGTACTCATCGGTCAGGTCCCTCCTTCTTTGTTGGGACGGAACCGTGCCCGCTGCCCTGGTGCGGCGGGGATATTCATCTCAGTTCGGCGGGTCGAAACGGCCGTCCACGGCGGTCCAGCCGCCGTCCACGTACAACACCGATCCTGTGACGAAGCTCGCGGCGTCGCTCGCCAGGTAGACGACCGCTCCTGCCATCTCCTCCGCGGACGCCCAGCGGCCGAGCGCGCTCTTGGCGGCGTACGCGGCGTACCAGTCGGGATGGTCCTTGATCTGGCGGGTCAGCGGCGTCTCGACCACGCCGGGCGCGATGGCGTTCACCCGCACCCCGTGCGGGCCGAACTCGGCGGCGGCCGTGCGCAGCAACTGCACGAGGCCGGCCTTCGTGGCCGAGTAGACGCTCTGCCCCGGCTCGGTGACGCTTGCCCGGATCGACGCGAAGCCGATGATCGATCCGCGTCCCCGTTCCACCATGCCCGCGCCGAACGCCCGCACCACGTCGAACGAGGCCCGCAGGTTCAGCCCCACCACCCGGTCGAACTCCTCGCCGGTGTAGTCGAGCAGCCGCTTGCGGACGTTCGTGGCGGCGGTGAAGACCAGCACGTCGGCCGGATGGTCGGCGGCGGCCCGGCCAACGGCCCCGGTGTCGAGCACGTCGAGCAGCCGTGCGGATCCCCCGCACGCGGCGGCGGTCTCCTCCGCCGCGGCCAGGTCCCGGTCGGCACACACCACGGACGCCCCGTGGGCGGCCATGGCTTGGGCCGCCTCCCTGCCGATCCCGCTCCCTGCCCCGATCACCACGGCTCGCCGCCCGTCCAGGCGGAACAGCGCGTCATATCCCATGACAGGCACCCTAGCGACTGGTCTGACCAGTGCACCAGGTCTAGGCCTCCGCGAAATGTCGGTGGTGGGTGCCACGATGGGCGCCATGCATGACATCGCCGCACACTGGGACGCCGCCGCCGACTCCTTCGACGAGGAGGCGGACCACGGGTTGCGCGACCCCAGAGTCAGAGCCGCCTGGGCCGATCGGCTTGCCGCCTGGTTGCCCGAGGGCCGGCTCGATGTCGTGGACCTAGGGTGCGGCACCGGGTCGCTGTCGTTGCTGCTGGCCGAGCGCGGGCATCGGGTCGTGGGCGTGGACCTGGCGCCCCGGATGGTGGCCCGGGCGCGGGCGAAGCTGGCGGGCACGGACGCGATCGTGCTGGTCGGGGATGCCGCCCGGCCACCCGTGGGGGAGCGGCGCTTCGACGTGGTGCTGGCCCGGCACCTGCTGTGGACCATCCCCGATCCGGAGGCCGCGCTGACCCGCTGGGCGGCGCTGCTGCGGCCCGGCGGACGGCTGGTCCTCGTGGAGGGACGCTGGAGCACGCCCGGCGAGAATAGCGAGGGCTCGCGGCGGGACGCGGGATCAGAGGCGGGCATGCCGTGGGACGGCGGGGTGCGTGCGGGCGATCTGGTGACGGCGGTGCGCCTGACCGTCGCGGACCTCGCGGACGTGCGCATCGATGTGCTCGCCGACCCGGCGTTGTGGGGCAAGGAGATCGGCGACGAACGTTACGCGGTGGTCGCGGTGACGGCGCCCGTCCTCGATGACCCGGAGAAGCTGACCGGCGTCGCGTTGTAACACAGATCACAGGGAAGACCTGTCACTCCGTGGGTAGCCGCACCGTCCGTGAGGTGATCGACCAGCCGATCGTTCTCACGGAAAGGGAACCTCGATGTTCGCCGTCTATCTCACGATCACGCTCCTCGCCGCGACCCTCAACGGCATGGCAGCCATCGCCAACGTGATCGGCCACGACTACCCCAAGAGCCAGGCGGACAAGTTGGGCGTGCCCCGGTCCTGGATGCGGCCCTTGGGGATGCTGCTGGGCACCGGGGCGCTGGGGCTGCTGGCCGGGATCGCCGTACCGGTCCTGGGCACGCTTGCCGCCAGCGGCCTCGTCCTGTATTTCCTCGGCGCGTTCACCGTGCACCTACGGGCCGGCGACCACCACTTCGCTCCGTGGACCCTCTACTTCTCCCTGGCGGTGGCCGCCCTAGCCGTCAACCTGACGTGCCGCTGAGTCCGCCGGGCGGAGGCATGCCTCGTCGGCCGCCTTGTAGGCGAGCCATTGCTCCCGGCTGATCGCATACTCGACTTCGCCAAGATGGCTGCCCGGGAGCGGATCTTCCCAGTCCATGTGGAAGGTACGGGTGTGCCGCATGCCGATGGCCGACATCGTCGCGCGGGAGGCGGTGTTGACCGCCATGGTTTCGGCGAAGACACGGGTGAGCCGAAGGTCTTCGAACCCATGGCGCATCAGCTCGCGAGCTCCCTCGCTGGCCAGTCCCTGGCGCCAGTGGCGACGCAGGAGCCGATACCCGAGTTCGGCCTGTCCTTCGACCGGGCCCTGGTTGATGCGCGTGGGCGGCTCCAGGATCCACCAGCCGACGAACTGCCCGTCGACGAAACCGGCCCAGAAGCCGAGCCCCGCCACGCGGCCCGCGACCGCGAGCCGCCCGCGATGGAGCACCTCAACCTCCTCACGGCTACGGGCACGGCCATTGCCGAGGTAACGCATGACCTCGGGGTCGGCGTCGAGTTCGATCTCGTGCTCAAGGTGCTCGTCGGACAGCGGAACAAGCGTGATGCGGTCGGTTCGCAGGGTCGCCTGAGACATAGGACGCATTCTTCCGCTCAACCCTGGGCGGCGATCTGGATGAGGTTGCCGCAGGTGTCGTCGAAGACGGCCGTGGTGACCGGTCCCATGACCGTCGGCTCCTGCGTGAAGCGCACGCCGAGGCCCTTTAGACGCTCGTACTCCTTATGCACGTCCGACACCGCGAACGAGGTCATCGGGATGCCGTCCGCCACCAGTGCCTCCTTGAAGGGCGGCACGGCGGGGTGGCTGGAGGGCTCGAGGACGAGTTCGGTGCCGTCCACGTCGTCCGGTGACACGACGGTCAGCCAGCGGTCCTCACCCAGCGGGACGTCGTGCTTGACCGTGAAGCCCAGCACGTCGGTGTAGAAGCGCATGGCCTGTTCTTGATCGTCCACGAACACACTGGACAGGTGGATCTTCATGGTGACTCCTTCGGGGCGCGCCTGAGCCACCGGTCGACAATGGGCTCGAGCGGCGCCGTATTGATGAAGTGGAATTTGTAGCGGCCTTCGCGGCGCGTCTCCACCAGGCCGGCGGCTTCCAAAACGTCCAGGTGCTGGGAGATCGCCTGCCGCGAGGAGCCGAGCTGATATTTCATCGCCAGGCGCGTACAGATTTCGAACAAGGTCTGCCCGTCCTTCTCGGTCAGCTCGTCGAGGATCTTGCGCCGGGTGGAGTCGACCAAGGCCTTGAACACGTCGCCCACGGACCCCACGATAGGCAAGTAGCGACTTGCATGTCAATGCGGGCGTCTTTAACGACAACGGACCTGGAGCAGACGCGCCGATCACGCGATCTCGGCCGACCCCGGGTACCTGTGACGACGGGAGAATCACGACGGGGGAGGCCCACATGCGAGCAACCTTGATCTATGGTGCCCGTGACGTGCGCGTGGAGGACGTCCCCGACCCGGAGATCCAGCACCCCACGGACGCCGTGGTGCGCGTGCTGCGCTCATGCATCTGCGGCAGCGACCTGTGGCCGTACGGGGCGAGGCCCGCCACCGAGCTGGGCGAACGCATCGGCCACGAGTTCCTCGGCGTGGTGGAGGACGTCGGCGCGGAGGTGTCCCGGCTGAAGACCGGCGACGTGGTGGTGGCGCCGTTCGTGTGGTCGGACAACACCTGCGACTTCTGCCGCGAGGGTCTGCAGACGTCATGCCGGCACGGCGGCTTCTGGGCGGCGGACGGCGTGGACGGCGGCCAGGGTGAGGCGGTACGCGTGCCGCAGGCCGAAGGCACCCTGGTCAAGCTGCCCGTCGGCGAGGATTCCCCGCTGCTGCCGTCCCTGCTCGCCCTGTCGGACGTGCTCCCCACCGGCCACCACTGCGCGGTGACGGCCGGCGTCGGGCCGCACACCTCGGTGACGGTGATCGGCGACGGCGCGGTCGGGCTGTGCGCGGTGCTCGCGGCCAAGCGGCTCGGCGCCGAGCGCATCATGCTCATGGGCCGGCACAAGGGCCGCACCGCTCTGGGGCGAGAGTTCGGCGCCACCGACGTCGTCGCCGAGCGGGGCGAGGAGGGCGTCGACCGGGTACGTGAGCTGACCGGAGGCGACGGCACCCACGCGGTGCTGGAGTGTGTCGGCACCAAAGAGGCGATCGTGACGGCTTTCGCCGTGGCCCGCGACGGCGGAGCGGTGAGCCGGGTCGGTGTGCCGCAGTATGAGCAGGTGCCGATGGGATTTGCCGAGTTCCTGCGCAACCTCACCCTGACCGGCGGGGTGGCGCCGGCTCGCGCGTACATCGAGGAGTTGCTTCCCGAGGTGCTCGACGGGACGATCGAGCCCGGCCGTGTCTTCGACCGCACGGTCGGCCTGGAGGACGTGCCGGACGGTTATCGGGCGATGGCCGCCCGCGAGGCGCTGAAGGTCCTCATCCGTCCCTGAGGACCTTGGGGGTGGCGAACGGTGAGACGCCACCCCCGGCGTCCTCGACCAGGGGCCGAGGGGAGGGTGTCAGACGGCGGGGCGGCCCAGGTCACGCAGCTCCTCGGGGGTCAGCGCGGAGACGTTCTCGTCGACCGGGACGTCGGTGTACTGGTGGATGGTCCACGACTTCCAGTCGGCGGGCGGGGTGAGCGCGCCCTTGGGCTTGCTGTAGTGGGCGACCCACAGCGGATACTCGGCCAGGCCCTTGCCGTAGGTGTCGGCGAAGTTCCAGCCGCTGTAGAACATCGGGGTGACCCCGGTCTTGGCCTTGACGTGCGACAACCACGCCTTCGCCCAGGCGTTGACCTCGCCGGCGGACTCGCCGTCGGTGGTCTCCAGGTCCAGGACCAGCAGGTCGCCCTGCTTGGCGGGCTGAGAGTTCACCACGGACAGGAAGTGCTCCGCCTCGGCGATGGGGTCGTTGCCGGGGTGGCCGTAGTGGTAGGCCCCGCGCACGATCTGCTTCTTGTCGAGCTCGCGCCAGTGCCTGGCGAACGAGGCGTCACGGAAGCTCGTGCCCTCGGTGGCCTTGATGATGCCGAACTGGGCCGAGCTCGCGCTCCAGTCGTACAGCGGCTCGTGGTTGGAGATGTCCAGGCCGAAGGCCAGGGATCGGGACGCGGGCTGAGCCTCGTGCACCGGACTGTGCTCAGGGGATGAGGCGATGGCTGTGCCGACCACACCGGTGAGGGCGGCGGTTGCGGCCAGGATCGCGCCACCGACGGCGAGGCTGAGCGTCTTGGTGGGAAGGTCGAGACGGTTCTTGAGGGACTTGAGGGAATGGACGACTGCGGCAAGCCGGGGCTTGGGCATGGGGTATTGACTCCTTGCTTCCATACCGCCTACCGGGCTAGCTGACGGGTTCGGGCGTGGAAGTGCCCTACGCGCGCAGAAAGATAGGGATCCCCGGCTCCGCGAGGCGCGGATTCGGCGGCCGAACGCCATCCCAGGGATCCCCTCGGGACGCGCGGTCCGGTCAACAAAACGGCAACGACGGTGACGACAGCTCGCCACAACGTATACCGCGATTACGCAAAAGGTATATATCTATCCACAGATAGCGCAAGCGGGGCCCAACGCATTCCCGTGAGGCCATGACCAGGCACGAAGCGCTCGCTATGACGGTTCATGGCCGGGCAGAGGTCGCCGTTGCCGGGCGCCTTCGGCAAACCCCGTCAACGGCCCGGAGTAGGTAAAGAATTTCGCCCCGATCGCCTATCTCGTAGGGCATTCTGTTGCCTGCTCCCTATCCTGGTTTGCATCTCTCTATGCCGTTCGCTTACCTTTAGGAATCAGGGCGTACGCCTGGCAGTGCCGCGTAACGTCCTCCGTATTGCCGAGACCGCGTCTCATCGGCATGGGCATTCGAGTCCGTGACCATGACGCGGCCGCCGAATTCGCGATCTGCGGAACCGGGGACCCACTTTGTCTGGGGTGAATCGGCGCGCTCGACACGAGCGCCCCGTAGGGCACTTCCACGCCCGAACCCGTCAGCTAACCCGGTAGGCGGCATGGAAGCTAGGAGCATTTTTCACCCATGGCCAAGAACGTCTTCGCTCGTGCCCTGACGTCCGCAAGCCTCTCCCTGGTCGCCGCCGGGATGACCGCGACGGTCGTCGCCGGATCCCCGGCCTTCGCCGCCGACCAGCAGTCCACGCAACCCGCGCGGTCCAACCTTCCCGCCTCCCAGGCCATCCCGCAGAAGGGTGCCGGCCAGGTGAGCGCGGACACCGTACTGAAGATCGCCGAGTCGCAGATCGGCGTGACGGAGAACGCCGCCGGCGGCGGCACCCCGTTCCACAGCTGGTACATGTCCTCCCCGCGGGCAGCCGAGACCGTCGCCCGCGACGGCGGCAGCCTGCAGGCCTACGCCAACGCCCCCTGGTGCGCCATGTTCATCTCCTGGGTCGGCGAGCAGGCCGGCGCCCGCCCCACGATGGGCTGGGACGCCTACACCGTCAGCTACGCCAAGTGGTTCCAGGCCAACAAGCACTGGGGCACCGAGGCCAAGCCCGGCGCCGTGGTCTTCTACGACTGGAACGGCCAGGGCACCGACGGCATCGACCACGTCGGCATGGTGAAGAAGGACAACGGCGACGGCACGATCACCGCGATCGAGGGCAACACCGGCAACGGCAAGGTCGAGCAGCGCATCCGGCCCAAGGCCCACGTCGTGGGCTACGGCTACCCCGAGTACAAGGCCTGACCCCAAGGCAGGTCGCCAGAAAGTAACGGGTGGTGCAGGAAAGACTCCTGCACCACCCGTTTTTTGCGCCCTTAACCACTCACCAGCCCAGTTCGTCGCATCCTTGATGATCGGTCGGCTCGACCTGCAGGGTGGCGTGGGCGATGTGATGGCGGCGCAGCAGCACGTCGCGGGCCCGGTCCAGGACGGCATGGTTGTCGTTCGGGTCGCTGGTGACCAGGTGGGCGGTGGCGACGTTCATGCCGGAGGTGAGCGTCCACAGGTGGAGGTCGTGGACGTCGCATACGCCGTCGATGGCGGACAGGTCGGTCGCGACCGCGGTGGCGTCGACGCCCTCCGGCACGTGCTGACCCAGCACGGCGAAGACCTGGCGGCCGAGGGAGACGGCGCGGACGGCGACGAACGCGCCGATGGCCAGGGCGACGAGGGTGTCCCAGACAGGCTGGCCGGTGGTGGCGACGAGCCAGCCGGCGACGATGACGCCGACCGAGCCGGCGGTGTCGGCCACGACCTCCAGGTAGGCGCCCTTCACGTTGAGGCTCTCGGCGGCGCCCGACCGCAGGAGGAGCAGGGCCACGACGTTGACGATCAGGCCGATCGCGCCGACGACGAGCATCGGCCCGGAGGACACCTCGGCCGTGCGGCCGATGCGGCTGATGGCCTCGATGACGACGTAGACGGCGACGCCGAGCATCATGGCCACGGCCAGCAACGAGGCGAACACCTCCGCCCGGTAGGAGCCGTAGCTGCGCCGGCCGGTGGTGTCGGGCCGGGTGGCGATGCGGGTGGCGACCAACGCGGCGCCGAGGGTGACCACGTCGGCCGCCATGTGCCCGGCGTCCGACAGCAGGGACAGCGATCCCGACAGCAGCCCGAAGGCGAGCTCGACGATGAAGAACAGGCCGATGAGCACGAAGGAGACGGCGAGCCGCCAGCGGTGGCGGCCGCCGGCGTGGCCATGTCCATGTCCGTGTCCGTGCCCGGCGCTCATCCGGTGACCTCGCCGTCTCGAGAGCCTGGATGCATGCGAACGCTGCCGGACAGGTCGAGCCGCACGTCGTCGGGCCGGTGGCGGGCGGGCCGGCCTGCGCTCTCAACTCCTGAATGGCTGTTCACATATGAACGATAGCGACATCTGTCACGGGCCTGTCAACACGACGGGCTGTCGGCCGCCGCCGAGCCGCATGCGAGCTCAGCCCTGCTTGCGCCCGTCGCGTTCAGGATGGATGGCCTGCGTGTGCTCGGTGTGCGCCACCGCCAGATCCAGCAGCATCCGGACATGCGCGTCGTCGAGCCGGTAGTAGGCCATCCGGCCGGCCCTCCGCACCGACACCACGCGATGTGCCCGAAGCAGTCGCAGCGCGTGTGAGGTGGCCGATTCGCTCAGCCCGCTCACCACGGCGAGATCGCAGACGCACAGCTCGCCCTCCAGCAGCGCCAGCAAGAGCCGCAACCGGCCGGGATCGGACAGCAGGCCGAACACATCCGCGGTGTCCGCCAGATCACCGTCCCCGGGCATGCGCGAGCGCACCACCGCGACCCGCTCGGCGTCCACCACCCGGGTGCTGCAGCTCTCAAGATCTGACACCTGGTTATTTGAAGAAGCCTTCATACGTCAACCTTAGGCCACGCCGGAGAAGATGCCGAGGCCCCGGATGCCGGCCTTCCCTCGGTGCTACGGCTGATGCAAGGTGGGGAGGAACCTCAAAGTTGTCCTTGTCCAGCTGAGAGGAGCCATCATGCAGGCGAACGTCGGTGACATTCTGCTCGTGCACGGCCACGTCGTCGGTCAGAAAGACAGGAAGGGCCAGATCATCGAGGTCCGCGGCGCCGGCGGCTCGCCGCCTTTCGTCGTCCGCTACGACGACGGGCACGAGCAGCTCGTCTTTCCGGGCCCGGACGCGGTGGTGATGCCGCCAGGCGACGCGTCCTGACGCCGCGGCAAGCCGCTCCCGCTCGGCGCTCACGTGCCTGGGTGATGGCCGCGGCTGCGTCCGTACCACTCCTGAGGGGCCTGCGGTTCTCCCGGAGGTTGGAGTTCCATTTCCGTGACGGTTTGACTACCGGTGAGGAAATATGGTCGTCTCGTGACCATTGTTTCTGATGGGATGAATTAGACCGGTCCGGGGGAGAAAGCTTCATGCCGCACGCCCTTCTGCGCGTGCTCGCTTCGACGTCCATCGCCGCCGCCGTCCTGGTGGCCGTGCCGCCCGCCGCCCAGGCCGAGGTGCGCACATCAGCGGGGACGGCCGTCACGGTCCGGCCGGTGCCCGCCGTCGAGGAGCCGCCGGCCGCCACGGTGACCGTTCCCACGCGGCCGTCGCTCGCGGTCCGGCCGGCGGTGAACGCGCAGGTGGGCCCCGCCGAACCCGAGGTGACCACGGCCGCGGGACCCGGGCTGATCAACCAGGTCACCGCCGCCGCCGCCGCCGTCCTGGAGGAGGAGGGCGTGGGCGGGCAGGTGCCGGACGTGCGGAAGATCCTTCCGGACACCGCGCAGGCCGAGACGCTGTCGCTGATCAAGCCGCTGGCCGCGGTGGTCAAGGTGTTCGACGGGCTCGGCAAGGCCGTGCCGGGGCTGACGTACCGGCTCTGCGTCCAGAGCGCCGAGGTGCCGGTGTCCTGCTCGATCCAGCAGCCCGTCGGCGTGCCCGCGGCCGCCGACGTCACCGGCGACGGCCTGCCCGACCTGGCCGCCGACCTGGTCCCGGCGGCCATGCCCGCAGAGGGCGCGGTCGGGCTGGGCTTCGCGGTCAAGCGGCTGACGCGGGAGAACCTCAAGGCGCAGGTCTGGGCGGAGTACGACGGCAAGGTTTCGGTCGGGTTCGACGGGCTGCGGCGCGGCTCGTCGCTGTCGGACTACGACTGGGGCACGTTCACCGTGGACCTGGCGGGTAAGCGGGTCAAGGCCTCGGTCCGGCGTAAGGATCCGGGCGCGTCCGCGGCCGTGATCGCGGGGCTGACCGGCCGCAGCGCGGTGAGCCTGCGTCAAACGCCGGCCACCGACAAGCTCACCGTGAGCGCCGCGCTCGACCCGCCCACACTCGACGTCACCGCCTCCGCGCCCGCCAAGCTGGAGGCGCTGGCCGTGACCGGACGCCAGTTCACCCAGGCCGTGCTCGACCGGATGCCCACCCGTGCCGAAGTGCGGCTGGCGGGCGGCGAGATCCGCTTCGCCGGCCCGTCGCCCGTCGCCCGCGCCCGGGTGCACCACTACACCTACCGCGACGGACGGCTGGCCAGGGCGGTGAGCGCCGAGCTCCGGAAGGTCCCGCCCACCCTCACCGCCAAGTACGCCGCCGGGAACGGCCGTCAGACCCTGTCGGTCGACTCGGGCCGCCCTCGCGCCGGCGCCGCGGAGTTGCTCTTCTTCGACAGGAACGCCGACAAGACCGTCCTGCGCGCCGAGCTGAGCGACCTGCCCGCCAAGGTGCGCCTGGTCAACAACCTGGCCGAGCATCGCGTCACGCACTCGACCAGCTCGCCCATCGGCAGGTTCGCGGTGGTGCTGCAGCGTAACGAGGGCGCGATCTCCAGCCCGCGTGGCGGCCATGTCACCATGATCAAGAACGGTGCCGCGGTCGGGGTGTCGGGGCTGCTGACGGGGCTGTCCGGATTCGAGGTCACGTACGGGGCCGCGCCGCACGTCCACCTGGAGGTGGACTCCAGCGGCCGGTCGTTCGTGGGCGCGGCCAGCATCGACGGCGCCCATCTGGCCCGGCTGGAGATCTCCAACACGCCCGCCACCGTGGATGTCACGCTCGACCCGGCGGGCAGGAAAGCCGAATACCAGGCCAGCGGTCTGATCGACAGCCTGCGGGCCGCGTACGCGAACGTCAAGTCGGGACCCACGATCGACGGCACCGTGCTCGGCGTGCGCGACGACGTGAAGGCGTCGTGGCAGCTGGGTGAACGCACGACGGTCAAGATCGACGCGTCCTCGAAGATCCGCCAAATCCAGATTTATGCCAATAAAGCGCACGTGACCTCCACCGGTGGCACCGGCGACGACCTGCGGACCACCGTCGAAGGCGTGCGCAAGCACGTCGAGCTGGTCGCCGACACCAAGGCGCAGACGCTCACCTGGAACGCGGACACGCCGGTCGCCAAGGTGTCGGCCCTTGCCAGAGCCAAGCTCGGCGACCGCTACGCCAGGGCCGCCGCCGAGGTGACCGGCGTGCCCGCCCGCTTCGACGCCTCGTGGAACGCCGCGTCGTACCGCTTCCGCGGCCTGTCGGGCCCGGTCGGCTCGGCGGCGCTGGCCTTCACCAACCACGACGACGCCACGTCGCCCACGGGACCTCACCTGGCGGCGCACTACGACCAGGCGTCCGGAGACCTGGACGCCAGCGTGCTGGTCAAGGGGCTGTCGCAGGTGGAGTTCAGCCCGGCCGCGCAGGGGTTCACCGCCGACTTCCGCTCGGCCAGGCAGACCCTCGCCGTGGACGCCGACGTCACGCAGGGCGACGTGCGTTTCGGCCTGGCCGGCAGTCTCGGGCCCGTGCCCGGCCGCCTGGCGGTCTCGGTCGCCGACGGCAAGCTCACGTACTCCGGCTCCCGCCTCGACGTGCGCGCCCGGGCCTGGCTCGGGAAGACGGGGGCGCTGCAGAAGATGCGCGCCGCACCGGCCCTGCCGGGCGGGGTGTCGCTGGTGGACGGCGGCTGCGCGCCCGGCTCGTCCGGCTGTGCCCCAGGGCCCTTCTGCACGCCCGACCGCGGCTGCTTCGGGCTGCAGGGCTACCTGGACGTCACCGGGCTGCCCGATCAGGTGTCGGTGGACCTGGCGAACAAGACGTTCGCGTTCTCGGGCTTCAGCCCCCGTCGCCGGAGCCTGGGGGTGTATCTGGCCAGCAGCGTCCTGACGCCCGTGCCGATCAAGGCCAAGGCCACGCTGACCGGTCTGCCTTCCAAGATCACCAGCATGTCGCTGGGGCCGTTCGGCGTCGGGCAGGGCAACACGGTCCAGGCCTCGTACCGCATCGAGCCCGCCGCCACGCTCGGCGCGCTCGCCGTGACGGCCGAGGCCGGGGACCTGCGCGGCCACGTGGCCATCGACCCGGTGCCCGCCGCCGTGTCCGTCCAGGGCACGTACGG
Source organism: Nonomuraea sp. 10N515B (assembly GCF_052245915.1). Classification (NCBI taxonomy): domain Bacteria; kingdom Bacillati; phylum Actinomycetota; class Actinomycetes; order Streptosporangiales; family Streptosporangiaceae; genus Nonomuraea; species Nonomuraea sp. 10N515B. Next base: position 61,739 of record NZ_JBQQBQ010000038.1, read on the forward strand.
CGCGCAGACCCGCATCCGCGTACGCAACTCCGCCGCCGTCAAGCGCCTCGTCGCCAAGGTGACGCTGGCCGGCAAGGGCACCGGCGAGCTGCGGCTCGGTGACGTGCCCGGCACGTTCGGAGTGGACGCCGACGCCTCGGCGGCCGCGCTCGGCGTGCCGGCCGTCACGTACAAGGCGGAGGGCGGCGTCAGCACCCTTGACGGGTACCTCGGCGTGGAGGGCGGCCTCGTCGATCCCTCAGGGCGGTACGGGGACGTGTCGCTCTCCGTGCAGGATCTGGCCGCCGACACCACGATCAGGCTCAATCCCGACCAGACCCTCGACCTCGTCTCCAGGCCGGTGCCCACGGGCCGCATCGCGGTGCGCGGCGGGCTCAAGCTGGACCCCGTCGCCCGGCAGAGCATCACGATGAGCCAGGAGATCCCGTACACGACCGGGTTCCTGACGTACCACCTCGGCGGGAGCTTCGGGCTGGGGGCCAGCTCGGTCGAGGACCTGAGGCTGTCGGCCCGGCGGGTGTCGTGGCTGCGCGTCCGGCCAGGGAAGATCCCCTTCGGGCTGAAGGCGCCACCGGCGCTCGGGTACCTCGCTCCCGGCTTCGAGGGGAACTACGAGCGGCTCGACATCTCCGCCAAGGGCGTGGACCTGCGGCCCGACGTCGCCATGGAGGTCAAGCTGAGCAGGGAGCTCGGCAACGACGTCTTCCGCGACTCCATGCGGCTCGGGCCTACGACGTCGCTCGCGCTGCGCCGCTACGACCAGCGGATGCGGCGGATCGGGGCCAAGCAGGAGATCGAGGCGGCCGGGATCAGCCTGGCCTGCGTGACCGTCGACGCCAAGCCGGGCTTCGCGGCCGGGGGCACCGGCAACTCGATCACGTTGCGCGGCGCCGACGGGCCCCAGATGGTGTCCCTGCTCGATCCCGGGGGTCAGGCGCCGGACTACGCGGTGGACCTGCTGACGCACTTCATGAGCCCGTTCCCGGGGGCGGAGTGGAAGGTCGCCTCCACCAAGGCCGGCTCCTGCACGGCCCGTCCGTCCCCCCACCCGCAGGCCCAATCCTGAACCGGCACGCGCCCCGTCCGGGGCCGCGCCCCGCGCAGGACCGCCTCACCGGCCCGGTCGCTCACACGGCCCGGCGTGGCCAGGCCTAGGCGAGGGAGCGGCCCAGGCGGAGCCGGATGTGGTCGCCGTGGCGGGCGGCCTCGCGTACGGTCCACACGCGTTCGTCGACGACCGTGCCCTGGGCCGTCATATAGCCGCCCATCCTGAGCACAGGCCGCCCCGTGTCGTCCCTCAGCAACTGCGCCCGCGACTCGGAGTCGTCGCCGAAGTGCACCAGGAAGTCGTGGGCGCCCGCGGGAGCGTCCAGGATCAGGCCGGGATGGAGGTGGGAGTAGGGGATCTGGACGACGTGTCTGCTCACGTGATCGCCTCTACCCGGGAGCGTCGCTTTCACCGGCAGCCGCGGGAGCTGGAAGGGTGGGATAGCGCTTTCCGCCATGATGGGATGAAATATCACCATCCTTCGATGGAATTGGAGAACCCGTGCCACTGTTCGACTTGCCGCTCGAGGAGCTTCGCGCCTACCTCCCCGACCGCGACGAGCCCGCCGACTTCGACGACTTCTGGTCCCGCACCCTGGCCGAGGCCGGGCAGTACGACCTGGCCGCCGAGTACGTCCCGTACGACCTGCCCTTCGCCGCCGTGGACGTGTACGAGGTGTCGTTCGCCGGCTGGGGCGGGCACCGGATCAACGGCTGGTTCCTGCTGCCGCGCGGCGCCGAGGGTCCGGTGCCGTGCGTGATGCACTACATCGGCTACAGCGGCGGGCGCGGGTTCCCCAAGGACCACCTGTTCTGGCCCGCCGCCGGGTACGCGGTGTTCGTGATGGAGACCCGCGGCCACGGCGGCGGCAACGTGGGCAGCCCGGGCACCACCGGCGACCCGCACGGCAGCGCCAACCCGCAGGCTCCGGGCATGATGACCCGCGGCATCCTCGACCCGGAGGACTACTACTACCGGCGGGTCTTCACCGACGCCGTCCGGGCCGTGGACGCGGCGCTCGCGCACCCGGCGGTCGACGCGAGCCGCATCGTGGTCTCCGGCGGCAGCCAGGGCGGCGGCATCGCCCAGGCCACGGCCGCGCTGCACCCGGCGGTCAAGGCGGCCCTCATCGACGTGCCGTTCCTGACCCACTTCCGGAGGGCGGTCGAGATCACCGGGCGTGACCCGTACCAGGAGCTGGTCAGGTTCCTGGCGACCCGCAGGGACAGCGCCGAGCAGGTGTTCCGCACGCTGTCATACTTCGACGGCCTGAATTTCGCCGCCCGCGGCCGGGTGCCCGCGCTGTACTCGGTCGCGCTGATGGACGACGTGTGCCCACCGTCGACGGTGTTCGCCGGATACAACCACTGGCAGGGCCCCAAGGAGATCACCGTCTGGCCCTGGAACAACCACGAGGGCGGCGGCGGCTTCCAGTCCGAGGAGCAACTGCGTTACCTGCACAAGCTGCTGTCCGGCGGCTGAGCGACCGCCCCCGCCGCGACCTGGCAGGCCGCGGCGGGGGCGCGCCCGGGTGGAGTCAGGCCGTCTGATCGGTGACCAGGAACGACACGCTTCCCTGGTCATCGGCTCCGGCGTCGAGAGACTTGTCCTCCAGTACGGTGGCGGCGACGGGATCCAGGTAGACGCGCGCCCCCTCGGCTTCCACGATCGCATCGGCCGGCTCCGGTGCGGTGGCCAGCGAAAGGGTGAGCGAGCTCGCGCCCTCACCCTGAGACGAGATGCGGATCCCGCTCTGGGCCGTTTCGGGCGCGGACGCGGTCAAATCGCGAATCGCCTGGGCTGCGTTGGCTGTCAGGGTGAGCACTACGGCTCCTCCTCACGGTCGACGGTCAGGAGTTGGCTGCCCTTCCCCCTCAATCGGCTCCCAACCCTTCCTGACTCGTTCTTTACCAACAATTCTCTGTGCTGCAGGCGCGACAATGGGGGCATGGACGTCGCGACGCAGAGGGAAGCCATGGTGGCGCTGCTGCGGGAGCGCCAGGACGTCAGCGAGCCCGTGGCCGCGGCCATGCGGGCCGTGCCGCGCCATCTCTTCGTGCCCGGCGTCGCCCCCGAGGACGCCTACCGCGACGAGCCCATCGTGACCAAACGCGACGACGAGGGCCGGCCGATCAGCTCCTCGTCGCAGCCGGCCATCATGGCCACCATGCTCGACCAGCTTGCCGTGGCCCTCGGGCACCGGGTGCTGGAGATCGGCGCGGGCACCGGCTACAACGCGGCGTTGCTCGCCCGCCTCGTCGGTCCCGAGGGGCGTGTCGTGAGCCTCGACCTCGACGAGGACGTGGTCGCCGGGGCCAGGGAGCACCTGGCGGCCGCGGGGGAGTCCCGGGTGGAGGTGGTGCACGGGGACGGCGCCGCGGGCCACCCCGAGCTGGCCCCGTACGACCGCCTGATCGCCACCGTCGGCGTGTGGGACCTGGCGCCCGCCTGGCTGGCGCAACTGCGCCCGGACGGGCGGCTGGTGGTGCCGCTGGACCTGCGCGGCGTGCAGGTGTCCGTGGCCATGGAGCGCGAGAATGGGCACTGGGTGAGCCGGTCGGTGGCGCCGTGCGGGTTCATGCGGATGCGGGGGCCGTTCGCCGGTCCCGAGGTGATCATCGTGTTGCGGCGGGATCCCGAGCTGATCATGGCGCTCCCCGGGCCGCGCAAGCTCGGTGACGTGGCCGCCGCGCTCGACGCGGTGCCCACCGAGATCACCACCAAGGTCGAGGAGCCCGCACCCATGCCCGTGATCGGCATGGGCATGTCGTTGTGGCTGGCCCTGCACGAGCCGCGCTGGTGCGCGCTCAGCGGTCAGACGGCCACGGGGCCGACGTTCAGCGCGGGCATCGTGGAGGGTGACAGCATCGCCGTGCTGGCGGCCGAGGGGTTCCTGGTCGCCCGCGGCCACGGCGGCGCCGGCGCCAGGCTGGCGGCCGAGCTGGCCGCGCACGTCGCGGCCTGGGACGAGGCGGGCCGCCCGCAGGCGGGAGACCTGCGGGTGACGGCCTACCCGGGGCAGGCGGCCGCCGAGGGGATCGTCATCCGCAAGCAGCACACCACCCTGGAGCTGAGCTTCCGCTGACCGTCCTGCCCCGTGCCGTCGGCCTCCCGCCACGCCTGCACGCTCTCCCGTGAACCCGGCCCATGGCCACCCAGGCGGCCACACGACATGGTCACGGTGCCGTTCGACGAGATCGCCTCCCTCATCGGGCGATCCCTGGCGGCGGGGAAGCGGCCGGCCGGGCGCAGGGCACGCCCGGGCCACAGGAATGCCGGGGTCGTCCACGAGTTGCGGTTACTGTGCGTAGTGGAAAAGTGTCGCCATGTCATAGGACCGCCCATGCGTACACGCCTGACCCTGTTGCTGGCCGCCGCCGCGTTGGCCGGATGCGCCGAGGCGCCGACCAACACCGCGGCCCTGGCGCCGAAGACCGACACGCCGCCGTCCGAACAGGACAGGGCCTGGATGCGGACCATCCACCAGGGCAATGTCGCAGAGATCCAGACGGGGCGGCTGGCGCAGGGCAAGGGCTCCACGAAGCGGATCAAGGCGATCGGCAAAACGCTCGTCCAGGACCACACCGCCTTCGACATCAAGGTCGCCCAGCTCGCCACGCGGCTGGGCGTCCAGCTGCCCAAGTCGATCTCCGCCCCTCAGCGGGAGGAGATCCTCCAGTTGCGGGCCGCCGTCGGTAAGGACTTCGACCAGGAGTTCCTCGCGACCATGACCAACGAGCACATGGCCGCGATCGCGGCCACCAAGATGGAGATCTCCCGCGGATCGTCCCCGGCGGTCGTCGCCCTGGCCAAGGAGGCGGCCCCGACGCTCGAGCGGCACCTGTCCGCGCTGCGCGGCGCCCATGGCGAGTGAGTGTGCAAAAATGTCGGCCAGGTCTACCTCAACGAGCGCACCGGCGAGCCCGAGTGGGTGACCGTGCGCACGGGGTTCCTCGGGAGGAGGCAGACCTTCGTGCCGCTGGCCGGCAGTCACCGCGCGGGCCACGAGATCCAGATTCCCTTCGACCGGGAAGCGGTTCACGCGGCGCCGCACATCGATGTCGACGGGCACTTGAGCGTGTAGCCCGGTCCGCGCCGGGCGATCGATTGCAACGAATCCGGTCTAGTGACGAATCACTATCGATCAGGTAAGAGCCCGGACTTGGGGGAGTGCCGCGGTAGCGGGCGGTAGCCGCCTCCTGCCAGCGCCTCGCCGGTCGCCGAGGGGCCCGTACGAAGGCCGGCGACCTGGTCGCGACCACTGTTCCAGGCACCGGCGCGGACCGCTCCCGGCCGGTCCCTCACGCGTGCCGGAACCGTCCGGACTCTGGATCGGCCACGGCCCGTAACGCCGGATTCACCTGCGGGAAGTCACCCGTTCACGCCGCCACCTGGCCTCGCGGCGAGGGATCCATACCGTATCTGTTAAGTGCCAGTTGACAGAAAACCGCCCGCTGCTCACGATCAGAGCGGCAACATTAAGTGTGAATTTACAGAGATCGAATATGGCCCTCGGGTCAGGAGGTGGCCTCAGATGAGCATCGAGCCAAGGGCGAAGGTGGCCCCCGAGCGAGTGCCGCCTGTCTTAGAAGGCCCGGCACCGGCGGCTCCGGAGCATACGAGCGTGGTCCGGCGCATCTGCGCCAGGGTCGCGCCCGACGGCATGGACATCGGCGTCGGCGAGCTGCCCCCGGGCGGCCTGCAGGTGTGGATCGACACCCCCGCGCCGCCCGCCCCGCCGGAGGCCTGGGTGCTCTACCACCGCATGGCCCGCGAGGTGTCCCTGGTCGGCTGGCACTGCGAGGCCGACCAGAACCGGCTGCTGGTGCTCGGCTGGAGCGCCGCCTGCCTGCACAACCGCGTACGCCTGCTGCAGAGCGGCCTGCGCCGCCTGTCCGACTTCGAGCACACCGCCCAGCGGGCCGTGCAGCTCGAGGGACACAACCCGGACGACCAGCCCGCCGCGCAGGTCGTGGCCGCCACGTGCGCCTCGATCCAGCGCCGGCTGCGCTGGCCCGAGCGGCTGGCCGAGCTCGCCGGGTTCGAGCGCAGCTCAGGACTGCCCCACCTGCAGCTGCTCCTGGCCCAGGTCATCGGCCTTGAGTCGAAACTGGCGACGGCCTGCGACGAGCACCTCGTCATGGCACGGGTGCTCGCGGGCGCCGTCTGCGAGCAGTACGCGCGGCACTCCGACCTGCGCCGCGCACAACGGGACGTGCTGGCCGAGTCACGCCGATGGGTGCACGCCAGCTCCATGATCCGTGGCTCGGCCGCCCGGCCGAGCTCCACCGGCGGCGGCCGCCCCCACATGGGGCTGGCGGAACGCCGGATCGCCGCGAGCGTCATCAACCACGGCGTGCCGGTCGCGCGGGCCACCCCCGCGGCGGTCATCCCACGGGCCGGACATCCCGGCCACGAGGAGGGCCGAGCTCCGGCGCGCTGACACTGACGCCGCTCAACGGAGAGCGGCCGCCCGGAAAACCCCATTCACATCCGGTAGGAGAGCTCCCGTCATGCGAACCCCCCCGCACCTGCCCGGCCGCGCCAGGCACGAGTCCCACGACACCGACACCGTCCGCCCGCGGCGTCACCCCTACGCGCTGCACGAGGTTCCCGCGCAGTCCCCGCCGCGCGCGAGCTCCGCGGGCTCCGGGCCGCTCGACATCCCCGACGCCCTCCCCGACGCCGACATCTTCGTCGAGCAGCGGCTGCTCGGCATCAGGGAGATGTCCAACCAGGCCATCGGCTCCATCGACGACCTGCTCCAGCACACCGCCTAGCCCGTAGAAAGCCTGAGGAGAGACATGCAGGAGCTCACGCGAGTGGAGCTGATGCCTCGTGACGTCGGGGGTCACCAGCCTCGCTCCATTGCGGGCACCGAGGCGCCGCGCACCCTCGACGAGGTCCGCGCCCTGGTACGGAGCGCCACGACGGCCAGGCGCCGCCTCTACCCGATCAGCACCGGCAGGAACTGGGGAATGGGCTCGTCCATGCCGGTCACCGATGACAACGTCGTCGTCGACCTCGGCGGCATGAACCGCATCCGCAGCCTCGACCTGGAGGCCGGGTTCGCCGTCATCGAGCCCGGGGTCACGCAGGCGCAGCTCGCCTCGGTGCTGCGCGACACCCCGTGGATGCTGAACGTCACCAACTCCTGTGCCGACACCTCCGTCGTCGGCAACGCCCTCGACCGCGGCGACGGCACCTTCCGCTCCCGCGTCCACGACGTGGCCGGGCTGGAGGCCGTGCTGGCCGACGGCAGCGTGGTCACCACCGGCGGCCTCGACCCGTCCGGCCGCTACCACGGCCGGGTCGCCGGACCCGACCTGACGTCCGCGTTCGTCCAGCACAACCTGGGCATCGTCACCGCCATGGCGGTCGCGCTGGTGCCGCGTCCCCAGACCGTCGGCCTCGTGCACGGCCGCATCCCGCGCGACCAGGCCGGCGTCGCGCTCGACGCGATGGCCGGCTTCCTGCGCCGCGGCAACCCCGCCGACGGGATGCTGCGCGTGCGCGAGCTGGCGCTCGTCCCGAGCCACGGCGACTGGCTGCTGCCCAAGGGCGCCGACCCCGGCCTGTTCACCATCATGGGGCCGCTGTTCGGCAGCGACGCCGCGGTCGAGCTGGCCGAGGAACTGCTGCGCAAGGCGCTGGTCGAGGTCGAGGGCGCCAAGGCCCTGCGCGTTCTCGACGCCGCCGAGGTGCGGCCCGGCGACCCGCTGTACGCCAGGTCGCTCATGGCGCAGGGCATCCCCACGTGCCTGGGCGTACGCAACGCGCTCGGCGTGAGCTCCTGCGACCAGATCGACGAAGGCCGGATGGGCTTCCTGGCGCTGATGCCGCTGATGCCGACGAACGCGCGCAAGACCGAGCAGATCGTGGCCGCCCTGCAGACGGCCGTGGACGCGCACACCACCGCCCTCATGGTCGAGTGGAATCTCGTCAGCACGCACCTGGCCAACGGCGTCATCCAGATCTTCTTCGAACGCGGCGCGCCGGAGGCTCCCTACCGGGCGCACCAGCTCCGCAACGACGGCAACTGCCTGCTGCGTGGCCACGGCTGCGCGATCTACCGCTCCGACATCGACCACGCCGCGGCCGACGTCTGGTCCGAGACCAGCACCGCCAGCCTCGGCATGCTCCACCGGCTCAAGACCGCGCTCGACCCGGACGGCCTGCTCTCACCTGGCCGGTACGGCGCCTGACTTATTTCGCCATCAACGACATGTCCATCCTCGCCGGTCGCACAGCCGGAGTGTGCCGGCCGGCGGAGACCACGCATAGCTTGGAGGTGACCACGTGCGTTCGTCACCGGCACGGGGGACGAGCACGGCCGGCGTCAGCCGCCGCCACGCGGTGATGCTGCGGCTGGTCGGTGCGGGTGTCATGTTCACGGTGATGGCCGACACCACGGCCACCACCCTGGCGGTCGGGGTGTTGCGTTACACGCCGGCAGGCGCCGGCATGCCCCTCGGCGACCTGGTCTGGCTGACCAGCTCGGCGTTCATCCCGATCGCGGCGCTGCTGGCCACGGCGGGCCGCTGGGCCGACCTGTTCGGCCGCCGCAGGGTGCTGGCGGTCGGGCTGGTGGTGTTCGTGCTGGGCGGCATCGCCACCGTCGCCGTGGAGTCCTGGTCGCTCGTGCTGGCCGCGCGGGCCGTCCAGGGCGCGGGCGCCGCGGCGATGATCCCGGCCAGCCTCGGGCTGCTGCTCGGGGAGCTGCCGGAGTCGCAGCGGCGCGGCGCGATCGCGCTATGGAGCTCCGCCTCGGGACTCGGCTGCCTGCTCATGCAGGCGGGAGGCGGCTGGCTGGCCGCTGCCGTCGGCTGGCGGTCCCTGTTCATCCCGGACGTCGTGATCGGCGTCGCGCTCCTGATCGCCTGCTTCGGGCTGCCCTCGGGCAGGCGCGCCGGCGCCAAGGGCCTGCCGGACGTGCTCGGCGCGTGGCTGCTCGCCGCCGGGATCGCGGTCGTCGTGCTGGCCATCTCCAAGGCCATGGCCTGGGGCATGGACGTGGTGTGGCTGGCGCTCGCCGCCCTCCTCCTGCTGGGCGGGGCGCTCGCGCAGGCCAAGCACCACCGCCTGCCGGCCATCGACCTGGCGCTGTGGCGGCGGCCCAAGTTCGTCTGGGGCTGGCTGGCCACCTGGGGGTTCGGCGCGCTGTCGTACGGGCTGCTGACCGTCCAGCCGCTGTACCTGCTCCACCTCGGCTACCCGATGCTCGAGGTGGCCATGTGGCTGACGCCCACGTCGGTGGCCGTCGTCGTGACGAGCTTCCTGGCCGGAAAGATCGTCAAACGGATCGGCGCGTACGGCCTGATCTACGCGGGCTCCCTGCTCTGCGGCGGCGCCTGCGTGCTCGTGCTCACCCAGGTCGGGCCCACCGTCTGGGGACTGGTCGCGAGCGTCGTGCTCGGGATGGGCGTCGGCGCGCTGGCGCCGGGCACTTCCGTGGCCACCACCCTGGCCGCCCGCCCGCAGCAGTACGCCTCCGCCGTCGGCGCGGCCACCATGGCCCGCATGGTCGGCGGGGCCGTCGGCATCGCCGTCGTATCAGTCGTCATCGACCACCCGTTCGTGGCCGGGCCCTTCGCGGGCCCCTTCGCCGGCCTGGCCGGCGCGCTGGCGATCTGCGTGGCGATCTCGGTCCTCATGGGCGCGCTGGCCCTCACGAAGATCACCCGGCTGCGGCCCGACCCCGGCGACGTCATGATCAAGGTGCCGCGCCGGATGTTGCTGGAGTTGCGGATGACCCTCGCCACCGTCGCGGCGGAGGCGGACGCGTTGCTGCCTGTCGAGACCCGCACACCCCCCATGGACCACATCCCGCGGCCGCGGGCGGCCGAGGCCGGACCGCTCGCCGGGACCCGCGGGAATACGCACTAGTTCGAACCACCGAAAGGGCTCTCGTCATGGCAACCACATCGTGCGACGTAGCCATCGTCGGCGCCGGGCTCGGCGGCTGCTTCCTGGCCTTACTCCTGGGCCGGCGCGGCCGGCGCGTCGTCGTCATCGAGCAGGGACCCTCCATCCCCAGCGCCGGCGCCGACTTCCTCAAACCCCCGGGCCTGCGGGTGCTCGCCCGCCACGGGCTGGCGAACCTCGTCGAACGCCATGGCCTGCGGCGCGACATCATCCGCTACTACCACGACGGCGACCCGATCAGGGAATGCCGCTTCCCCGACGGCGGCTTCCTCATCCGCCCCTACAAGGAGCTCGTCGAGCTCATCTACACGTGCTGCGCGATGGAAGGCGTCGACTTCTGGTTCGACGCCGACATCGCCGACATCGCGGTCGGCGACGACCGGGTCGAGGAGCTCATCCTCTCCGACGGGCGGCGGCTGCGGGCCGACGTCGTCATCGGCGCCGACGGCACCAAGTCCGCCGTACGCCAGGCGCTCGGCATCGAGCAGGTCACGATGCCGTACGAGCGGCTGCTGATGCGGGTGGCCACCGTGCCGCTGACGGCCAGCGTCGCCCGGCTCAACCGGCTGTACTTCAGCTCCGACGGCTGGCTGACCTACCTCTACCCGCTCAACAGGGACCAGGCCAGGGTGTTCGTCGGCCTGCCCCCCGACGACGACAAGGAGATCTTCCAGGACGGCATCCCCGCCCTGATCGACGAGCTCAAGAAGTTCGTCACCGACAGCTCCGACGCCTTCAACGCGCTCCAGCCCGCCAAGTGGCAGCTGATCAAGGTCTCGTCGCTGCGGGTGTCGGCGTACCACAAGGGCAACGCCGCCCTGCTCGGCTCGGCCGCGTTCGCCTGCCACCCGATGACGGGCATGGGCATGAGCTACACGCTGCACGACGCGGAGATCCTCGCCGACGTCATCAGCGCGGCAGGAGGCGACGCGGAACTGCTGGACCGGCTGCTGTACGCCCGGTACGAGCCGCGCAGGCACGCGCACCGGGAGCTGATCGACTACGGCGACTCCCTGGCCGCGACCTTCCGCGACCGGGACGCGTACCTGGCCGCCTTCCGCCCGGACCTGCACATCTACGGCGAAGCGGCCGCGCCGGCCGAGATGCCGGCCTTGCAGCTCACCTGAGCAGGCGCCCCCGCCGCCCGCCATCCCGAACCGGTGAGGTCGTCCAGTGCCCCGCTGAGTGCGGTTGGGCAGCCCGATCCCACAGGCGGCGGGGGCGCCCTTTCACGCCATCGGCTCGCCCAGACAGGTTCCGCCTGTAGCGTCTAGGCCGGCGGCATGTGCAGGAGGAACAGGGTGTACGCGGCCAGGGTGGAGTCGTCAGTGACGAGCCCGTCGCGGATCATGCCTTCGAGCTCGGCCCGCGAGAACCACCGGCGGCGCAGGTCCTGCTCCTCGACCTCCGGCTCGGCCGCACCGTGGGACAGCTCCGAGGCCACGAACACATCGAACCCCTGCGACGACATGCCCGTCGCACAGTTGAGCCGTCCCAGGCGGCGCATCACCCGTGCCGTGATGCCGGTCTCTTCCAGCAGCTCCTGCCGGGCCAGCGACTCGGGGTCGCCCACGGCCAGCCCGGGCAGCGACCCTTGCACGAACTCCCACGACCGCGAGCGCACCGGATATCGGTATTGCTCCACCAGATGGAAGCCGCCGTCCTCAACGGCGATGACCAGCGCGAAGTCGGGCTTGTCCACGTAGGTGTAGATGCCCTCGGAGCCGTCCAGGCGGACGATCCTGTCCTCGCGCAGCCGCATGTACGGCGACGTGTAGGCGACTCTCGTGGAGATCTGGCGGATGGCGTGCTCGAATTCCGGCCTCATGTTCACCTTTCCTCTGGACTGCCGGATTAGTATAGCTGTATAGACAGCTAGCGCTATAGTCGAGGGATGAACGCGACAGGCAAGCGGCCCGAGGACTTCGCACCCCGCTACTTCGTCATCGAACAGGCGCTGCGCGAGCGCGTGGCCGCCGCTCGGCCGGGCGACGCGCTGCCCTCGGAGAGCGAGCTGAGCGAGGAGTTCGCCGTCAGCAGGATGACCGCCCGCGCGGCCGTGCAACGCCTGGTCGCCGACGGCCTGGTGGTCCGTCGTCCCGGCCGGGGCACGTTCGTGGCCCTGCCGCCGAGCAGCCGCCGCGCCGAGAGCCTGGTGCGCTTCAGCGAGGAGATCCGCCGCCGGGGGCAGCGGCCCTCCTCCCGGCTGCTGTCGGCCACCACCCGCGCCGCCACCCCGCAGGAGGCCGACCGGTTGCGGCTGGGCAGACATGGACGGGTCATCGCGGTGGAGCGCGTCCGGCTCGCCGACGACCTGCCGGTCGCTCTCGAAAGGGCGGTGTTCCCGGGCAGCCTGCGCGCGCTGCTCGAGGCTGATCTCGAGCAGGGCTCCCTTCACGCTGCTCTGAACGCGCTCGGCCGCACCCCGGCCCGCGGCCATGCCCGCATCGGCGCCGCCATAGCGGGCGAGCGCGAGGCCGGCCTGCTCGCCCTCGACGCCGGCGCGCCGCTTCTGGTGGAGCACCGCCTGATCCTCGACCAGAACGACGAGCCGCTGGAGCTCACCGACTCCCTGTACGCCGCCGCCCGATACGGCCTCGACGTCGCCTTCACCGTCGAGTCCCCGGGCATGGACGCCGTCCACCCGTGACCCCCTTTCCCCTGCCGGGCCTCCCTTGCGAAGGAGCCATCCTCATGACCTCCATCACCGTCGCCGATGTCGCCAAGATGATCGACCACTCCCTGTTGCGCCCGGAATTGACCGACGACGACGTGCGCGCGGGATGCGCCCTGGCCGTCCGTTACGCCGTCGCCTCGGTCTGCGTGAAACCGTGTGACGTGGCGCTCGCCGCCACGCGACTCGACGGGACGGGCGTGTCGACCGGCACGGTGATCGGCTTCCCACACGGCTCTTCGTCCTCCCGCACCAAGGCCGCCGAGGCCCGTGCCGCCGTGTCCGAGGGCGCCCGCGAGCTGGACATGGTGCTCAACATCGGGCGCCTGCGCGGTGGTGACGACGTGGCCGTGCTCGCCGACATCCGGGCGGTCGTGGAAGCGGCTCCAGGCGCCGTGGTGAAGGTCATCTTCGAGAACGCCTACCTGACCGACGCCGAGAAGATCCGCGCGTGCCACCTGAGCGAGCAGGCCGGCGCCGCCTACGTCAAGACCTCCACCGGTTTCGCCCCCGGCGGCGCCACCCTGGCTGACATCCGCCTCATGCGCGCCAACGTCGCCAAGCGCGTCAAGGTCAAAGCCGCCGGCGGCGTACGCACTCTTGACGTACTGCTGGCGATGACCGCGGCGGGCGCCGTCCGGTTCGGCGCCACCGCTACTGCGGCGATCCTCGACGATCTGACCGGGCGACTCGCGCGCACGGGGACAACGATCCTGCGCGGCGACCTCAATACCGACCGGGAGGCCGACGTGCCGCGATCGCAGGAAGTGGACGAGTAGCCGGCCGTATCCGTGGAAAGACTGATACAGCTGCACGCGATCCCACCACCGGACCGGCTTCCACCGCGTCGCGGCCACCCCCGTCCTCCCTGGGAGACTACGCAAACGGTCCGCCACGGCCACGCCCGCCCGATTTGCCCAAAATACTCAGGTAAATACAGAGAACCGCAGACGCTGCCCGCGGCGTGCCGTCAGTGTGGTAGGGCCAGCACTACCACAGGGACGGGTGACCGCCGGGGTTCGCATAGACTCCAGCCCAGCGATGCTGATGGGTATTCGCATACGACTCACCAGCATCGGAGATCAATGTGACTGTAGTGGACACCTCCCGCGCCAGGCCATCGGGGGAGCGGGGGAGCGACTTCGCGAGGCTGGCGCGTCGCATCTCCGAGGCGAGGCTGCTGGACAAGCGTCCCGGCTACTACACGGCCAGGATCGGCCTCGTGGCGGGCCTGTTCGCCGGGGGCTGGGCGTTGTTCGCCGCAGTGGGGGACTCCTGGTGGCAGGTGCCGGTCGCGCTGCTGCTCGCCGTCGCGTTCGCCCAGGTGACGCTGCTGGCCCACGACCTGGCGCACGGGCAGATCTCCCGGTCGCGGCGCACGTCCAGGATGGCCGGGCTCCTGGTGGGCAATCTGGCCATCGGGCTCAGCTACGGCTGGTGGATGGACAAGCACACGCGGCACCACGCCAACCCCAACCACGAGGACCACGACCCTGACGTCTCGCCCGAAGTGCTGGTCTGGTCGGAGAACCAGGCTGCCGGCGCCAGCAGGCTTGCCAGGATCATCGGCCGCTGGCAGGCGTTCCTGTTCTTTCCCCTGATCACGCTGGAAGCGCTGAACCTGAAGGTCGCCAGCTTCCGCGCGCTGCGCCGCGAGTCGCTCAAGAACCGGAAGGTCGAAGGGCTGCTGCTGGTCGCGCACAACCTGGCCTACCTCGGCGCGGTCTTCCTGGTGCTCTCTCCCGGCAAGGCGCTGGTGTTCCTCGCCGTGCATATGGGGTGCTACGGCGTCTACCTGGGGTGCACATTCGCGCCCAACCACAAGGGGATGCCCGTGCTCACCGCCGAGGACGAGCTGGACTTCCTTCGCCGCCAGGTCCTGACCTCCAGGAACGTGCGCGGCGGCCGGCTGGTCACCACCGCGCTCGGCGGGCTGAACTACCAGATCGAGCACCACCTGTTCCCCAGCATGCCCACGGCGAACCTGCGCAAGGCCCGGCCGATCGTCCGCGACTACTGCCGGTCGATCGGCGTGGACTACGCCGAGTGCGGCCTGTTCGCGTCGTGGGGGCAGGCTATGCGCCACCTCCACGAGGTGGGCCGGCCGCTGCGCCGTGCGGAAAGTCGCTGATCGCTCTCTTGGTAGGGTTATCCGGAAACGGGCTGAAACGCGACACGGGTGGGTCAGGTGGAGGTTGAGCAGACAGCACTGCCGGGCATCGGGCTGCGTCATGACTTCACCACCCGGGCGGGCCGGCGCGTAGGCGTCGTGTCGCACCGCACCGGCCGCCGCGACCTGGTGATCTACGACGAGGACGATCCCGATCGCGCCTGTCAGACGGTCAAGCTGAACGACGAGGAAGCCGACGCCCTGGCCGAACTGCTCGGCGCGCCGCGCATCGTGCAGCGGCTCAACCAGCTGCACCAGCAGGTCGAGGGCCTGGTCAGCGTGCAGCTGCCGATCCCCGCAGGCTCCCCCTACGCCGGCCGCCCCATGGGAGAGGCCCGCGTGCGCACCCGCACCGGAGCCTCCATCGTCGCGGTCGTCCGCGGTGGCCGGGTGGTCGCCAGCCCGGGGCCCGATTTCATGTTCCAGGTCGGCGACGTCGTGGTCGTCGTGGGCAGCGAGGACAGCACCGCAGAGGTGGCCGGCATCCTGGCGCGAGGGTAGGGCCGCGGGTTGCACGAAACCGCGGTCATCTTCCTCGAGTTCGGTGCTGTCCTTCTCGGCCTGGGTGTGCTCGGCGCGCTGGCCCTGCGCATCGGCATCTCTCCCATCCCGCTCTATCTGATCGCCGGCCTGGCGTTCGGGACCGGCGGCGTGCTGCCGCTGGCGACCAGTGAGGAGTTCATCTCCGTCGGCGCCGAGCTCGGCGTGGTGTTGCTGCTGCTGACGCTGGGCCTGGAGTACAACGCCGACGAGCTGGTGACGAGCCTGACCGGCAACGCCCGCGCGGGCCTCGTCGACCTGGTACTCAATTCCGCGCCCGGCGCGATCTGCGCGCTGCTGCTGGGCTGGGGGCCGGTCGCGGCCGTGGCCATGGCGGGCGTCACCTACGCCACCTCCTCCGGCATCGCCGCCAAAGTGCTGTCCGATCTGGGATGGATCGGCAACAGGGAGACGCCGACGGTGCTGTCGCTGCTGGTGTTCGAGGACCTGACGATGGCGGTCTACCTGCCGGTGCTGACGACCATGCTGGCCGGGCTGAGCCTGGCGAGCGGGGCGATCTCGGTCGGCATCGCGCTGGCCACCGTGACCGTGGTGCTGGTCGTGGCGCTGCGGTTCGGGCGATTCATCGAGGCGTTCGTGTCCAGCCCGAACTCCGAGGTGCTGCTGCTCAAGGTGGTCGGGCTCGCCCTGCTGGTGGCCGGGCTGGCGCAACAGCTGCAGGTGTCGGCGGCGGTGGGCGCGTTCCTGGTGGGGATCGCGCTGTCCGGCGAGCTGGCCGAGGGCGCGCAGGCGCTGCTGGCGCCGCTGCGGGACCTGTTCGCGGCGGTGTTCTTCGTGTTCTTCGGCTTCCAGACCGATCCGGCGAAGATCCTGCCGGTGGCGGGCCTGGCCGCGCTGCTGGCGCTGGCGAGCATGGTGACGAAGCTCCTCACCGGCGTGTACGCGGCCCGCCGGGCCGGCATCGGCAAGGCCGGGCAGGCGCGGGCGGGCATCGCGCTCATCCCGCACGGCGAGTTCAACATCGTGATCGCCGGGCTGGCGGTCGGCGCGGGCGTGCACCCCGACCTGGGGGCGCTGGCGGCGGCGTACGTGCTCATCCTGGCGGCGTTCGGCCCGCTCGCCGCCAAGCTCGTGCAACCTTTCATCACGGCCATCGCCAAGCGGGCCTGATCCGTTAGTTTGTTCGCATGGCCAACAGGAGACCGGCGTTCCCCATCGAGAAGACGATCGGCGCCGCCGACTGGGACGATCCCCTGGAGCTCACCGGCGAGAGCTACCGGCGAATCCTGTTCCAGGACGTGGACCTGACCGAGCTGCTCGACCGAGGCTGTTCGTTCGAGGAGTGCACGTTCGGCAACGTGCGGTTCAACGTGTCGGAGCACGACGACGCGCAGTTCCTCAACTGCACGTTCATCGGCTGCTCCTTCTTCGACGCGACGTTCAGGGGGTGCAAGCTCACCGGGAGCGTGTTCGAGGGGTGCACGTACGGGCTGCTGAAGGTTGAGGGCGGCGACTGGTCGTACGTCGTCATGTCCGGCGCGGACCTGCGCGGCAGCTCTATCGACGGCGCCCGGCTGCGCGAGGCCGACCTGAGCGGGGTCCGGCTCGAGGGGGCCGAGCTGCGGCGGGCCGACCTGTCGGGTGCGTCGCTGCGCGGAGCCGACCTCACCAAGTGCGACCTGCGCGGCAGCGACCTCAGCACGCTGGACCTGGAGCAGGTCACGTTCAAGGACGCGATCATCGATCCGTTCCAGGCGACGGTCGTGGCCACGGCGCTGGGCCTCATCGTCCGCGAATAGCATCGCCCGAAGCCCGGGGCGCGCCGGTTGCGGCGGCGAGGCGGGCGGCGGGCGATCAGCGCGCTGAGGCAGCGCCGAGGCTGGGCCGAGGCTGGGCCGGTTACGCCGTGACGACGCGCAGGGCGCCCGGGTGGCGGCCGGTGAGGCGGTCGAGGGCGGCCGACGTGGCCGCGTCGGCCGGCAGGTAGACGAGCAGCCGCAGCTCGCCGCCGTCGAGGTCGAGCACCTCGCGGGCCAGGCGCAGCTGGCCGGCCTGCGGGTGCGCGAGCCGCTCCACGGCGGCTAGGCGCGGCGGCTCGGGCGGCCGCGACAGCCGCTCGGTGAAGGGCTCGCCCGCGGCGAACGACAGCTCGGAGACGAGCTCGGCGGCGTACTCGTCGCCCTGGCCGACCTCCAGGCGCAGGGCGGCGGCGTACTCGTCGGCCACCCGATCCCAGTCCGGGAAGGCGACCCTGGCGCGCACGTCGGCGAAAACGTACTTGATCATGTTGGGCGGGTCGCCGTCCAGCAGCCCGACAGGGCCGAAGAGCCGCTCGTGGCCGGTGGTGCGGGCCACCACCTCGCTCAGCCGGTTGACCACGGCGGCGGGCGCGGGCTCCAGCCGGTCGAGCACCGCGCGCACGGTGGCCCGCACCGTGCGGGCCGGCCCATGACCGGCCCCGGGGCACAGCCCGATGGCGCCGCTGGCGATCTTGTTGAGGGAGCGGAGGTGGATCCGCTCCTCCGGCGTCATGCGCAGGGCGTCGGCGAGCGCGGTGAGCACCTGCATGGACGGGTTGCGATCGCGGCCCTGCTCCAGCCTGGTCAGGTATTCGACGCTCAGCC
This sequence comes from Nonomuraea sp. 10N515B, assembly GCF_052245915.1. Lineage (NCBI taxonomy): Bacteria > Bacillati > Actinomycetota > Actinomycetes > Streptosporangiales > Streptosporangiaceae > Nonomuraea > Nonomuraea sp. 10N515B. The sequence continues at coordinate 79,681 of NZ_JBQQBQ010000038.1, forward strand.
CGGCCACCGTGGCCAGCTCCGACCTGCGCAGCCCAGGCGTGCGCCGCCGTGGCCCGTCCGGGAGCCCGACGTCGGCGGGCTTGAGTGCCTCACGGCGGGCCCGCAGGAACGCCCCCAGCTCGTTGTCACTCACGCCCCGAGTGTACGGCGGCCGCCCCGGCCCTATCGTGGCCCTGCCAGGGCCAGTCTCCGCCCGGCCTTCCTCGGCGGCGCGAACCGCAGCAGGTTGGACGCATGACGAACATGAAACTCGCGGTGATCACCGGCAGCGTTCGCGAAGGCCGTTTCGGCCCGACGATCACGAGGTGGTTCACCGAACACGCCCGACAGCACGGCCTGTTCGACATCGACGTCGTCGACCTGGCGGACACGCCGCTGCCGCTGGAACTGCCCGGCACAGCAGAGCGGCTCTACGACGTGGACGGCCGTCCCGAGGACCTCAGGCGGCTGGCCGCGCGGCTGGAACAGGCGGATGCGTACGTGGTGGTGACACCGGAGTACAACCACAGCTTCCCCGCCTCGCTCAAGCACCTCATCGACTGGCATCCCGTCCAGTGGCAGGCCAAGCCGGTCGCGCTGGTGTCCTACGGCGGCTACGGGGGCGGCGTGCGCGCGGCCGAGCACCTGCGGCAGGTCTTCTGCGAGATGCACGCCGTCACCATCCGCAACTGGATCAGTCTCGACCAGCACTGGACCCGGTTCGACGCCGAGGGGCGGCTGATGGATCCTGAGGGACCGGACGGCGCGGCCAAGGCCATGCTGGACCAGCTCGGCTGGTGGAGCAGGGTGCTGCGCGAGGCCCGCCTCGCCACGCCGTACCAGGCCTGACGTGCAGGGGAGGAGTTGACGTGATGCGTTACCGATTGCTCGGCCGTACCGGGCTGCGGGTCTCGGAGTTGTTCCTGGGCGCGATGACCTTCCGCTCGGCGTCGCCGGAGGTGCGGCGCATCGTCGACACGTACGCCGACGCGGGCGGCAACGTGATCGACACGGCGTCGATGTACGGCGACAGCGAGAGCGTCGTCGGCGAGCTGCTGCAGGGGCGGCGTGATCGTTTCGTGCTGGCCAGCAAGTACACCGGCACCCGTGACCGCACCGATCTCAACGCGGCAGGCAACCACCGCAAGAACCTGGTGCTGACGCTGGAGCAGAGCCTGCGGCGGCTGCGCACCGACTACATCGACCTCTACTGGGTGCACGTGTGGGACCGGCACACCCCGGTCGAAGAGACGATGCGGGCGCTGGACGACGTGGTGCGCTCCGGGAAAGTGCTCTATGTCGGCATATCGGATGCTCCGGCGTGGCTGGTCAGCCGGGCCAACACCGTCGCCGAGTTCCGGGGGTGGACGCCCTTCGCCGGGCTGCAGGTCCCGTACAGCCTGCTGCGGCGGGACGTGGAGCGGGAGCTGCTGCCGATGGCGGAGGCGTACGGGATGAGCGTGGCGGCGTGGGGGACGCTCGAGCGGGGCGTGCTGTCCGGCCGGTACAACGACCCCGGGGCGCCGGCCTCGCGGGTGTCGCCTGACTCGCTCGGTGACCGCGACCTGGCCGCGGCGCGGGCGGTGGTGGAGGTCGCCGGGGAACTGGGCGCCACGGCGTCGCAGGTGGCGCTGGCCTGGGTGCTGGGGCGGGGCGTGCATCCGATCGTGGGGGCCTCCAGCGCCGAGCAGCTCAAGGACAACCTGGGCGCGGCGGGGCTCGCGCTACCCGAGCAGGCGGTGCGGCGGCTGGAGTCGGCCGTGGAGTTCGAGCTGGGCTTCCCCCGTGACTTCATCGAGGCCTGCGACCGCAGCCCGGACCTGTACGGCGACGCCATCCACCGCCTCGACGGCCGCTGACCCTTCAGCAGAGGGAGGAGGCGGTTTCCCATAGGCCGGGGAGGGCGGACAGGACGCGGTCGCCCCGGCGGCGGCGGTCGGCGGCCGTCGCCGCGCCCAGGTCGCCCAGCAGTTCCATGAACCCGTCCTCATACCCCGGCTGTCCGGCCGCCGCCCGCTTGGCCAGGCACCGCGCGTACGTCGCCACCACCCAGAAGACGGCCTCCCGGTGCAGCCCGCGCCGGATGAGCTCCCGGCTCCCGTCGATGGCCGGCGGCCGGCCCGCCTCGCTGATGTCCGAGGCGAACCGGTAGGAGGGCGCATGCACGGCCACGGCCGCGTCGAACGCCCTCTCCAGCGCCACCAAGTGCCGCTGCACGCGCTCCGGGCTCAGCTCCGCGCATCCGAGCAGGTCCAGCAGCACCTCGTGGTAGTCGAGCCGCCCGTGCTCGGCCAGCAGGTTCCGCACGGCCGCGTACCGCTTGCGCACCGTTGGGTTCCGCAGACCCGCCACCAGCAGCACGTGCGTGGTCACCCCGGTGCCGAACAGCCACGAGGCAACCTGGTCGTGCAGCGGCGCGGAGGCGTCCATGCCGGTGATCCACGCGCGTACCCGGTCCATGGCGTTGCGGCATCTGGCCAGGATCCAGGGCCGGGCGGCGAAGTCGCGGGCAACGACCCGCTGCACTTCGGTGAGCTGCCCCGTGGGGTCCGCGAGCACGCACGGGAGGTGGAAGCTGCCGGCCAGGTGGTAGTCGCCGAGCACGTCGTGCGCGGACCCGAGCCCGGGAAGGCACGAGACCTCCAGCAGCACGCCTTCGTACCGGAACTTCCCGATCCGGGCGGTGGAAGGGTCGGTGAGCACCATGACATCCACGTCGGAGGTCGGAGGCAGCTCCTCGTCCCCGTCCGCCCACAGCGCGGAGCCGGTCAGGAACGCGCCGCCGAACCCGGGCAGGGCGACGCCCTCCTCCGCGACCCAGCGCCGCGCGAGGTGTCTGGCCTGGTCAATCCGCATTCGCGTCCTCCCGCTCGGGCCCGCGGCGCACGCCCCTGAGCCCGATGAACGCTCCCAGCGCGACGAGTGCCGCCAGTGCGGCCCAGATCCAGCCGGGGACGCCGGCCGACGAGGCGGCGGACGTGTCGGCAACGGCCGACGGCTCCACCACCTGGGCGGACGACGGAGAGGATGTGCTCTCGCCGGTCGGCGTGGGAGAGGGTGATCCCTTCACGCGGAAGGGGATCTCGCCCTCGATGGGGTGGCCGTCCGACGAGACGACCCGCCACGCGATCACGTACGCGCTGGCCGTGAGCGGGCCGTCGACGTCGGCGACCACCTTCGGCCCGGCGAGTCGTGGCTTGCCGAGCGGCACCTGCGCGCCCTTGGCGTCGCGCAGCACGACGAACGGGAACTTGACGCTCGCGGTGTACTCCAGCTCGATCTCCTCCAGCGAACTCGCGGAGACCTGCGTGTTCTTCGCGGGCGAACTGCTCTTGAGCGCGTCGTGGGCGAACGCCGGCGACGGGGTCGCGGTCAGGAAGGCGGCACAGGCCAGCACGACTGCGGCCGCCGTGCGGATGTGACGGGGCAGGGAATAGGTCATGGTCCTGCTGACCGCGCGGGACACGGTCCTGCCCGCGCGCATGGGGACCTTTGGAGTGCTCACCGGCCACCCCACCGGCACGGCGCACGCGGCCGGGACGGTGACGAGCGGGCGGATGAGCGGGAGCGGCGTGCCGTACAGGCGGATCATGAGCCACAGGGCGCGCTCGCCCCGATGCAGCCACCACGCCGTCAACGCCGCCACGGTGAGGTGGACCAGCATCATGCCGGGCGCCGGATGCCCGTGCCCGGCCTCCCCGCCCGCGACCGGGGCGAGCCGCTCGAACAGCTGGTGCAGCACCGTCTGCGCGCCCGTGGTCGCGGCGAGCACGGCGACCGGCCCGCGCTCGCGGCCGTCGATCAGGTACGTCGACGCGAGCACCGCCAGCACGCCGGCCAGATAGACCTCGAACGGCACCAGCCCGCCGCCCGCCAGCGCGTGACCGCCGGCCGACACGGCGCCGCAGACCGTCGCGAACACGACGGCCCTCGACAGCCGCAGCGCTGATGACGCGGAGGACACGATCCCCATCCTCCCACGGTGACGCGTCCTCACCCCGAACATCGCTGGGGGAGGGAGCACGGGCCGTCAGGGGGAGCCGGGGATGAGGGAGAGGGCCTGGCGGGCGATCTCCCATTCCTCGTCGGTCGGGATGACCAGCACGGGCACCTCCGCCCCCGCCGGCGAGACGGCCCGCTCGCCGCTCGCGCCGGCCTGGTTGAGCGCCGGGTCAACGGTGATGCCGAGCCGGTCGAGCCCGGTCAGGGACGCGGCGCGGGTGGCCGCGTCGTGCTCGCCCACCCCGCCGGTGAACACGATCGCGTCCACCCCGCCGAGCAGCGCGTAATAGGCCCCGACGTACTTGCGGATCCGCCGGGTGTAGATCTCCAGCGCGAGCCTGGCCGCCTCGTCGTCCCGGCCGCGTACCTCACGCATGTCGCCGGTCCCGGTCAGCGCGAGCAGGCCGCCGCGGCGGCTGAGCGCCTGCTCGATCTGCTGGGCGTCGAGCCTGTCCACCCGGGCGAGGTAGCCGGCGAGGGCCGGGTCGACGTCGCCCGAGCGGGTGCCCATGACCAGGCCCTCCAGCGGCGTCATGCCCATAGAGGTGTCGACGCTGCGACCGCCGGCGATCGCGGTGGCGCTCGCGCCGTTGCCCAGGTGCAGCACGATCAGGTCGAGGTCCGCCAGGTCACGGCCGAGGAACGCGGCGGCGCGGCGGGACACGTAGGCACAGGAGGTGCCGTGGAAGCCGAAGCGCCGCACCCCCCACTCGCGCGGCACGGCGTACGTGTACGCCTCCGGCGGCAGCGTGCGGTGGAACGCCGTATCGAACACGGCCACCTGCGGCACCCCGGGAAACGCCTTGCGCGCGACCCTGATCCCGGTGAGGTTGACCGGATTGTGCAGGGGCGCGAGCGGTGCCAGCTCCTCGATGGCGGCGATCACCGCGTCGTCGATCAGCACGGCCTCGGTGAAGCGGGTGCCGCCGTGCACGACGCGGTGCCCGACCGCGACAGGCACGAGGTCGGGTCCCGCCGCGGCGAACGCCTCCATCATCGCCTCCAGCCCCTCGCCGTGCCCGGGGAACGGCCGCTCGCGCACGTACGGCGGATCGTCGCCGGCCCGGTGTGTGAGCCGGCCCGGGCCGGCCTCGCCGATGCGTTCCACCAGCCCCCTGGCGGGCCGGTCCCGGGTGCGGACGTCGACCAGTTCGTACTTGATCGACGAGGAGCCGGTGTTCAGGACGAGGATGCGGCCGGCCATGTCCACGAGCTGATCTCCATGGGGTCCTCGCCGTACTCACGGGTGTGCGCGCGGGCGCGCAGCCGGGCGTCGCTCATCCGCTGCCGCAGGTGCGCCGCCTTGGAGCCGAGGCCGGGGACGCGGTCGATGACGTCCATGACCAGGTGGTACCGGTCGATGTCGTTGAGCATGGCCATGTCGAACGGCGTCGTCGTGGTGCCCTCCTCCTTGTAACCGCGCACGTGCAGGTTGCCGTGCCCATGCCGGCGGTAGGTGAGCTGGTGGATGAGCGACGGATAGCCGTGGAAGTTGAAGATGACCGGCTTGTCCGTCGTGAACAGCGTGTCGAACTCGGCGTCCGTCATGCCGTGCGGATGCTCCGACCGCGGCTGCAGCCGCATCAGGTCGACCACGTTGACCACCCGGACCCTCAGCTCGGGCAGGTGCTCGCGGATGAGCGCGGCGGCGGCCAGCGTCTCCATGGTCGGCACGTCGCCCGCGCAGGCCAGCACCACGTCCGGCTCCACGCCCTGGTCGGTGGAGGCCCACGGCAGGATGCCGAGGCCGCGCGTGTTGTGCGCGACGGCCTCCTCCATCGTGAACAGGTCCAGCACCTGCTGCTTGCCGGCCACGATCACGTTGACGTAGTCGCGGGAGCGCAGGCAGTGGTCGCCCACCGACAGCAGCGTGTTGGCGTCCGGCGGCAGATAGACCCGGACCACGGACGCCTTCTTGTTCACGACCACGTCAAGAAAGCCCGGGTCCTGGTGGCTGAAGCCGTTGTGGTCCTGCCGCCACACGTGCGACGACAGCAGGTACGTCAGCGACGCCACCGGCCGCCGCCACGAGATCTTCTGCGAGGATTCCAGCCACTTGGCGTGCTGGTTGAACATGGCGTCCACGATGTGGATGAACGCCTCGTAGCAGTTGAACAGCCCGTGCCTGCCGGTCAGCAGGTAGCCCTCCAGCCAGCCCTGGCACAGGTGCTCCGACAGCACCTCCATCACGCGGCCGCCCGCGCCCAAGTGCTCGTCGGTCGGCAGCAGCTCGGCGTCCCACGCCCGGTCCGTCGCCTCGAACACGGCCTGCAGCCGGTTGGATTCCGTCTCGTCGGGGCCCATCAGCCGGAACGTGCGCGGGTTGGCCGCGATCACGTCGCGCAGGAACTCTCCGAGCACGCGGGTCGGCTCGCTCGTCTGCGTGGCGGGCGACTTGACCTCGATCGCGTACCTGTGGAAGTCAGGCAGCCGCAGCGGCTCCAGCAGCTCGCCGCCGTTGGCGTGCGGGTTCGCGCTCATCCGGCGCGCGCCTCGCGGCACTGTGCCGAGGATGTCCTGGTTCGGCCGGCCGCCGCTGTCGAACAGCTCCTCGGGGCGGTACGAGCGCATCCACTCCTCGAGCATGGCCAGGTGCGTCGGATTCTCGCGGACCTTGGCCAGCGGCACCTGGTGCGCGCGCCACGTTCCCTCGACGGGTTTGCCGTCCACCTCGCGCGGCCCGGTCCAGCCCTTCGGCGTGCGCAGGATGATCATCGGCAGCCGGTCGTCGTCGCCGCGCTTGTAGGCGGCCATCTGGTCGAACGCGGCGTCCAGGGCGCCGGCCATCTCCTGGTGGTCGGGGCCGACCAGGTGGGGGCGGTGGCCGTACCCCTCCATGAGCTTGAGCAGGTCCTGCTCGGGGATGCGGGCGAGCACCGTCGGGTTGGCGATCTTGTAGCCGTTGAGGTGCAGGATCGGCAGCACGACGCCGTCGCGGCGGCGGTCCATGAACTTGTTGGAATGCCAGCTCGCGGCCAGCGGGCCGGTCTCGGCCTCGCCGTCCCCGATGACGCACGCCACCACCAGGTCCGGGTTGTCGAACGCGGCGCCGTAGGCGTGGGCGAGCGCGTACCCCAGCTCGCCGCCCTCGTGGATCGAGCCCGGCGTCTCCGGCGCGACGTGGCTCGGCACCCCGCCGGGGAAGGAGAACTGCCGGAACAACCGCCGCATCCCCTCGACATCCTGTGAGACGTCCGGATAACGCTCGGAGTACGACCCTTCCAGCCATGCGTGCGCCACGGCCGCGGGACCGCCGTGCCCGGGACCGCAGATGTAGATCATGTCCTGGTCCCGCTCCTTGATCACCCGGTTGAGATGGGCGAAGCAGAAGTTCAGCCCCGGCGTGGTGCCCCAGTGGCCGAGCAGGCGCGGCTTGACGTGCTCCGGACGCAGCGGCTCGGCGAGCATCGGATTGTCCAGCAGGTAGATCTGCCCGACGGACAGGTAGTTGGCCGCCCGCCAGTACGCGTCTATATGGTCCATGCCCCTGCTGCTTCCTCCACAGAACATGCTGAATCCCCCAAAACGCCTATAAGGCGCCGAATATGGATTTGTGGAGTTCGCGGTGATATTCGGGAAGCGATCGGAACTCCGACATCCATCGGCCATGGATGCGGCGCGGGCGGCCGCTGGTGGAACCCCTCGCCGGGGCCGAGATCTGGGACGAGAGCGTCATCCGGTGCCGCGGCGACCCGGGCCTGTTCGACGCCGGCATCGCCGTCCTGCGCGGCAACCTCGCGCCCGGCGGCGCCGTCATCTAGCTCGCCGCCGCCTCGCCCGAGCTGCTGCGGCACCGCGGCGGCCGGGCCGTCGTCTTCGACTGCGTCGAGGACGTCTATGCCCGCCTTGACTCGCCCGACCTGGACGTGGACGAGACGCCAGTGCTGGTGCTGCGCGGCTGCGGGCCCAAGGGCCACACCGGCATGCCGGAGGTCGGCAACTTGCCGGTGCCGGTCAAGCTGCTCGCCAAGGGAGTGCGCGACATGGTGCGCATCAGCGACGCCCGCATGAGCGGCACCGCGTACGGCATCTGGCAGGAGTCGCACGCGCGGCTCTGGGCGCCGACCACCGCCTCTCTGGCGTCTCACGGCTTCGCGGCGGCAGTAAGAAAGGCGTGTACTGCCTCACCCTTGACCAGGCGGGGCATGCATCGTGAGTAACCACGTGCTTACCGTATGGCTATTTCGTCTGCTGGCTCGCTGACGGGATGATGTGTTCGAGTCCTGGGGCCAGAGTGGCTGGTGGGGGAGGTGTTGCGCTGGTGTTGGCAGGTCGGAGGTACCGCTTGGAGTTCGATTTCGGTCAGCGGCTGTTCGCTGAGCGGTTGGGCGGGATCTGCCGCAGTGTGTGGAACACCGGTTTGGTGCAGCGTCGCGCCTATCGGCGCCGGGGTGCGTTTCATCGGCTATGAGGCGCAGTGCCGCCAGCTCGCCGAGGCGAAGAGCGACCCGGATTGTGCCTGGTTGTCGGAGGCTCCCGCGCAGGTCGTCCAGCAGACGCTGAAGGATCTGGATCTCGCCTGCCGCCAGCACGGCACATGGAAGGTGCGGTGGAAGAGCAAGGCAAGGTGGAGGCCGTCTTTTCGGTTCCCAACGGCCAAACACATCCCGGTCGAGCGGATCAGTCGTAAGTGGGGGCGGGTGTTCCTGCCGAAGTTCGGGTGGGTGAGGTTCCGCCTGTCCCGCTCCTTGGGAGGGAGCGTGAAGTCGGCGACCGTGGCCCGCGATGGCAAGCATTGGTTCATCAGCTTCCTCGTCGACGATGGCCTCGGCGAGGACGGCGTTTCGTCGACAGCGCCGCCGGTTGAGGGCGGCGACGGCCCGGGCGAGACGGGGTTCGTGTCGGCGGGTGAGGCCATCCGGTACTGGCGGCTGGAGCGCAAGCTGGCTCGGTCGAAGAAGGGCTCGAACCGGCGTCGGCGGGTGGTGCGGGCGATGGGCGATCTGATGCGGCGGGCGCGGTGGCGGCGCGCGGACTTCAATGCCCAGACCGCGCATCGGCTCACCCGCGACAACGCGATCGTCACGCTGGAGAAGCTGAACGTCCGGGCGATGACCGCGTCGGTCGCGCCGAAGCCCGATCCCGGAAAGCCGGGAGGGTACCTGCCCAACGGGCGCGCGGCGAAAGCCGGATTGAACAAGTCGATTCTGGATAAGGGGTGGTACGGGCTGGAGACCGCGTTGCGGTCCAAGGCCCGCTACACCGGGACCTCGATTCGGGTCGTGGATCCTGCGTACACGTCACAGACGTGCTCGAACCCGCTCTGCGGGACGGTGGACGCGAAGAGCCGCGAGAGTCAAGCGGACTTTCGATGCACCTCCTGCGGGCATGTCGAGCACGCTGATGTGAACGCGGCGAAGAACATCAAAGCCAGAGGATACGCGGCCGGGCTGGTCGTGTCAGGGCGTGGAGACCCTCCCGGGTCGGTGAAGCGTCAAGCACCCCGTACCATAGCTCGCGGCGTGGGTGACGCGCCGCGAGCTGCCGCGTAAGCGGCACGGGAATCCCTGGTCGTCAGTCCGGGGAGCAAGTCAAGGGACGATGGATCGGTCGGTTTGGCAACCCGAGGAGGAAGCGTGAACGGCGACATCACCCAGAGCCAGGAGTGGGCGGCTCTGTCCAAGCACCAGGAGGAGCTGGCGGGCACGACCCTGCGTGAGCTGTTCGCGGAGGACCCCGGCCGCGCCGAGCGCATGACGGTGACCGCCGGCGATCTCTACCTCGACTACGCCAAGCACCGTGCCACCCAGGAGACCGTGGACCTGCTCGTGGCCCTGGCCGAGCGGGCGGGGCTGCGTGACCGGATCACCGCCATGTTCTCCGGCGAGCACATCAACGTCAGCGAGGACCGCGCCGTGCTGCACGTCGCGCTGCGCGCCCCGCGGGAGGCCGAGCTGGTCGTGGACGGGCAGGACGTCGTGGCCGACGTGCACGCCGTGCTCGACAAGATGAGCGCCTTCGCCGACCGCGTCAGGTCCGAGGAGTGGAAGGGCGCCACCGGCAAGGCGATCGAGACCGTCGTCAACATCGGCATCGGCGGCTCCGACCTCGGCCCCGCGATGGCCTACGAGGCGCTGCGCGACTACGCCGACGCCGGCATCGCGGCCCGGTTCGTCTCCAACATCGACCCGGCCGACATCACCGGCAACCTTCGCGACCTCGATCCTGAGACGACGCTGTTCGTGGTCAGCTCCAAGACCTTCACCACGCTGGAGACCCTCACCAACGCCAGGGTCGCGCGCCGCTGGCTGGTCGAGGCCCTCGGCGGGGAGGCGGTGTCCAAGCATTTCGTGGCCGTCTCCACCAACGCCGAGAAGGTCGCCGAGTTCGGCATCGACACCGACAACATGTTCGGCTTCTGGGACTGGGTCGGCGGCCGCTACTCCTACGACGGCGCCATCGGGCTGTCGCTGATGATCGCCATCGGGCCCGAGCGTTTCCGTGAGATGCTCGCCGGCTTCCACACCATCGACGAGCACTTCCGCACCGCGCCGTTCCACGCCAACATGCCGGTGCTGATGGGCCTGCTCGGGGTCTGGTATGACGACTTCTTCGGCGCCGAGACCCGCGCCGTCCTGCCCTACAGCCAGCGGCTGCACCGCTTCCCCGCCTACCTGCAGCAGCTCACGATGGAGTCCAACGGCAAGTCCGTGCGCGCCGACGGCGCCCCGGTCACCACCAACACCGGCGAGATCTTCTGGGGCGAGCCGGGCACCAACGGCCAGCACGCCTTCTACCAGCTCCTCCACCAGGGCACTCGCCTCATCCCGGCCGACTTCATCGGCTTCGCCGAGCCGCATGACGACCGCGAGGGCATGCACGACCAGCTGACCGCCAACCTCCTCGCCCAGACGTCGGCGCTGGCGTTCGGCAAGACGGCCGAGGAGATCGCCGCCGAGGGCACCGCGACCGCCATCGTTCCCCACAAGGTGATGCCCGGCAACCGCCCCACCTCCACGATCCTCGCCCCGAAACTGACCCCCTCCACGCTCGGCCAGCTCGTGGCGCTCTACGAGCACATCGTGTTCGTCGAGGGCACCATCTGGGGCGTCGACTCCTTCGACCAGTGGGGGGTGGAGCTGGGCAAGAAGATGGCCCTCGACCTGGCCCCGGCCCTCACCTCGGAAGAGCCCCCCACGACCCTCCCGGACCCGTCCACGGAACGGCTGGTGCGCAAATACCGCGAGCTCCGCGGCCGTCGCGTCTGATCGCACAACGGACACACCCGCCACGCGGGTGGTGCATCGGCCGATCGGGGACGACGATGGGTCAATGGACATCATGGAACTGGTGGAGCGGTCGAAGGACGCCGCGACCGTCAAGCGAGTCTTCGGTGAGCCGATCCAGCACGGCGACGTCGTCGTCATCCCCGTCGCCAGGGTCGCCCACGGAGGCGGCGGCGGTCAGGGCGAGGGTAAGGGGGAGAAGGGCGAGGAGAGCGGGGGCAGCGGCGGCGGATTCGGCTTCGGGGCTACGCCGGCGGGCATGTTCGTGCTGAAGGACGGCGATGTCCTGTGGCGGCCCGCTGTGGACGTCAACCGCATCGTGCTGGGTGGCCAGGCCGTCGCGATCGTGTTACTGCTGACCCTGCGCGCCATCTTCAAGAGGCGGCGCCGTAAGCGCTGATGGTCAAGGCGTCTGGCTCATAGAGTGAACGTCGTGAGCTCTGTGACGCAGTTCGTGGCTTTCGGTGGTGTCGTGTTGCTCGGGGCCATGTCGCCCGGTCCGGACTTCGCGGTGGTCGTACGACGTTCCGCCGTCTCCGGGCGCGGCTACGGCATGGCCGCCGCGCTCGGAATCTCCGTGGGCGTCTTCGCCTGGGTGGTGGCCGCGGCCACCGGTGTGGCGGCGCTGCTGGCCGCCTCGGCGGCGGCGTTCACCGTGGTCAAGGTGGTCGGCGCGGCCTACCTGCTGTATCTCGGGGTCAAGGCGCTGCGCTCGGCCCTGCGCAGGGGCGGGGAGCCGGCGCTGGACGTGGCGGCCGATCCCGGGCGGCGCAGCCCGTGGGCGGCCTTCGCCGAGGGGCTGCTCACCAATGCGCTCAACCCCAAGGCGGCGCTGTTCTTCGTCGCCCTCGTGCCGCAGTTCGTCGGCGGCGGCGCCTCCCTGGCTGACACGCTCGTGCTCTCGCTGATCGCGCTGGCAGGGACGGTCCTGTGGTTCCTGGTGGTGGCCACCATCGTGGGTACGCTGCGCAAGGTGTTCGCCAGGCCCGCCGTGCGCCGGGCCGTGGACGGGTTGACCGGGGTCGCGCTCATCGGCCTTGGCGCCAAGCTCGCTGCCGCCGGCCGTCCGTAGGCCGGGTCCGCCGTCCCCGGGCGGCCGCGCTGTCAGCTTGCGACGCCAGCCTCCTGCAGGCGCTAGGACACCGTGACGCCGAGCAGGTGGCCCAGGCCGAAGGTCACCGTCGCGGCGCCCACGCCGAGCGCCAGTTGCCGCAGGCCGCCCAGCCACCACGGCCGCGCCGTCATCGCCGCCACCGCCGCGCCGAACCCGAACAACCCCAGCACGCTCAGCACCACGGCCAGCACCAGGCCGGACGCGCCGAACAGGAACGGCGCCAGGGGCACCAGCGCCCCGAGCGCGAACGCGCCGAACGACGAGGCGGCGGCCACGTACGGCGAGGGCAGATCGTCCGGGTCCACGCCCAGTTCCTCGCGAACATGCACCCGGAGCGCCTGCTCGGGATCGGCCGACAACCCCGCGGCGACCCGCCGCGCCAGGTCGGCGTCCAGGCCGCGGGCCCGGTAGAGCGCGGCCAGCTCCGCCTGCTCGCCCTCCGGGTTGCGGGCCAGCTCGCGCCGCTCCACGGCGATCTCCGCCCGCATCAGCTCGGTCTGGGACTTCACCGACGTGTACTCGCCGGCCGCCATGGAGAACGCCCCGGCGGCCAGCCCGGCGAACCCGGCCAGCACCGCGGCCCGCCCGGCGCCCGCCGCCCCCACCACGCCGGCGATCAGCGCGAAGTTCGACACGAGCCCGTCCATGGCGCCGAACACCGCCGGGCGCAGCCAGCCACCGGTGACGTCGCGGTGGTGGTGGTGCTGCTCAGGAGAGTACGGCCGGGTGAGCTCGATGGTCATGTAACTCCTCCGCTTTCGGGTGTCTTGTCGCAAATTTAGGCATACGCCGACAAGATCCGCAACGAAGGAGAGGCTTTCCTGAGCTGGGAAAAGGCCGTCTCGATGAGCGTTTCGTTACGCTACGTGCGCGGGCATGTGCGCACAAGCAGCCTGGGTTAGCACGTCCGCACGACGTCCACCGGGACGCATGTGCACACGAGAACCCCCGCGGGCGATGCCGCGGGGGAGATCGGTGTGCCGGTGCCGGTCAGGCGTGGGCCGGGGCTGGAGCGGGGGGGACCGTCTCCACCTCGGGGACCTCGGTCCCGGAGCCGCGGATCAAGGCGTCGCAGTCCACGATCGCCTCCTCCAGCAGCCGCCGCAGCAGCGCGTCCGGGTCCGGGATGCAGGCCTGGACGATGCCCACCACCGACAGTTGCACCGCGTTCGGCGCGGCGTACCTGCGGAACCCCTTCTGCGTGATCCGGGCCGCCCGGCTGAAGCGCCTGGCCTGCTCGGTCGCGTGCGGTACCTCCTCCATCGCCCGGCGGCTCTCGGCGCTCAGCCGCCCGGGCGGGGCGCCGTCGAGCCTGGCCAGCATCTCCTCCGCCGCGAGCACCGAGACGGCCAGCGCGAGCTGGCGCTCGGCCGCGGCCACCGGCAGCGCCGTCGTCGCGCAGCGCAGCGCGATCCGCGCGTCCACACGCAGGTCGTCGCTGGCCAGCCCGATGATCGACGGCACGAGTCCGACCAGCTTGGCGCGGCTGTCGTCGCTGACGTTGTCGTTGACCAGACGGGCGAGTGCGGCCAGCAACGGATGCGTGCAGGCCGGATGGTCGCTCCACCGCTCGCCGGCCAGGTAGGAGGCCAGCTCCATGAAACAGGCACCGCGTTTCGGGTTGCGATGTCTGCCGCGGGACAGGACCGGCAGGTGATCAAGGTGATTGTCCACGGATGCTCCACTGCTCCACGCGATCGCCGTCTATCCAGTCTGCGCCGTCGTGCGCGACAACGCCAGAGACGGACCGTCTTCGTCATGAACGTTCCCTCCGCCTGCCCCGGATCGGTGTCCAGAAACGTCTCCTGGCCGGGCGACGCTCGCTGTGCCCGGCATCGCGGTGACCGCGTCGTCCTGCTCACCTCGGCCGCGCTCATCGCCATCTCGGCCGCGCACAAGCTGAAGATAACCTCACTGTGATGGAGAAATTACTTTACGTCACAAGGCGGCGCGCGGGATCCTGATCGACGTGGACGGATTCCTCGATGAGACCTGCGACGGGGTGACCGAGCTGCGCGTGCACGGCGTCGCCGGCACCCCGCCGGAGGGCACGCTCAACCACCCTCACCCCCGGCGGGTCGCGGGCGACGGCGTCACCGGATTCCACCGCCGCTGGTGGCCGGGCGGGCGGCCGTCGGGCGACGACGCGGACGTGCCGGAACAGCGCCGCCGCGAGGCGTACGCGTGGGGTGGCCTCACCTCCGGCGGCTGGAGTGTGGCGCTGTGGCTGCCTCTGCTGCCGTTCTCGCTGGCGAACCTGTCCTACTTCATGCTGCCCAGACCGGCGCGCGGCGCCCGGCTGCGGCACGTCACGGAGGCGGCCCAGCGGCTGTTCGCGCTGCTGCTCACCGGCACGCTCGTCGGCGCCGTCACCCGGGCCGCGGTCGACCTCGTCGGCTGGCAGTGCACGGCCGCGGGAGGGGCCTGCACCCGCGACGCGGCTCCCGGTTGGCTGAGCTGGCTGGGCGCGCTGTGGGGGAGCGAGCCGTCCAAGCGGCTGGCGGTCACCGCCCTGGCACCCCTGCTGGTCGTCGTGGTGCTGTGGTGGCCGGCCCGGCGCACCTGGAAGCGTGACGAACGGACCGCCATCCCGCCCGGCGGCGTGCTGCGGGCCGGCGTGCCTCGGGCCAGCGTGTCGCGGGCCGGCGTGCCATGGGCCGGTCTGCCGCTGGCGCGGCCGCGGCTGTGGCACGGCGGCGCGCCGGTGTGGCGGCTGCGGGTCGTGCACGTCGCCTTCGCGTTCGCCTCGATCGGGCTGGCCGTGTCCGCGCCGTTCGCGGGCACCCCGCGAGGGCTGGCGCTGACCGTGGCCAACGCCGCCGTCCAGGCCGCGGCCGTGGTGCTGGTACTGCTGCCGTGGATCGCCAGACGGCTGGATCCGGGGGAGGGGGTTCCGCGGTGGCTCACGTACGCGTGCCGTGGACTGAGGGTGGCCGCGCCGCTGGTCCTGGCCGCCACGATCGTGCTGGCGCTGGCCGGTCTGGGCGCCGGCGCGCCCGGGCGGCGGCTGCCCGATGCCGAGATTGGAGCGCTCCATGTGGCCCTGATGGCCGGGGCCGGGGGATTCATCCTGCTCGCCACCTGGGTGCTCGCCCGGATGGACCGCCCGGCCGTGCCGCCGGCGCTGGGCGGCCTGGCCGGCTGGTTCACGCTGATGATCGCCGCGGGCGCCGCGCACGTCCTGGGGCTCGGCCTGCTGTTCTGGACCGCCACCTCCCTCGGCGGGCCGGACCGCGGGATCGTCCTCGGCGGCCCCGTCTGGTGGACGGCGGCCCTGGTGCCCCTCCTGCTGCTAGGAGTGCTCGCCGTCGCGCTCGCCCTCCGGCTGATCCACAAGGCCGAGACGGCCCGGCTGGCGCCGCGGCTGGCGCATCACTACGGCCAGCGCCACGGCGGCGCGGTCGCGGGCACGTGGGCGCTGGCCGCGCTCACCGACCGCGCCGGGCTGGTGCTGGCCGTGCTCACCGGCGCCGGCGTGGCCGGGCTCGCCGCGGTCACCGTGATCCACCGATTCCACCTGTTCGCCCCGGCCGGCGGGGTCGCCGGGCTGCCGGCCGCGACGGGGAGCTGGGCCATGGCCGCGGTTGTGGCCGGCCTGGTGCTGCTCGGCCGCCGTACCTACACCGACCTCCGCCTGCGCAGGACGATCGGCATCCTCTGGGACGTGTGCACGTTCTGGCCCCGCGCCGTCCATCCCCTCGCCCCGCCCTGCTACACCGAGCGCGTCATCCCCGAGCTGATCGCCCGTGTCGGCAGGCTGGCCAGGACCGACCGGGACCAGGTGATCCTGTCCGGGCACAGCCAGGGCAGCGTCATCGCCGCCGCCCTCGTGCTGCAGCTCGAGCCCGAGCTGCGGCGGCGCATCGGCCTGCTCACCCACGGATCGCCGCTGCGCCGCCTGTACACCGCCTTCTTCCCGGCCTACTTCGGCGCGCCGGCGCTCGCCGCGGTACGCGACGCGGTGCCCTGGCACAACCTCTACCGGCTGAGCGACCCCATCGGCGGGCCCGTGTTCCGGCGGGTGGACCCGCTCGGCGAAGGGCCCGGCGGCGGCGACGGCGTCGACCGGTTCTGCTGGGACCCGCCGCGGCCCCGGCCGGGACAGCCGCTGCCCGAGGCGCGCGGGCACGGCGACTACTGGCTCGACCCGCTCTACGGCGAGGCGCTCGACCGGCTGACCAGGGTCAAGCGCTGAAATTATCTTTTAGTTCACCCCGAAGTCTTGAAAGTTATATCCACGAACGATTGAGTTCGGTCGTGCAGACCCTCCGATTGCTGGCCGCCACCGCGCTGCTGTTAGGCCCTCTGGCCGTGACCGTGGCGCCCGCGCAGGCCGACCCCGTACCCCCCGCAGAGGACGCGCTCGAGGCGTCGTCCTATCCACCGCCGTCCACGTTGCTGGCCCGGGCCGCGGCCGGGCAGCCGCGGCTGGAGACGGCCAAGAGGACCCGGCCGGTCGCGCCGGGGATCTCGCTGACCTCGTTCGACACCTATGACGCGCTCGGCTGGCTGCGTGCGGACGCGATCACCGCCGACCTCGGCGGCGCGACGGCCGACTACGTGTTCTCCGGCGAGGTGTCCAAGACCGAGCCGCTGTCCGGGCCCGCCAAACGCTCCCGCGCCGTCGCGGCCGTCAACGGCGACTTCTTCGACATCAACAACTCGGGCGCCGCCCAGGGCATCGGCGTGCAGAACGGCAACCTCATCCAGTCGCCCGTCGCCGGCCACGACAACGCGGTCGCGGTCACCGGGGACGGCGTCGGCCGGGTGCTGAAGATGTACTTCGAGGGCACCGCCACGCCGGCCGGCGGATCGCCGATCAAGCTCACCCAGTTCAACCAGATCGTGCAGGGCGGCGGCGTAGGGCTGTTCACGTCCCTGTGGGGCTCCTACACTCGGGCCCGCGCCGTCGCGGGCGCGGCGTCCGTCGCCGAGGTCGCCCTCGTCAACGGGGTCGTCTCGGAGATACGCACCTCCGCGGGCTCAGGGCCGATCCCGGCCGGGACCACGATCCTGCTGGGCCGCGACGCGGGGGCGACGGGTCTGTCCGCGTTGAAGGTCGGCGACCGAGTTGACGTGAAATATCAGCCGAAGTCGTCCGATAGCAGCACGGTCAAGGCGGCCGTCGGCGGCAACTGGGTGCTGGTCAAGGACGGCGTCGCGCAGAATTCCACCGATCAGGCCGCGCACCCCCGTACCGCCGTCGGGTTCTCCGCCGACGGCAGGAAGATGTACCTGCTGACCGTGGACGGCCGCCAGGCCGACAGCCGCGGCGTCACGCTCAACGAGCTGGCCGCGCTGATGGTCGACCTCGGCGCCGCGAACGCGCTCAACCTCGACGGCGGCGGCTCCTCCACCATGCTGGCCCGCGAGCCCGGCTCCGCCGACGTGCAGGTCGAGAACAGCCCGTCCGACGGCGGCGAGCGCCACGTCCCCAACGGCCTGGCCCTCTACACGCCTCAGGGCAGCGGCAAGCTCAAGGGCTTCTGGCTGGAGACCGCGAACGACCCCGCCAGGGCGCCCGGCGCCGCCCCCGTCGCCGGCGGCCGTCCCGACCGGGTCTTCCCCGGCCTCACCAGGCGGCTGACCGCCGCCGGCTACGACGAGACGTACGGGCCCGCCGCCGGGACCCCGTCATGGCGTGCCAACCCGGCCGTCCACGGCGTGGTCCGAGACGGTAGATTTCACGCTTTGGTGCCCGGCCAGACCACCGTCACCGCCTCGCGCGGCGGCGCCCAGGGCACCATCGACCTGACCGTGCTCCAGCCGCTGCAGCGGCTCGGCACGACCGCCGACCGGCTCGGCATGCCCGGCCAGGACCGCACCGCCACGTTCGGCGTGGTCGGCTACGACCGCAACGGCAACTCCGCGCCCATCGAGCCGGCCGACCTCACGCTCGACTACGACAAGAACCTGTTCGAGGTCACCGCGGCCGAGCACGGCTCCTTCACCGTCAAGGCGAAGCAGGCCACCGGGTCCGGGCTCATCACCGCGCGCGTCGGCAAGCTCAGCACCGCCGTGCCGGTGACCGTCGGCTTCGAGGACAAGCCGGTCGCCGACTTCGAGGACGCCGCCACGTGGACGTTCGCCGCGGCCCGAGCCACCGGCTCGCTGTCGGCGGCGCCCGGGCAGAGCGGGGGCGGGCTCAAGCTGTCGTACGACTTCACCACCTCGACCGCCACCCGGGCCGCGTACGCCAGCCCGCCGCAGCAGATCGTGGTGGACGGGCAGCCGCAGGCGTTCGGGCTGTGGATCCACTCCACCGGCAAGGGGGAGTGGCCCAGCCTAGAGTTCTACGACGCGCTCGGGCAGTCGCAGATCCTGCGCGGGCCGTACATGACGTGGACCGGGTGGAGGTTCGTCGAGTTCGCCGTGCCCGCGGGCGTCAACTACCCGCTCAAGCTGCGGCGCTTCTACGTGGCCGAGACCAAGGCCGACGCCAAGTACACCAACGAGATCCTCATCGACGGGCTGGTCGCCAAGGTGCCGCCGGCGGTCTCCGCGCCCGCGGCGGCCAAGGTCGCCGACCCCGTGGTCAAGCCGTCGGTGGCGGAGATGCCGTGGCGGTTCGCGGTCATGTCGGACGCGCAGTTCGTGGCCAGAGCCCCCGACAGCGACATCGTCAAGAACGCCCGCAGGACGCTGCGTGAGATCAAGGCGGCCGAGCCGGACTTCCTGCTCGTCAACGGTGACCTGGTGGACGAGGCGTCGCCCGAGGACTTCGCGCTGGCGAAGCGGATCCTCGATGAGGAGCTGGGCGGTGCGCTGAAATATCACTACATTCCCGGCAACCATGAGGTGATGGGCGGCAAGATCGACAACTTCAAGGCCGTCTTCGGGGACACGTACCGGACCTTCGACCACAAGGGCACCCGCTTCATCACCCTGGACACCTCCCGGCTGAACCTCAGGGGCGGCGGCTACGACCAGGTCGCCATGCTCAGGTCCGAGCTGGACAAGGCCGCGAAGGATGCCTCGATCGGGTCCGTCGCGGTGCTGTTCCACGTGCCGCCGCGGGACCCGACGCCCGGCAAGGGCAGCCAGCTCGGCGACCGCAAGGAGGCCGCGCTGGTGGAGGGCTGGCTGGCCGCCTTCCAGCGGGACACCGGCAAGGGGGCCGCCTTCATCGGGGCGCACGTGGGGACGTTCCACGCGGCGCGGGTGGACGCGGTGCCGTACTTCATCAACGGCAACTCCGGCAAGAACCCCGCCACCTCACCCGGCGACGGCGGCTTCACCGGCTGGTCGCTGTGGGGCGTGGACCCGGTGACGCGGACCGAGGCCGAGCACGTCAAACGCAACTGGTTCGTCGACGCGCCGGCCTGGATCGGCACGCAGGTCCGGCCGCACGTGGACGACCTCGTGCTCACCGCGCCCGCCACGGTCGCCATCGGCATGCCCGGGTCGGTGACGGCGGCGGTCAAACAGGGGTCGCGGACGGTTCCCGCCGTCCACCCGGTCTCGGCCGCCTGGTCCGGCTCGCCGAACCTGCACGTCGGCGCCCGGCAGACGGCCAAGCCGTGGCACGTCGCCGTCCTCGACCCGGCTACGGGCACGCTGACGGCGTTGCGCGAGGGGCAGGTGACGGTCGCCGTCACGGTCAGCGGCGTGATCCGCCAGGCGACCGTGGCCCTCACGGCCAAGGCCGCCGCCCCACGGCCGAGCCACGGCGGAGCGCTCGTCCCGCAGCAAACGAGCGCTGCACGCGCCACGCTGCACGCGCCACGCTGCGCCGCCACGCTGCGCCGCCACGCTGCGCCGCCACGCTGCGCCGCGACGCTGCGCCGCGACGCTGCACGCGCGACGCTGCACGCGCGACGCTGCACGCGCGACGCTGCACGCGCGACGCTGCACGCGCGACGCTGCACGCGCGACGCTGCACGCGCGACGCTGCACGCGCGA